>DATIBM010000388.1:0-5848 GCA_035457545.1 Nitrospiraceae bacterium
AACTCGGTATAGAGGTCCTTGACGTTCTTGCGAAATCCGAACCCGAACGCCCCGCCGATCAACTTGAGCGGAGTCAGACGAGAGGTGCCAACCCCGTCGTCATAGAAGGCCACCTGCGGCTTTAAAGTTTGATCGTACTTATGGCCTTGGATGTCGACTGCTTCATAGATCTTGAAGACGTTGGTCCCACGCGCCTTGATGGCGGTATTGCCGGTGCCATCCGAACAGAGCACGATGTTTTTCCCTCGCATCGGAGTTCCTCCTCTCCGGCATCGTCGGTGGCGGATTCATGGCGCCGTCCGGCAGACGGCAGTCGCCCTCACAACCGGACAAGCCCGTACTGATTGGAAAATCAGCAAGCTCCGTACCGTCCAGGATGGTGAAACAATTCCCTGTATGATCCGGCTTCTGGGAGCCTGTCCGACATTGACCTTTCTACTGCGGCGAAGGATGCACCGGCATCTGCTTCGTTCTCGGCCGTGAAAAATCCTCAACGTATTCCAGCGAATACGCCTCCGGTTTTTCGCAGCCTGCGGCCTTGCACCTGCCAGCGCCTGCTTCGCCTCGTCACGAACGGCAATGTCGGACAGCCTCCTAGGAAAAGGACGTATTTGAGAAGGAATGACAGAGTCGCATGTCCTGTATCTTCGCCCTACGGAGGTGTATCGCAATCGATACAGGATCGGAACAAGACAACTGGATTTACTTGACCCGCTGGAGGAGGCCTTCGGCAACCGCTTCCTGAGGTTGTCCACCGACAATCATGTCCTTGTCGCCGACGTGCGAGACCGTTCGCCGCCGGACTCGCATCTTGAGCCCTTCCGGAACCAGCTCATATTCGAAGACCACGACCTCCTGCTGTTGGTCCAAATAGCCGCCGCCGGCCTTTTCAAACAAGCCCTTCAGCGAGATCAGCAGCTTGCCTGGCTGTCGATCGACGCGCTCGACGATGATCCGCTGCACGCCCCCGCCGGGCGGCACGAATTCAATCTGCTGTCCCGGACTCGCGAGTTCCACTTGGCGGGTCATGTTCCGGTTGTTGGTATAGGTATAGACCGGATGGTCGTCCCGGCTGAACAGCACTTCCGCCTCGGCTCCTTCCCCTTCGGCCTGTAGCAACCCTCTCCAGGTTCCCGAGAACTCCCCGGCACAGGCTGCGCCGAGCCAGGCCTGGAACGACAGCAGCGAGATGAGCAAAAGAACGGACCTCAGTCCCATACGCATCTTCCCGTGGATTGCCTTTGGTATGTGGCGGCAGGGTAGCGCGAATGCCGCACAGGGTCAAACCCCTTCAGGCTGGTGGCGTCAAGCCTGGAAAGCAAGCAGGAGACTATGGAAGCAAATAATCGATCTGCTCGATGCGCACGACCGGCATCACGACCCCGACGCCCTCCTCCTCATGACTGAAGTCATAGATGATGGACTCCTCGGGGATCAGCCTGCCGCTCATGACGACCAGGACGTCGATCGTCTGGCCCTTCCCCACCTTTCGTCGGAGCGTTTCCCTTGTCTTCGGATTCGGGACCGCCGAAAGATTACCTGGCAGATCTTCCGGTTTGAATCGCACCAGCCCCCATCGTGTCAGAATGAACGAGGGACCGATCGCCACGCGGAAGGAGGCGGATGTGGGGTCATAGGCCGTCAATTGGCCGGGCCATACAAACGCGATGCGCCAATGTAGCGCCTCTCGCCCGGCGCGCCGATCGTCGCGCGCGCGGTTGAAGGTCAACAGCCGTTCGTCGTAGTCGGGATCGTGGTGTCCCTGTCCGTACAGGATCTGCCAATCGGGAGGCGATTGGTCCAGCGCGTCGAGAAAGGATTCGATCGCGGGCGCTTCAATAAGGACATGGGTCTCCTGCGGAAGCAGGGAACGCACATTCGACAGGGGAACTGTGCGAAGCGGGCGGGTGCCTTGCGGTTCATGGGCCATTGCGCCGGGCGGCGGCGCCCACCAGAACCAGAGGCCGGCGAGGAGCAGCAGCCAAGCCATCGAGCGATCAGCCCTGCCCCACATTATTCATGACGGTTCGTGACGAAACCGCCAAGACGCCACGCGAGACGGGCACGCGGAGGCGCTCGCGGCCGAGGCGTACTTGAAACAGTACGTTGAGGCCGCGAGCGACGAGCCTGTCCGCCAGCATGCCGCCAAGCCGCATGCTGGCTTGTCGCAGCCGGGGCACCCGTTGCACCTTGATCGCAACGGGTCGCACGGCGGTTGCAGTAGAAGCGGTCATGAATAATGTGGGTTAAGCCGGCGACTCGGCCAGGACCCGATCGAACGCGGAAAGCAACGCTGTCACCGCCTGATGTTCGGGCGTCAGCACGCCGGCTTCAATCAAGACGGCAAGACGCGGGCGAGGATCGAGACGGCGCACCGCCGCCTGCGGAAGGCGAGACGTTTCCAGCACCTTTTGATAGGTATTCAGCCAGGATTCGGTCACGACCCGCAATCCGGGATCGGTGGGCTTCATGCGCCCCAATTGGACCTGTTGCATGAGCTTGATCAAGGGATCGGATTGCCCGATCGTCGTGATGGCCCGCTGGAGCGTGATGTCGGGTGATTCAGGCATCGCCGGCGTCTCTCGTCTACCCTAGTTCATCGAACAGGCGCCGGAACCACGAGGATCCCCGCAGGAGCCGCAAGCGCCGCCGGATGACGGAGCCCACCCCGTCGCTCCGACCGCAAAGGCCGAGATCTTCTTCTCCAGCCGCTCGCTTCGACAGGACGGACAGGCCGGAGTCGTGGAGCCGTTCACGATCAACTCGAACTGATGCTGGCACTGGGTACAACGGTATTCAAACAACGGCATAGGCCACTCCCTTTCACCTGGGATAATCGGTCGCTTATTATAGGGTGTCGGTTCTTTCCTTCGCAATGATCGGCCGATTGCCACCGGAGGAGTGCACCATGTTTCAGGAAGAACAATCCTTCGTCCTTCGCTTCAGTCTGGAAGCGCAGTTTCCCGACGACTACGAGGGGAACGAAGAAGAATACCGTTGGCTTCGCGACTGGGAAGGTCGCGTGAAGCCGGAGGTGCTGAAGTCCCTGTTCGAAACGTTGCGGCGTTTCCCCGAATGGTCCGTCCACGTCCGCAACCGGGGCCACTCCCCGCTCGATCAGGTCGAGATCGTCGTGCAGAAGGATTTTTCCAAACGCCTGAATCTGTGACATGTCCATGGAAACCGGCAGCAAGCAGCGTTCGGTGGAACCCGGCGCCCTCAGATCGTTGGGCCTCTACGTGCATATCCCCTTCTGCCGGACTCGCTGCGCCTTTTGCAATTTCTATCTCCAGGTCTATCGGCCGGACCGGGCCGAGCGTTTTCTGGCCGCCCTTCGGAAAGAATTGACCCTTTACGCCAACCGGCCGGAGCTGTCAGGCCCGCCGCTTTCCAGCATCTATCTCGGCGGCGGCACGCCGACCGTGTTGAGCGCCGATCAACTCTGCGACCTGCTGGCGGCGATTCGGCGGACCTTCGCTTGCCAATCCGACATCGAGATCACCGTCGAGGCCCATCCGGACACGGTCTCCGATCAGATGTTGACTAGGCTGAGGGAGGCCGGCGCGACCAGACTGAGTCTGGGCGCGGAAAGCTTGAACGACGCCGAGTTGATCAGCATCGGACGTCCGTCGCCGGCCGCCCGCGTCCTGCGCTCCGTGCAATGGGCCAGGGCGGCGGGCTTCGACGATCTCAATCTCGACCTGATGTACGGCTTGCCAGGGCAGTCGATGGAGAGTTGGCAACAGACGCTGGCCGGCGTGGTCTCGCTCCGACCGGATCACGTCTCCTGCTATGCCCTCACGATCGAGCCCGAGACCGCCCTCGCGCAGGCGATTGAGGCTGGGGCAACCGAACAGCCTGATCCCGAGATGCAAATCGCCATGGAGCAGGCAGCGGAACGAATTTTGGAGCAAGCCGGGTACGACCGCTACGAAATCTCGAACTATGCCAGGCACGGCCATCGGTGCCGCCACAACCTGCTGTACTGGCAAGCCGGCGACTATCTCGGACTTGGACCCAGCGCCCAGTCCTATGTGGACGGCTGCCGCTTTGGAAACCTCGCCGACCTGTCAGGCTATGAAGCACGGTTGAACGAGGGCCTGGTCCCCTTGGACCATCGGGAGGTCCTGACCACCGCCCAGAGAAGCCGCGAAGCGCTGGTCTTCGGCCTGCGACAACTCACCGGCGCGGATGACCGGTTGCTCGATTCGTTGTGCGCCGATCGAGAGTGGCATTGGCAACTGACCACCCTGTTGGACGAACAGTTGCTCGAACGGAAGGACGGGCGAATCCGGTTGACGGAGGCGGGACGGCGGGTGGCGGACTCGGTGGCAATCCGGTTGATCTGACAGTGAACCGCGCGAACGGTCGGACGGGACTATCGCAGAATGAAATGCAACGCCGTGTCGGCGAGAATCCCGGTCCATGCCCCGGCATTGAGCCACAGCAACCGGCGGTCCTGCTGTTTCCAGGCCACCAGGATAGCGACGACGATGCAGACCTGCGCCAGGAAACTGAACGGGCGATGCAGGTTCACCGACGCGCGCCCCCCTTCGCTCGCAATCGCCGTCACCGCCGCCAACAGGTAGCAGGCGAAGGCGCCGATCTGAAGCCATCGCGCGGGCGGATCCTTTCGCCCGCGAACGGCCACGACCAAGGCCCAGGTGAGACAGACGATCACGATCAACAGCAACAGGGGAAAGAGCGGCCAAAGAACTTTTGCACTGAGCATGTCGCGCCCGCCGATTGAAGTGATTGCCTTACCGACGCCGGAAACGTGGATGGTCCGCCGCGGACTGTAACAATCCAACCTCTCCCAGTCAACGCGGTCGGTCGGGCAAGGACCGGCTTGACACCCCGTTCGCAGGCGGTTTAGGAATAAATGCATTGGAGGATGCCCAAGAAGAGGATTCACCATGCCCGTCAACCTGACTCCCAACAAGAAACGACCCAATCCTGCGGCCGCCCCGGCGCCGGCGGCGGGATCCGCCGCAGAGGAACAGGACCCGACACAAGAAACAAAGGAAGACCGGGAAAAGGCGCTGGCCGATGCGGAAAGCAAGAATCTCTGGGACGCGACCGAGGTGATCGACATGGACAAGTGGTAATGGCGGACCATCGCGCCTCCGCACCAGGTCGATGAACGTCACCCCTCCTCCCGATGCCCTCTATTACCCCTTTCACCTCTGCCATCCCACGACGTTGGAGCTGATGCTGAGACGGTATGCGGCCGTGCATTTTCGCGATTACATGGCCATTCAGCTCACGCCGCTGACCGGCACCACGGCCTATCAGGATCGCATGGGAGACCAGTTTCCCGATCTTGTTCGGGCCGGACGAATCGTGCAGGGGTACCACGTCAGCGGGCCGCTCACCGGCGAGGTTGCCGAGGCGGTGGATCGGGACCTGTCCGATGCCACCTGGCGCGCCATATTCCATCACGCGCTCGGCGAAGACCGGCGGTTCCAGCGCGGCCTCTTCGACGTGGCCCACGGCATGACGATCGGCCGCCGGCTCGTCCCGGGACCCGCAGCCTTGCTCACTTTGCTTGAGGCCCGATGGGTATCCCAGACCTTGACGCTTGAGGCCGTTCGCCGGCTTTCCCGGTCGCCGGGATCATCGGAGGAGAGTTATGCATATGAGTACGGGCTCGCGTTGGTGAAGACCTCCGCCGCGCTGCGCGTCACCTATCACCTCGCGCAGGCCCACCGGCTGCGCCCGGTCACCGACTCCCGCTCTCATCACGATCTGTTCACCCGCAGCCTGGCTCGTGAAGGCCTCGTCCTTGAGCATGACCTGCTGGTAGGTATGGCAGTCGCAGTTATAGACCACGACGCGCGCTTCCGTC
>DATIBM010000389.1:0-2441 GCA_035457545.1 Nitrospiraceae bacterium
ATAATACGCACCGACAGAGTGCACGCTGGGGTGTGATTCTTGCGCGTGTTCAATCACTTGTCAATGTTCTCCATGCTGTCTCATCGCCGTGCTGTACCGATGAACATAGTTTGGTTATACTTGCGGAGGATACGACCCGGGATCTGTCCAGTGGGGGGCAATTAAGGGGGGCAGACACCTTAACTCTGCATGGATTGTATTCTCGGTGCCAGCGCTGTCGAACGCCCGTGGTGAAGCGCACGGTCACTTTACTTCTTCGAGCCTGACACCACGGCCCGCGCGCAAGCTTTCCCGCGCAGCTTCCACACGCCGAAGAAACCGGGGGTCGTTCTCAAGCCGATAATCGAACCAGTCATCTTCAGACTTGAAGCCGATCAGGACGCCGGCAGGTTTGCCCTGCCGGGTGATCACGATCTCTTGTTTCTCCGCCTCGCGAAGCAAGTGCGACAGATCGTCTTTCACCTCGGAAAGCGGAACTTCCTTTATTCGGGTCTTCCGAATGGGGCGAGCCATGTTTCTGCCTCCGATTGGGCCACGATCGCCAAGACTTCAACGGTCGAGCTGGACACGTCGCAAAACACACGGACCTCCTCGACCCTGAGCCAGTACTGTGGCCTCGAAAGGCCTCGAAGCCGTTTGATTCGGCTGCGGCTGGTCTTCGTCGGTTCGTGCCTGAGATGTGTTTCGAGTGCCTCCCGTATGGCCGTCCGGAGATTCGCCTTTAGTCTTCGTAGATCTTCAATGGCTTCCGGAGCCAGGAGGATGTCAAAACGCATTCTGGCCAGACCATAGCCGGAATACTTCAAGGCATCAAGGTGTGCACGCTAACAAATAAGTCTCAGCCGCGGACGGAGCGCGGAGCGCGAGGCCCAGCGACGGCCGTTCATCCCTGGTAGTCTCCTGTCTGTCTGGCCCTGTATCCGATCCGATAATGCTCCAATAATGTCTCTGTATCGATTCCGATACCTTCACAAGGCGTTCGCTGAGTCACACGATCTAGCTGCGCCCTTGGCCTTAGTCATAACAATCACTTCCATCGAGCCCGCATCCGAACTCCCAATGGTACGGCAGTTGCGTTCCGCAGCGGTAGTATTTCCACCGTCGAACAAGACGCGATTCGAAGTCAGTTCGGACAGAACCGGCTTCGGCAGTCCTATTGATCGGTGCGCAGGACGCCCGAAGCATGATTCCGACAAAGGAGGACCCTCGCCATGAGACGCACGTACGAACCAGTCGATGTGATGGCCTTGCTGGGGCTGGTCGCTCTGGTGGTTGGCGCCTATCTATTATTGACCGCGCCGGCAGGTGGAGCCGCGCCGCCGGCCGGTCCGACCTCGGGGCCGACCATGGTACAGGACGGGGGCGTCATGGCCGCCATGTACTGGGTGCAACCTGCGCTCGGTGAGGCGATCGTCGAGAAGGCCTTGCTCGAACGGGGCCTGTCCCGCTCGATGGGCGCGGCGGTCGCCGACTTGAACCGCGCGATGCTGAGACGCGATCGGATCGAACAGCAACCGTTGGCGTACCTGGAGGCGGTCGCCACGCAGGACGCCATGATGGAAGCAAACCATGCGGCCCGGGTGCAGACCGTGATGGGCCGTTCCATCGTCATCTGGACGCAACGGGGCGTCCGGATTGGGCTCATGCCGTCCACGGAGCTGGCCGAAGCCTACACAAGGCGCATGATTGGGAAAACCCAAGCCCAGGGCATGATGCTGGAGGATGAATTTGATGCGACCAGGCAGCCCAATCTTGGAGCGGCCATCGTGGAAGCCGCCCGGGACTGGGAAACCTATGTCGGAGAGACGCAGCAACGGCTGGGCCGCGCGATCATGCAGGTCGTGAAGGTGCAGGACGAGTACGCCCAGGCGCTCGCGGGCAACCAAGAACAGTTGGCGGCGCTGGTGAGCGCTGTGGCCAGGACCGAGGCGAGAGCCGACGTGTTTGCCCGGTTGATGCAACTGGACCCGGTTCCTTCGCCGATCTCCTTCGCGGAGGCCGAACCAATCTCGACGCCGAGTCGGCCGAGCACGATGCTCGTGGCCCTGTGGTCCGGTCTGGCCGGATTTGCGGTCTTCCTGAGACTGTTTCTGTCCGTTGCCCGGGTTGAAGGCAGAGTCGCATAGATACGTTGGAGCACATCGTCGCGAACGCAAGGCAGCCGAGGTCATCGTGGAGAGCCAGTGCTGCTCCAAACGACGGGCCTCGGCTGCTGGAGCAAGTTCTTGAAAAGGGGCCCGGCGTGATGCTCAATATGACCTTGGCTTCTCATCTCTGAGTTGGAGGACCTGCTATGGCGGCAAAGAGGAGTGATTTCGACGGTGACGGTCGTGCGGAGATCCCGGTCACAAGTCCTTGGGGGATCGGAATGTTGAAGCTTTCAGGGAATACGTTGATTTCCCCGATGATGGCGCCGAATGGGACCCGCTTCGGGGGCTGGC
>DATIBM010000390.1:0-4613 GCA_035457545.1 Nitrospiraceae bacterium
GACGTTGACGTTTCCTCATGAAGAATGGCGATCCAAAGGAGTAGCTAATCTGACCGCGGGAGACAAACTCCGCGCCAACAGCTCAGAGCCTCTCCGGACCTTTTCCCTCGCCTACTGACCTGCGGTTTACGAACTCCAGTAAGTACTGCCCCTACCACTCTATCCGCACAAGAAACCACAACATCAGATTCCGACACGATTCTATCTCCGCAAGAAATCACACAGTCAGAATCTGGCATGTTGTCCTGTCCTGGTAGCAGCGTGGTAGCGACGGACTTAAGGGCAGCGATCAGTCTGAAGCTGGACAGGAGGACATTTAACGTTTCCGTAGGAGCAGAACACGCAACAGTCACCCGACAGCGGACGTAACACGGATTTACATGACGGACATTGAAAAAAGACGACACACGCGTTCTCGGGCATTTCCTGTTCTGTGCCAGTCCCGCAGTGCGGGCAGGTAAGAACACAGCGGTTCACCGTTTCCATAAGGAGCTTCTTTATCTCTTTGTAGTCTCATGAGTCAACCGATAGGCGATGAGCACAGTGAGGTACAGGGCGTTGACCTGCGGTTTGCGCAACCGCTCTCACACCCTGTTGCATTTGCTTGCACCGAAGAGATCCAAGACACACTAAGTGGTCGGATCCTAAGAATGACTTCCGATATCCTTTCCCATCTCGCATCCAACACCGGCGTTGTCACGGTCGTCCGCGTCTCCTGGCCGCTCGAGTGGCTTTGCCGGTAACGCGCCGAGAGCGCTTCCGAAAGGCCGGCAATTGTTCGATGGCCGCCGGCTTTCGGGCAGGCCTGGATGCGCGAGCGGATGGGCCATGAGATTGCGTCTCGACGTAGGAATCGAGAAGCCGGCGAATCATGCGCTGGTACTGAGTATGGTGCCGCGCTGCTTCGGCCTTGAAGAATGCCACCGACTTCTTGCTCAAGGCCAACGTGACTTTGACGCCCTCCTCCCGAAAAGCCAAGTCGGCTGGAGACGGCAGAAAATCCGGGATCACGCGAATTTCGCCTAGCGGCTCATCGGTGTATTTGATTTTCGTGCTCATAGATCGCCTTTCCTTTACGCCAGTAACCGGCTCCAATGATCCGAATAATCGAGGCTCTGTACACGAACCGCACAGTCAGCATGCCGCCATCGACTTCACCACGGCATTTCGAGCTGTTCAAGGACTTCGTTACCGGTTCGCATCCCGATCTCATCCCCAATTTGGGGGAAGGCTGTTGTCGAGGGATTGGTCCGGTGCTTTGTGTCTCAGAACTGCCGCTGCGCCTCACCTATCATTCCCGTCCTGCCCGACCTCCGTCACGCCTCCTGCATGGCACCTCAGGCAGTCGGCCATCCGGCCACGGCGATGCGCCCCTTTGCCTTGCTCCAAGAGCTGCCGGACCGGCTGATTGTCCCGCAGGCTGGGCGGGCCTCCTTCCGGCGAGATGATATGGCACACGCCGCAGGTCCGCGCGCCGGTCGCGCGAAAAATGAACTCGCCGTGCGGATTGTGCAGCGCGCCGATCGTGATGGGAGCCAGCACGCCCCGGTGCTCGGTGTGACAGGCGAGGCAGTTTCCCTTCCGACGCAGGACCTCGATATGGGCCGCAGCCACATCCGGTGACGCCGTCCTGACAATTTGTGTTTCGCCGTGGCAGGCGACACAGTTTCGGCTCACCGCGCCTTTGAATGGCTGGTGGCAGTGGAGACAAGACCCGACATCCGCGTGAGCCCGGCTCAGGTCGCCCGGCGCCCACCAGGTTTCCGGGGCGCGGTAGGACTCCCATCCGAGCCAGGCCAGCAACAGGAGGGTCCCGACGAAGACATTCGGCATCACCGGGACCGGCAACGGCACATAGCGCATCAGTGAGCCGTCTTCCTTACCATGAATCCTGCTTGAGCCGGTCGAACCATAGCGCGGCACCCTTGCCGATCAGTCGCTACCATCCTCCGAAGAAGAGCGCGCCGATGATGTGCAGGAGCGTGAGCGCGACAAACGGAATGGTCACGGGCGCATGGACGAGCTGCCAGAATCGAAAGGTTTCCTCCTGCGCAGCCCGTTCCGCCAATCGTTCCTGGATTTCACCTTCCGGCAGGCCCTGCTCATGAAGCTCGCGCCATTCCTGATTCAACTGCCGCACGGCGAGGGAGTGTATGGTTTGACCCACGATGCCGCTCACGGTCACGAGCGCCAGCGCGATCAACGCGAGCACCGGCACGAGGGCATGAAAGTGGGCTCCGGCATGGATGAGGATCAGGACGGGTCCAAGGATGCCGGCCATCATGTGGACTCGAAACCAAGGCTGAAGCCAGCCGCGCCTCGGGGCCTCAGGAGCGTAGCGTTTCTTCAGGGGATAGATGAAGACCGGCAGAAGCACCATCAGGCCGACCCAACCGAGGAGATGGCCGCTCCTGGTATGGCCAAACTCGGCTCCCTCGCCGAGGCTGAGCAGCCATTCCATGCCGAATGCCGCTCCGACAACGAAGGCCGCTACCATCGTCACGAGCCTGGCCCGCGCCCCCAGCGAATTCATGCGATCCCTTGATCGGAAAGACCTGCGGCCTGCCGCGCCTTGGCCTCGCAGAGATCGGAAGACGGACGTGCCGGAACCGCTTCATCGTCCCACCGTTTCCACCTGGCCCCCAGGCTCTTGAGCAGACATTCGACGGTCTCGAGGATGTCGCTCACCTGCCGATCGGCTGGGCCGCCGAAATGCGTCCGGTCGAATACCGGGATCTGCACACAGACGTCGGCTCGATAGTTTCGCTCGGGGCTGTAGACAATCCGATCCGCAGGCGGATCCGGGTACTCGCAGGGTTTCAGGACGTCGAGCGACTGGAAGAACACGCGGCAGATCCCGTGCAGGTCCCGGACAATCTCGCGCTGTTCCTGATCGTCGCTGTGGGGAAGGTGGCGGGGATCGGTGAAGGCTGCATAGAGATTCAGTTGGAACCCGATCTGCACCATGGCGCCGGCGGCGTTACGAATAGAGAAGGGATCGTGGTCGAAACAGACTTTCCGCGCAAGGATCATCCGGCGCAACGAGGCTTCCGATGGAAACGCCCCGGCAAGCGTGAGGGCCATCGTCATGGCATTACCCTCCGCGATTGTCCCGTTCCAACCGAAACGCCAAATGACAGGCGGAGCAGGCCTTCAACACCGCGCTCAGCCGTGGAAGGATCTGGGCGAGATCGCGGGAGGGCATAACGCGGGCCAACTCGTCGGCCGCCGCCTGATGGGCGGCGGCCTGTTCTTGAAAGGCCGGCGGATAGGTCTCCATGCGCTGTCGAACCAAGGCCATCCGCCGCTCGAAAAACATGGGATGGGCTTCCGCTCGCATCTGCGCCAGCAGGAAGTCCCCCGCCGCCAGCGCGTCGACAATGCCTTCCATCGTCTGAAGGTGCTGAACCATCGCCCCCTGATGCTCAGTCTGCGCTCCAGGCGAGAGCCGAATGGCTTGCCTGGCATCGGGGATCACGGGCAGGGATTCTGCTGTTTCGCCCCGCTCGTACTGCCCGACGTCCTTAAGCCCGTCACCGCAACCGCCGATCATGAAGACCGGCCACAGAGCAAACAACGCGACCGGTGACCGCCTCCCGGGCGTCCGGCCCAGATGGGTGGTCGTCAGTCCGTTGTTTGCTCGCCCCGTTCCTGTCTTCCGAGCCGCTCCGATCCCCTCGCCGGTCCCCTTGTCAATGTTCATGGTTGCTCGCTCGGGAGTCTGCCGCCGGGATGGCATCGAAAGCAGTCGGCAAATCTCCCGGCATGCGCGCCCTTCCCTTTGGCCACGAGCGTCCGCACCAGTTCGTTGTCCAGCACAGGCCAGGCCGACGAGGATCGGCCGGCGGCATGACAATCGCGGCAAGAGGTGGCACCGGTCACGCGGAAGACCAAATTGCCATGGGGATTGAACGGAGGCTCGGCCGAGTCCTGACCTCCCGTTCCTTCGCCGACCTTCTGCCCGTCGCTGACGGGTGCGCCGAGAACCGGCGCCGGCAATCCAAACGCGCCGATCGTGCCCACTGTGCCACTCATGCCGACCACGACGATGGCGCCGAAGCCGAAGGCAAACGCGAGGAACAGCGCCGGTCTCACCATCCGCCCCCCTCGTCCCATCGTGATCAGGCTCCCTCACAACAGGTGTGATACCGTTCTTCCGGCAGATCCTTCATCGCCTGGAAGATACCGGCCCGCTCCTCCGCGCTCACGATCTGATCGATGGCCGGATAGAGGATGCGTTCTTCTTTCATATTGTGAGAGGCCAGCAGCTCGACCAGTTGCCGCTCTTCTTCCTCCGTGCCGGTATTGCGGGCTTGGACCTTCTCATGGATGGCGTTCAACAGATCCGCGATCCGCCGATGCTCCAGCCGCATGACTTGCGTCGGGCCTCCGCCCGTCATGCCGCGCTTCCGTTCCCAGACGGGAAACAGGAGTTGCTCTTCCCACACGATATGTCGCTTGAGGCCGGTCAGAAACCGCTTGAACGAGTCCTTCGCCGCCTGAACATGTGACTGCTTCAGGCTGCGATACTGTTCCAGCGCCCGGTCGATAACCTGATGATCCTGTTGAAACACCGACACGATGGTCTGTTCGGTCATTGCTCACTCCTTCCT
>DATIBM010000391.1:0-6326 GCA_035457545.1 Nitrospiraceae bacterium
CTTGCCACGCTGAATCCCCAGTAATTTCGGCAATCTCTGGAGAAGTCGGCTCAAACCTGGGGAGAAACGCAACAATGCCGCATTGTGACCTAGGGCAGGAAGGTACAGTTACCGATCGGACGTCAACAGAGTTGAGACAAACAGGGAGGTAGAGGGCTCTTCAGGCGAGGAAGCTGATCTGTCTTTTGGCCATCAGCGAGGGGACCCGCGGCATGAATGAGACTCGTTCTTCGTCTCGATGGAACGAAAGGCTCGGTTCGATCATGGTCGGCGCTCCGAGAGATACCGGTACATGCCTTCTACATTCTCAGGGAACCATTCGGCATAGCGTCCCCACTGCTCGTACTTGGGGAGACGGACGGTCTTCTTCGCTTCATCCAAGCTCGCGCCTTTCTGCACCTGTTCCTGCACGGCGGTGCGAAGATCTTCCAGATAGCCGCGAAACAGACGCACGTGCTCCTTCTTGCCGACCTTGCCATGGCCCGGCACGAGCGTCTCGAAGTCCAGTTGCTCGACTTTCTTCAGCGACTCGATCCAGTCATCGGGATAACCGTCCGGCAGCGCCCGGTAGGCCACGGTCTCGACCGGAATAAAGTCCACGGCGAAGAGCAGTTTGTTCTGAGGAAGCAGCGCCACCAGGCTGTTGTCCGAGTGGTTCCTGCCTGTATAGATCAGCTCGACCCGTTTGCCGCCGAGGTCGATGGACAGCCGATCGGTGAAGGTGAGATCCGGAACCGGAATCTTCGCATCCGCTTCTTCCAGAATTTTCGGCCGGGCCGCCGCATGGCCGACGAAAGTGGCCGTATCCGCGAAGACGCTCCCCCCGGTGATGTGGTCGTTGTGATCGTGGCTATAGACCACATACCGCACCGGCTGGTCGGTGAGCTTCTTGATTTCGCCCTTCAGCCAGGTCGCCGCCTCCAGGCTGATCGGATCGGTGACGATCACGCCCTTCGGCGTGGTGATGAAGATCGCCTGGTGGAAGCGATGCCGGAAGAGATAGACATCATCGGCCAGCTTCGTGATCTCATCGTCGGGACGGGATGGTTGAGCCGCCGCTTCAGATGACTGGCCTAAGAGCCATCCGGCCAGGAGCAGCAGGAATCCCCACAGGGCAATATGGCCCCGCCGGCTTGTTTCGGTCTTGATCGCATGGGAACGACTCATCTTGCCGCCTCTGGTCGCCATCTCCATCCTCCTATTCCTATCTCCGCGATCATTTCGTATGGCTCGTATTGCGTCTCCTCTCCCCCTTGGGGGAGAGGAGACGGTGAGGGGAGACATCTCACCAGCTTGCACGGGGATGCGCCGGTGTTGTCTCGACATATCGGAGCCACGTTTGGGCGTCTCTCCCACACCTACTGCTCGTACTTCTCGACGATCTCCGGCGGACGGACCGCAGCCTGGTCGGGATTCTGCCCGGTCTCGCGAAGGGCCCGGCGTTGGCTCAAGAGGTCCCAACATTGGTCGAGTGCCACCTGAACCTTCTTGAGCCGTTCAACCTCGGCATCTTCGAGCGATGCCCGCCCATAGAGCCGATGTTCCTCTGACACGAGCTGCTGAATATGATCGAGAACCGATTGGTCGCCGCTCTGATGTGCCATGATTGATTCCTCCTTCGACCCTGGTAATCGTCGGACGCTGGAATGTTCCCCCCCTCGCTTTTGCCCTCTCCCATGGCCCGTTGCAATGGGCAGCAACGGGCACCCCGGA
This sequence comes from Nitrospiraceae bacterium, assembly GCA_035457545.1. Taxonomy (GTDB): domain Bacteria; phylum Nitrospirota; class Nitrospiria; order Nitrospirales; family Nitrospiraceae; genus Nitrospira_G. The sequence goes on from DATIBM010000391.1 coordinate 1,714, forward strand.
GAGGAGACGGTGAGGGGGATACCCCACCAGCCCAGGTCATCCGCGGAGCGGGGCATCCTCAGTTATAGGTGCCGGTCTGCTTTCCGCACTCCGCAAGCGGGACTCGCCGTCTCCCTGCGGCGGCGCGGGCGGCGAGGCGGACGCCGAGGGGCCTCCCGGTCGCGCAGCGCTGCGCGGGGTGAGTTTCCGAACGAGCACGAACAGCAACGGCACAAAGACAACGGCCAGAAACGTGGCCGCGATCATGCCGCCCATCACCCCGGTTCCGATCGAATGCCGGCTGGCTGCGCCCGCCCCGCTTGCGATCACCAGCGGGACCACGCCGAGAATGAAGGCCATCGAGGTCATCACGATCGGACGGAACCGCAGCCGGGCCGCTTCCATCGCCGCGTTGAGCAGCGGCATGCCATGTTCATAACGCTGGTTGGCAAACTCCACGATCAGGATCGCGTTCTTGGCCGACAGGCCGATGAGCGTCACCAAGCCGATCTGGAAGTAGATGTCGTTCGACATGCCCGAGAGCCACACCGCCGACAGGGCGCCGAACACCCCGAACGGGACGGCGAGAATCACCGCAAACGGCACGGTCCAACTTTCATACTGCGCGGCCAGCACGAGAAACACCATGAGGAGTCCGAACCCGAAGGCCAGCACCGATTCGGCGCCGGCCTTGCGCTCCTGGTAGGAGATGCCGCTCCAATCGAGGTCGAACCCTTGCGGGATCAGGACGTCCTGCGCGGCCCGCTCCAAGGCGTCCAAGGCTTGGCCGGAACTGTAGCCCGGCGCCGCGGCCCCCAGCACGAGCGCGGTATTGAAGCCGTTGAAGTGCGTCACCGGGTCGGGGCCGCTGTTGTAGGTCGTCGTCACCACCGTGTCGAGCGGGATCATGCTGGGTCCTTGCCCGTTCAGCGCGCGCACGTAAATCTTGCTGATGTCGGCGGGAGTAGTCCGGTATTGCGGCTCCGCCTCGGTCTGCACGCGGTAGACGCGGCCGAACTTCACGAAGTCGTTGATGTAGAAGTTCCCGAAGAAGGCCTGGAGCGTATCGAACACTTCCGAAATCGGCACGCCCAGCGCCTTGGCCCGCTCGCGGTTGATCTTGGCCTGCACCCGCGGCGCGCTGACTCGGAAGCTCGAACTGATGGCGCCGATCGCCGGGTCCTGCCTCGCCTTCGCGACAAATTCCTCGGCCGCCGCGGCAAACTTCTTGAAGTCCCCGCCGCTCGGGTCCTGTACCTGCGCCGAAAACCCGCCAGTGGCGCCCAACCCTCTGATGGACGGGGCGTTGAAGGCCAGGATCAGCGCCTCGGGAATCTTGGCAAATTCCCGGAAGGCTCCCGCAATCAAGGTCTTGACATGGTGCTCCTTGCCCGTTCGCTCATCCCAATGTTTGAGGGGAGTGAACATGGTCGCGGTATTGGTGCCTCTCGTGTTGAAGACGAAGTTCTGTCCCGACAGGCCTTGCGTGCCGTAGACCGCCGGCAGGCCGAGGTAGTACTGCTCGATCTTGTCGAGGACCGCATCCGTCCGCCTCTTCGAGGCGCCGTCCGGCAACTGCACGATCGTAATGAAGTACCCTTGATCCTCCTCCGGCAGGAAGGCCATCGGGATGGTCCTGAACAGGCTGACGACGATCCCGATCATCACCCCGAACAGGACCAGCGAGAGCAGGCCGTGCCGCAACGTCAGGCCCACGACCGTGCCATAGCGAACCTGAACCCAATCGAACAGCCGGTTGAAGAGTCCGAAGAAACCCTTCGGTTGCCCATGACCCGGCTTCAGCACCAGGGCGCAGAGGGCGGGGCTGAGCGTCAAGGCCACGAAGCCTGAGATCATGACGGACAACGCGATCGTGATCGCGAATTGCTTGTACAGTTGGCCCGTGATGCCCCCCAAGAATCCGACCGGGATGAAGACTGCGCAGAGCACCAGCACGATCGCGATCACCGGCCCGGTCACCTCGCCCATGGCCTTCTTCGCCGCCTCCTTCGGCGAGAGGCCGTTCGCCATGTGACGCTCCACGTTCTCGACCACCACGATGGCGTCATCGACGACGATCCCGATGGCCAGGACCAGCCCAAAGAGCGTGAGCGTGTTGATCGAAAACCCCAGCGCCGCCATGCCGGCAAAGGTTCCGATCAAGGACACCGGCACCGCCGCGGCGGGAATCACGGTCGCGCGCCAACTCTGGAGGAAGAGGTAGACGACCAGCAGCACCAGGATCATGGCATCCCGCAACGTGGCCACGACCTCCCGGATGGAGACCTCCACAAAGCGCGTCGTGTCGTAGGGGATGTCGTAGGTCACGCCGGGCGGAAAGACCTTGGCGAGCCGGTCCATTTCCTCCCGAATCCGTTTCACCGTATCGAGGGCGTTGGCGCCGGGCGAGAGAAACGTGAGGAGCAGGGCGGTCGGCTTTCGTTTGTAGCGGCCTTCGAGCACATAGGACTGCGCGCCCAGCTCGATCCGCGCCACGTCCTTGAGCCGGACGATCGAGCCGTTCGGCAGCGCGCGGACGATCATCTCCTCGAACTCGCCGACCTCCGACATCCGACCGTCCGTGATGAGCGGCAGGGTCAGCTCGGTGCCGCCAGGGATCGGCTCCCGCCCGACCGTCCCGGACGGGAAATCCCGGTTCTGCTCCCGCACCACCGTGATGATGTCCGTCGGCGTCAAGTTCAACTGCGCCATGCGCACGGGGTTCAGAATCAGCCGCATGCTGTAGTTCTGCTGCCCATAGACCAGGGCGTCGCCGACACCGGGCAGGCGCTTGATGTTGTCGATGATGCGCAGGATGGCGAAATTGGCCAGCGTGAAGGCGTCCTGTTGCGGGTCGCTGGATTGCAGGACCATGACCGCCAGCAGATCGGGGGACATCTTCTTGACGGAGATCCCCTGGCGGATGACTTCCGGCGGCAGTTGCGGCTCGGCCAGCTTCTGGCGATTCTGCGTCTGAACCTGGGCGATGTCGACGTTGGTGCCGATCTCGAAGGTGAGCCGGATGGCGACGTGCCCGTCGTTCGTGCTCGTCGAATCGAAGTACAGGAGGTTGTCGATCCCGGGCAGTTGCAGCTCGATCGGCCGCGCCACGGACTCCGCCGCCACCTCGGCGCTGGCGCCGGGATAGTCGGCCTCGATCTGGACCATCGGAGGAGTGATCGGCGGGAACTGGGAGACGGGCAGGACCTGCATGGCCACCAGCCCCACCACGACGATGACGATCGACAGGACCGAGGCAAAGATCGGCCGGTCGATGAAGAAGGTCGGACTCATGGCGCGTCCTATTGAGGATCGCGGGGGCTGGACGGCGGCGGCGCCGTCCCTTCCGCCGGGGCCTTCGGCGCCGTCGTCGCCTGCACGGGCTTGACTTGAGCGCCCGGAATCACTTTCTGGAATCCATCCACCACGACCTGCTCGCCTTCGCGCAGCCCCTCTTCAATGAGCCATTCCTTGTCCCGCCAGACGGAGGCCTTGACGTCGCGGAGTTCTACCTTGTCTCCCTCGCCGACCACATAGACCACCGGCCCCTTGGCGCCCTGCTGCACGGCCCGTTGCGGAACGAGGATGGCATTGGGCTTGGAAACCCCGTGGAACTTCACCGTCACGAATTGCCCGGGCATCAACACGCGATCGGGGTTGGGGAAGACGACCCGCGCCTGCCGCGATCCCGTTTCCGCGCGCAGGCCGACATCGGCAAAATCCAGGATGCCCTGGTGCGGATAGACCGTGCCGTCCACGAACGTGATCACGCCCGTGAGTTGATAGATCCCCGGATGCTGAATGCGCTTCGCAATGATGTCCCGCCGGCGCTTGAGCAGGAAACTCTCGGGCGCGCTGACGATGACATACATGGGGTCCATCTGGTGAATCACGGTCAGCAGGTCCGTCTGGGCCGTGACCAACCGCCCTTCATAGTAACGGGTCCGTTCGATCAGGCCGTCGATGGGCGCCACGATCAGCGTATTGTCGAGGTCGAATTTGGCCTTCACCATGTCGCCCCTCGCCGCTTCGAGCGCCGCCTTGGCTGCCAATTCTTCGGCCACCGCATCGTCCAGGTCCTTCTGGCTCACGGCCTGCTCGGCCAAGAGCGGCTTGACGCGATCCAGATTTTGACGGGCCTGCACGAGCCTGGCCTGGGATTGGGATACCCGCGCCTTCGCGCTGAGGTAGGCGGCTTGAAAGGGGACCGGATCGATGCGATAGAGCGGATCGCTTTTATGGACATCGCGGCCTTCCGTGAAGAAGCGCTCCTTGATGATCCCCGTCACCTGCGACCGGATCTCGACGATCCTGGACGCTTCCGCCTGCCCGATGAATTCCGGTTCATCCGGGACCGTTTGGTACGCAACCGGGAGGACCTGCACTTCAGGAATGGGGCGGGGAGCCGAGGAGGCGGGCTCTTGCTTGCACCCGAGGAAGCCGGCAGCCAGGAACGACAGGGTGAGGGATATCGTGAAACTTCTGACGGCCTTGCAGGTCATAACTGATCATCCAACGCGCATGTGCGCGATAGGGCACTCGATTCGCCACATGATCTATTCCTTCCATTCTCCGCCGCACGTCCAACGGGCCGAGGAAAAACCCTCCGTTCATCCTTCGAGGGCCTCAGGACG
>DATIBM010000392.1:0-4232 GCA_035457545.1 Nitrospiraceae bacterium
CCCGTGATCTGCCCGCGATCAGCCGGCAAGGCGGGACATTCGTCAAAGGCCATGATGATGTCCGCCCCGAGCGCTTCCTGAATTTCCATCGCCCGTTCCGGCGTCACATGCTGCAAGGACCCGTCCAAGTGCGATTGAAAGGTGACGCCTTCGTCGGAGATCCGCCGAAGTTTGGCAAGACTAAACACCTGGAAGCCGCCGCTGTCCGTCAGGATGGCGCCCGGCCACCCCGTGAAGGCATGCAATCCCCCCAGGTGTTGCACCACCTCATGGCCGGGGCGCAGGAACAAATGATAGGCATTATTGAGGATCAACCCGTATCCGAGCTGCTCCAATTCTGCCGGGCTGATCCCCTTGACGGCGCCGAGCGACCCGACCGGCATGAAGGCCGGGGTCTCGATCGCGCCGTGTCCCGTGGCCAGCGTGCCGCGCCTGGCCTTGGTTGAACCATCCTCCTGGTGCACGCGAAATGCAAACACGCCCGTTCCTCTCGTGGGGTTACATCCGCTCCGGCGCGGACACTCCCAGAAGACCCAGCCCGTTGTGAATCACCTGGCGAACCTGTCGCATCAAGGCCAACCGCGCGCCCGTCAATTCAGGCGTGAGCACGTCCCGGTGACAGGAGGAGAGGGCCGTCGCGTCTGTTCCCGTCGCTCCGGTCTTCGTTTCCGATTCATGGGCCGTTGTCTCCTGTTCCGCCTCGGTTTCCGCAGCCGGCGGGAGAATACGGTGTCGGAAATAAAAGGCATGAAGCTGGCCGGCCAGTTCCTGGAGATAGACGGCGACGCGATGCGGCTCCATCGCGAGCACGGCGCCTTCGACGATCGTCGGATAGAGCGACAGCTTCCGAATCAAGCCAAATTCATCCGGGTCGGCCAGGGCGGACAGATCGGCCTGGCTGGGATCGGGGACCGTGATGCCGCGCGATTCCGCGACCCGACAGAGGCTGGCCACCCTGGCGTGGGCATATTGCACGTAGTAGACGGGGTTGTCGGCGGATTGTTGCTTGGCCAATTCCAGATCGAAATCCAAATGCGTGTCGGAACGTCGCATGAGAAAGGAAAACTTGGCCGCGTCCGCCCCCACCTCCTCGATCACCTCGCGAAGCGTGATGAATTCCCCCGCGCGCTTCGACATTTCCACCTTCTTCCCCCCGCGAAGCAGGCTGACCATCTGGACCAGGACCACTCCCAGATGAGTCCGCGGATATCCGAAGGCCTCCATGACCGCCTGCATCCGCGGAATGTAGCCGTGGTGGTCCGCGCCCCAGACGTTGATGAGCCGGTCATAGCCCCGGAGCAGTTTGTCGCGATGGTAGGCGATGTCGGAGGCCAGATAGGTAAAGTCGCCGTCCTGCTTTTGGACGACCCGATCCTTCTCATCGCCATAGGCGGACGACCGGAACCAGACGGCGCCCTCCTGTTCCACAATCATGCCGCGCGTTTTCAGTTCCTGAACGACGCGGAAGACGGCCCCGGACTGTTGCAACGACGCCTCGCTGAACCATGACTGAAACGTCACGCCGAACCGGGCGAGATCGGCGCGAATCTCGTTCACCAGCCGCTCGTAGGCCAGGGTCTGGCATTGCCGCTCCGCCTCCTCCCTCGGCAGTTGAAGGAAGGCCGCGCCCACCTGTGCAAGGATCTGCGCGGCGACGTCCTCGATGTACTGTCCCTGGTAGCCGTCCTCCGGCACCGGCGATTCGCGGCCGTTGAGCTGCTCATAGCGCGCCAGGACCGACGCCCCGAGCAGCTTCATCTGCCGGCCGGCGTCGTTGATGTAATACTCGCGCACCACCTCGGCGCCTGCCGCTTCGAGCAAGTTGGCCAGCGCCTGGCCGACTGCGGCTCCCCGCCCATGCCCGACATGGAGAGGACCGGTGGGGTTGGCGCTGACGAACTCGATCAAGAGGCGCTGCCCCTGCGCCAGTTGGTTGGTGCCGTAGCGGGTTCCCTGTCGTTCGATTTCCCGCAAGACCTCCAGCCACATTTCACGCTTCACAGTCATGTTGAGGAACCCGGGCCGCACGATCTCGACGCGATCGAGCCACCGCTCGCGCTCGGCCATGTTGCTCACGATGATTTGGGCGATCTCGTGAGGCGCCCTTTGTTCCGGGGCCGCCAGCGCCATGGCAACCGTCGAGGCGAGATCGCCCCATTCCGGCCTCTTGGGAGCGTCGAGCGTGATCGACGGGATGGGATCCGCCTTCAATTCTCCTCGTTCCCGTGCCTGCCGGAGGGCCTGCTGCAGCAACGCCTCGATTTTTTCCCGTACGACTCCGCGCGACATGAGCGTCCCTAACTGGTCATTTTCAAAGGAGAAAATTAACTTCGCACTCTAGCATATCTGGAAGACAGGGTACAAGGGCGGCTCCCGCCATCCGGCCTCTCGATCGGTGAATTTACGTGCCTACGATATGTTGGCAGATGGCGAGCAGCGTTGGCACATCGATGCGGAGACAGGGTCGTGCGTCGCAAGCCTGAACGCGCGACCAGTCCGGCCGGCATCCGCACGGACCGCCCTGCAAGACTTGCATGGCCGGGCCGATCGGCGCCCACCGAGCAGGGTCGGTCGGTCCGAACAGCGCCACGGTCGGCGCGCCAACCGAGGCCGCCAGATGCGTCACTCCCGAATCATTCCCGACGAACAGCGAGGCCTGTGCCAGGACGGCCGCCAGGATGTTCAGGTCGTCATGCTTCAGGATCGGGACCTGTCTGTGCGAGAGCAGCCCTGTGACCGCCGATACCGCTTCTCCGTCCGCTGGACCCTCTATCATGACAGCCTGGCCGCCCCGATCCAGCGCCCACATGATGACACCGGCATAAAGCCGAGGGTCGGCGCATTTATGCGGGCTCCCGCTCCCGGGATGAACGACCACCAGACCATCGATCGGAACCTTCACTCCAATGCTCCTCAAGATTCCCCGCGCCTCTGCCCGCCGCTTGTGAGAAACACGTAACGGCGGGACAAGCCTTACTTTCGTCGGCACTACCTGTTCGACAATTTCAATGAAGCGAGCGGACTGGTGAATGGCTTGCAGTGTGCCGTCGAAGGGCGACCGAAGAGTGATGTGGGCGATGGCGAAGCGGCCCAATGTCGCTCTGACTGTTCCCTCCGGATCGGAGAGAAACCCAATCGCTCGATCGCACCGTCCCAGCCACTCGCGCCATTGGGAGGGCAGGACAGGCTCTCCGCCGAACAATGTGCTGCCGAATGCGCCCTCTAAGCTGCAGACCTGCGACACTTCGCCAGCCTGCTTGAGTAGGTCTCCGATCTCCCCTCTAGCCACCAGGGCGAGGTCATGCCGAGGGAACTTTGCTCTCATGACCCTCAAACTGGGGACCGCCATTAAGACGTCACCCAATGTCCCAGGGTGAATGACCAGCAGGAGATTGACCGCGTCCGCAAATTTTGCCCTCATGCTACTCGCAAGGTTCTCACACGTTGCACCGGAACGGTCAACGCTTGCCCGGGAGTATTCTTCATCGTTAGGCCGCATTATTCATTCATGACGGCCCGTCGCGTTGCACCCGTTGCATCGTGAGGAGCAACGGGTACCCGGCAGTCGCCAACGAGACGGGCACGCGGAGCCGCGAGGAAGAGAGGCAGACTTGAAACAGCCTGTTGACCGATCGAGTGGCGAGTACGCCCGCCATACCAAGCTTCGCTTGAGTTGCGGCGCTCCACCATATCGCGGCAGAGAGGCCCTTTGCCTCCGACTTCGTCTGTCGGCTGGTCGCAGCGGCGAATAGGGGCGCCCGTTGCTTCTCTGTTGCAATAGGCCAAGGCAGCGGAAGGACTCAGGCATTAGTGGGCAAAGGACGGCGGCAACGCGGAACTGGATAACCGGCCCACGAAGCCTATTATGCCTGCTTGAGCAACCGCCGAGCGAGATCGAGATCAGCTGGCGTGTTCACGTTCAAGAATGACAGCTCCTCCTCACTGCCATGGATCACTTCGGCGGCCGTCAGCACGAGGCCATGCAATGCCGGGCTGGAGACCAGCCCTTGCAGTCTCAAATCACCGTTCTGCGCCATCTTGCCCAATACCGGCAGACAGGTTTTTCGATAGAACGCGTGCATGGGTTGGAGACGCGACTCCAACCTGGCGATCACGAAATCTGCGTCATTGCGCGCGTCCGCCAGGGTCCGGATCACGGATGGGTTGACAAACGGCATATCACAGGCAACAGCAAACACCCAGTCCTGACCTGATGCCGACAAACCGCTATA
>DATIBM010000393.1:0-3645 GCA_035457545.1 Nitrospiraceae bacterium
GTCGCGTTGACTCATCCGCTCCGCTTTTGCTAGCCTTTGCTGAGCACCTTCATGTCGCGTTGAGTTGTCGATCATCCGCCTCCACCCATCCACGAAAGAGGACTGTTCATGCCCGGGAGCACGACCCTGTCATCCGATCTCTTGACCATGCTCACAAACAAGGCGACTAGCCTGCGGATCGAGAGTGTGCGCGCCACCACCGAGGCGGGAAGCGGCCATCCGACGAGCTGTTGCTCGGCCGCCGACATCGTCGCGACCTTGTTTTTCCATGTGATGCGGTACGACCCCAAGCAGCCGCGCCATCCCAATCGGGACCGGTTCATCCTGTCGAAGGGCCATGCCGCCCCGCTGCTCTATGCGGCCTGGGCCGAGGCCGGCCTGTTTCCCAAAAGCGAGCTGCTCACGCTCCGGCTGCTGCGCTCCGATCTGGAAGGCCACCCGACTCCCCGGCTGTCCTTCGTCGACGTGGCGACGGGCTCGCTCGGCCAGGGGTTGGCGGCCGGCGTCGGCATGGCCTTGAACGCCAAATATCTCGATCGCAGCGGCTACCGGACCTATGTGGTCCTGGGCGACGGCGAGTCCGTCGAGGGATCGGTCTGGGAGGCGGTCGAAATCGCCCGGCAGCACCAGTTGGACAACCTCTGTGCGATCGTCGATATCAACCGGCTCGGACAGAGCGATCCAACGATGCTACAGCATGATCTGGAGGCCTATCGCGCCCGTTGGTCCGGTTTCGGCTGGCATGCGATCGTGGTGGACGGGCATGACATCGCAGCGCTGGTTCAAGCCTTCGGCGAAGCGGGCGCCACCAATGGGCGTCCGACCGTGTTGCTGGCCAAGACCCTCAAGGGCAAGGGCATTTCATTCGTTCAAGACAAGCCGGATTGGCACGGCAAGCCGCTCAAGAAGGGCGAGGAGGCCGATCGCGCCATCGCCGAGTTGTCGCAACAGTTCGTATCCGGCAATGGGGTCGGTCCCGTTATTCCCGGCCCAAGCCCAACTCCCGCCAAAAAGGAAGAGGCGGGCAGGAAGACGCTGGCTGCGCCTTCATACAAGGTCGGCGACATGGTTGCCACGCGGGAGGCGTTCGGCGTCGCGTTGCAGGCCTTGGGCGAGGCTGATCCGAGCGTTGTCGCGTTGGATGCCGATGTCAAAAATTCGACCTACACCGACAAATTCGGCAAGCAGTTCCCGTCCCGATTCTTTGAGAACTTCATCGCCGAGCAGAACATGATCGGCGCGGCGGTGGGGCTCTCGACCTGCGGGAAGGTTCCCTTCGCGGCGACCTTTGCGGCCTTTTTGACCAGGGCCTACGACTTCATCCGCATGGCGGCGATCAGCCAGGCCAATGTGAAGCTGGTCGGCACGCACGTCGGGGTGAGCATCGGCGAGGACGGGGCCTCCCAGATGGGACTTGAGGACCTGGCGATGATGGCGGCCCAGCCTGGCGTCGCGGTGTTGTATCCGTCCGATGCGACGAGCATGTACCGCTTGGTCGAGGCGGCGGCGAAGCATAAAGGGATGGTCTATCTGCGGGCCGGCCGTCCCAAATCGCCGGTGATCTATGGGGCTGATGAACCCTTCGCGATCGGCGGATCGAAGGTGCTGCGCAAGAGCCAGCAGGATCAGGTGACGATCGTGGCGGCCGGCGTGACGTTGTTTGAGGCGCTGAAGGCCCATGATCAGTTGAAGGCGCAAGGCATTCAGACCCGTGTCGTGGATCTGTACAGTATCGTCCCGATCGATCGGGCGACGTTGGCGGACTGCGCGCACGCCACCCAGAAGCGGGTGGTGACGGTCGAGGACCACTATGCCCATGGCGGACTCGGTGATGCGGTGCTGGGGGCGCTGTCGAATGAAGGCGTGCGGGTCACGAAACTCGCCGTCCGCGATATTCCGCGCAGCGGCAAGCCCGAGGAACTCATCGACCATTTCGGCATCGGGGTCCGTTCCATCGTGCAGGCCGTCAAGGACCTGCTGAAGCCGTAACCAACTCCGTGAACCCTCCCCCTTCCCGGCGAGAGTTGCCGCTCATCGACCTGCTGCAAGAGCAGGATCGCCGTGAGATTTGGAAACAAGTCAAAGAAGAGCACTACCGAAAGGGCGAGTACATCTTTCGGGAGGGCGACCGGGCCGAGTACTTCCACATCCTGAAGGAAGGGACGGTCAAGTGCGTCAGAGCGACCTCCGCCGGCAAGGAATGCACGCTCAAGGTGTTGATGCCGGGCGATCTGTTCTGTTGCGAAGCGGCGGTGTTCGACGGAGGGCAGCATCCCGGGACGGCGGCGCCGATGGGAGATGTCAGCATTCTTCGCCTGAATAAAGAACAGTATTTCAATATCTTGAAGAAGAATCCCGAGGCGGCGCTTGAAGTCATCAAATATCTCGGCAAGCGGCTGACGGAAGTCCAGGAACGCGCCAAGATCCTTGCGCTGGACCGTTCCGACCAGCGGCTGGCCTCGCTGCTGGTCGGTCTGGCTGAGCGCATCGGTGTGAGCGAGCCGCAAGGCATCCGGCTGGACGTTCGCTTGACCAGACAGGACCTGGCCGACATGGTGGGGATTACGCCGGAGACGACGATCCGCATCATGAGCCGCTTCAAGCAGGCCAAGTTGGTCTCGGGAACCGCCAAGCAATTGATGATCCTCGATCTTCCCGCGCTCCGCTCGTTTGCCTCCGATCCCTCCAGCGTCCTTCCATAGCAGATTCTCTCAAAACATGACGGGAATCATATTTTTAGTTTGGGATTCTCCGTATAGTCGCTCCCGTTCCTGACAGGGCTACAGTCGTTCTAACCAATTCAGAAGGGAGCGCAACATGATGAAGAGGGATCGAGGTCTCTGTAAGCACGATGGCTCACGGTTCTTCCTGGCGGGAATCGCGGCCTTGCTGATGGGGGCTGGGTGGGTGCTCCCAGTATCGGCCAAAACCCATGCAGTCAATATGACAGCGGTTGAAACCGATGTTGTGATCGACGGCAGCGGCGAGAAATACGCAGCCTGGACGTTCAACGGGCAGTTTCCGGGTCCGGTGGTTCGTGTGACGGAGGGCGATACCATCCAGTTTACGCTGACGAATCCTGCCACCAACAAGAATCCTCACGCGATGGATTTCCACGCGGCGGAGATCGACTTCCTCAAGAACTACCGGGCGATCAATGCGGGAGAATCGATCAGCTTTACTTTTGAGGCACGGAAGCCGGGGATCTTTTTCTACCACTGCGGCGCGCCGCCTATGATCCAGCACATCGCCCGCGGCATGTTCGGGGCGATCATCGTTGATCCCAAGGACGCCAAAGTATGGCCGAAGGCCGACCGGGAATATGTGCTCATGCAATCCGAGCACTACAAGAATCCCGGAGATGTCCAATCGATGTTCGACCGGAAGTATGACGGCATGATGTTCAACGGCGGCATCTTCAAGTATCACCCGTTCGTCACGGGTGGCGGCAAGCTGGAGGCCAAACCGGGCGAGCGTGTACGGATCTATTTTGTCAATGCGGGGCCGAGTGAATTCTCCTCGTTCCATCCGATCGGCGAGATCTGGGACCATGTGTATGAGAGCGGCAATCCGGCCAACAAGTTGACGGGCGTCCAGACCTATGTCGTGGGTCCCGGCAGTGCGGCGACCTTTGATGTGGTCGTG
>DATIBM010000394.1:0-24385 GCA_035457545.1 Nitrospiraceae bacterium
GATCGTGAGCAGAATGGCGACCAACCGGACTTTCCAAAACGGCCGAGTCTCCTTCGCTCCATACACCGTGTTCAGCGATTCAATGATCGCCGTCACGCCGCTGGAGGACGCCCAAAGGGCGCCCAGAAATCCCAAGGAGATCAGGCTCCCGCCGCTCCCGCGCACCACCTGCTCTAAATATCGTTGGACCAGCGAGAGGGCGTCCTCCGGCAGGACATTCTGGAGGTAGGCCATCAATTCGGGCATGGCGTTCTGAAGCGGGAACAAGCCCATCAAGGCGGTGAGGAAAATGAGCGCGGGAAACAAAGACAATAGAAAATAGTAAGCCAGTTGCGCCCCGCGGCCGAGCAGTTCGTCCCGTTCCATCTCATGCCACAACCGCCGGGCCAGTTCGCGCAGGGTGAGCCCGCCCAGCTTCCATGGATTGTAAGCGGGGGACGAGCTGTCGAGCGAAGCGGTGGTCGATCCCGTCTTCATGCCCTGCCGTACTCCTTTTCGAGCCCCGGGAGAATGGCCTTGAAGAACGCGTTCTGAATCAACGTCCCGACGATCTGCCAGGTATCCGCACGGGGACTGGGGACCGGGCCGGAGACGTCGGTCTCGGCGGCGACCTGCTGCCGTTCCTCGTTCTTCAATAACTCCACCACCCCTTCGATCACTTTTTCATAGACCTGCTTGGTCCAGGCCTTGTCGGCGTCTTGGGCGGGATCATAGGCCTCCACGTCCTTGAAGATGGGCTTCACATACCCGTTCACCCGGCCGTTCTTGATGGAGATCTCGCTGAAGAGCGACAGATGGCCTTTGGAGAGGTCCATGTCGGTATAGGCGCGAAACACGTTGTTCAAGGCTTTCATCTCCGTCTTGACAATTTGCACGTCGAGATCGAAATCCGGGTTCGGCTTCTCGGGCCGGAAGGTCCCCGCCGCCACGGTCCGGCCGGTCCCCATGAGACGGCCCGTGAGCTTGACCACGGCATCCCCGTCTTTCAGGTCCTTCAATCGCGTGCTGAAGTTGTCCAGATCCGCGTTCACGTCGCCGACGAACAGCCGATAGTCCGGGTCGGCGGATCGGTTCACGAATCCGAACTCGCTGCCCAGCACCTTGCCGCGCTTCACGGTCACCACCAGGATGGGATTGTTGCGGACTTCCCCCACGGTTTCGGCCACCTGCTTCCGCCCCGCGTCATCGCGGGGATGCCGGCGATAGACATAATCGGCCTTAATCCCTTCCAACAGCAGGTTCCGGACATCCACTGCCTGTTTCCACGGCGAATATTCGGCGCGGCCATTTGCCGTCAACACCCCGGCTTTCAACAGCAGGCTGTACCGCCCGGTCACCCCCATGAAGCCTTCTATCGGGACATTTTCCAGATCGAAGTCCACCTCGGCTCCCGCGAACGGCTTGGCCAGAAAATTGGCCCTTCCCTCGGCCTTGATGCGGCCTCGGAGCAGCCGTGCGTCGAACTTGACGGTCGAAGGATATTCCTGCTCCGGTCCACGGTTGCTGATGTTCCCCGCCTCGAACTGAACCTCCGTCAACTCCAGCGGCCTGGCCTTGGGATGATCGTAGTACGTAACGTCGGCATCTTCGACCTTGAGCGCATCGATCCGGAGGGGAAAGAGTTTGCGCACCGCGTCTTGCCACCGGTCGTCCCGTGATTCCTGAATCTCGGTCCTGGCCTGCGGCCGAGTCATGTTGATCGCCGGCCGCTGGATCACATGGTCGCTGACCAGCCTTCCCTTGAACAGTTCGGTCCAGCGGACGCCGGCATGCCATGCGGGGATTTGGACCATGGGAGGCTCCGGATGCCGGTTCTGCACCAGCGAGACCTGCTTGAGATCCAGCGAGAAGGACAGCGGATGCAGGTCCAATTTGCCGATGCGAAGGGTATAGCCCTTGACCGTTAACTGATCATTCACCCGCTGTTCGATATAACGGCGGAACGGCCCATCCGCGACCGCCGCTGCGATCAGGACGGCGGCCGCGAACACGGCCACGATCCCGACCGTCCATAGGAGCCAACGAGGCATTGTCAGCGGCTGGGGCATCCGTCAACCGTGATCCGTCAAGTGTCAATCGTCCTTCGAATTCGATCACTCCGCCCGAATCAGACCGATCGTATTGGTGATCAGCATGGAATTAGGGATGAGATAGGTCTGGCTCCCCTTTTCCAGTCTCGTATAGCGCAGGTCGATTTCCGTGACCAACCCTTCCAATCCCGTCACGGTGATACGGTCGTTGATGCCGAAGGGCCGATACAGCAAAATGAGCAGGCCGGACATGAGATTCGACAGAATGTCCTTCATCGCGAATCCCAACGCGAACCCCGTGAGGCCCAAGCCTGCCACCAGCGCGGAGACGTTCACCCCGATCGTTCCGAGCGCCGTGACGGAACCGAACAGCAGCAACGCTCCGGACACGACCCGCGCAGCGAGACGCAAGACAAAATTGAGATTGGCCTCCGTATTGGCTGCCAACCTCACGATCACCTTACGGGCCACGGAACTGGCGATCCAGAACCAGGCAAAAACCAGGACCGCCATGCCGATGTTCGGCGTCCAGGCCGCCAGTTGATGCTCCATCTCGGTGAGGAGGGTCTCGATCATGGCGCATCCGATTCACGGCCACGAGAC
Organism: Nitrospiraceae bacterium; assembly: GCA_035457545.1. Classification (GTDB taxonomy): domain Bacteria; phylum Nitrospirota; class Nitrospiria; order Nitrospirales; family Nitrospiraceae; genus Nitrospira_G. The sequence goes on from DATIBM010000394.1 coordinate 2,634, forward strand.
GGCAGGCCATCGTGCTCCGCCGCAGCCGCACAATGGCAAAGCAGACGTTCCCTCGAGCCCATGAAACTCATCTGCGGCGATCCTCGCTGAGACGGTCACCCAGAACAGGCGAGATCTGTGGGTGGGCGAGCCATCCGCTGGCAGCCTGTGCAACAACACAGAGGAGGAGACTGGCGCCATGGAGGGCCGGCGCCAGCTCCATCTTATTACCTCTGTTCGGCGGGTGACCCCCGATACAGGCTTAGCCCTCAATCCACACGTTGCAGCGTCGTGGTATGGCCTTTATCTGTGATGTAGGCCTTGACCTTGTCGCCTTCGACGACCTTGTCGAGTTTCGTACTCTTATCGACATGGACCTTCGTCACTTTGCCGTCGTCGTCCTTGATCCAGTAGTACTCTCCTTCCACCTTCATCAAGGTTCCCTTTACGGCGTCTTTCATGATGCGTTCCTTCAGGGTCGGCGTGGCCTCCTTCTCGGACATGGGATCAGCCGCTCCCACAACGCCGATGCCGAAGCTCAAGATACCGGCTGCAAACAAGGACACCATCAAGACTTTCATAGCCATCTCCTCCTTTTTCTGTGCTTGCGGACGATGAGCCGCCACGTCCAACATGATCCTCTCTGCGCACAACACATACTCCCCTGCTCGCATCATGCACGGAACTAGTAAAAGGCCTAGGAACCCACCAACTACCATTGGTCGATCGGCTGGTTTCCTCTCAGCCATTCCTGGCGTCCTCGCGCAACGATCCTCCTCCGCCGGGTACGTACTCGGCGTTCCCCCAGTAGGAGCTTGATCGGGCCTGTGATGGAGTCATCTTGCGCCTTCTGACCGCACGACACAGGGATGATGATAGCCAATGGCACCGCAGTGTCCTCGACCCTTATCAGAGTGAGGGGGCTCCTGACGAATCGCAACGTCATGTGGCTGTTCGTCGGACAGGCGATCTCTCAGATCGGGGAAGGGCTTTCCAAGGTGGCGTTGTTGTGGTTCGTCTACGACCTGACCGGCTCGGCGCTGAAGATGACGATGATCGGAATCCTCCAGACCCTCCCGCCGCTCCTGTTCGGTCCCTTCGCGGGCGTGTTGGTGGATCGAGTCTCGAAGCGCACGGCCATGATCGTGATCGATACGGCCAGGGCGGGGCTTCTCACTCTCATCCCGACGCTCTATTGGATGGACCGGTTGACCCTTCCGTCGCTCTATCTGTTGGTGTTTGCCACGGCCATGTTCTCCATGGCCTTCGGACCCGCGCTAAAAGCGATGGAGCCGCTCTTGGTCAAGCCTCGCCAATTGACGCAGATCAACGCGCTGGACCAAAGCACGATGACGATCGGCCAGCTCCTGGGACCCGCCATCAGCGGAATGCTCATCGCAGGCATCGGCGCCCAAAATGTGTTGTACGTGAATGCCGGCGCCTTTCTGTTGTCCGTGTTCTGTAAAGTCCCGATCCATGTCAAGGAAACACGACGATCCACCGGTCGTTCCTCCCCGCTGCAGGCCGCCCTGCAGGATCTGATGGAAGGGATTCGCTTCATTCTGTATAAGCATCGGCTCATGCTGTTGCTGATGGCTGTGGCGTCGCTCTTCATGCTGGGTTCGACTGGGTTTGTCTATCTCTTGCCGGTGCTGGCCAAGGACTCTCTCCATGCCGATTCCGTCGAGCTCGGTTGGCTGTGGGCCTCCCTGAGTCTGGGCTTGTTGGCCGTGACCCTGTGGATGTTCAGCGCCCCGCCGGAAGCATTGTGCGGGCGGCTCTGGCTGATCGCCGCAGCGGCCTTGATCGGCGGCGTGGCGGTGTTGGGGCTCACGTTGATGACTTCGTTCGTCCCGATCATCGGCTTGATTGCGGCCATCGGGGCCAGTTCGGGGGTCGTCAACCCGCTGGTCTCCGCATCGCTTCAGGAACGGACTCCCAAGAACATGCTGGCGCGCGTATTCAGCGTCTTCAATATCGGCACGCTCGTGGCGGCGATGGTCGGCATGACGGCCTGTGGATGGATTGCCGATCGCATGGGACCGACCGCGAGTCTCGTGGCGATCGCGGCCGTGAGTGCCCTGGCCGCCCTGCTGACCGCGGTGCTGATTCCTTGGTGCTTGCGCTTGCGATCGCGTGAAGCCCGAGGCAAGGCCGCCAAGGGATGAAACGAGTCAAGCAGGCCGAGCAGCACCTCGTTTTCCTGCCCTCCTAGAGTTTGAGAGAATTTCCTTCGGCAAGAGGCCTCAAAAGGCCTGATGGCAGAATATTTCGCCGGCGCCGACCACCAAGCTGGGATGAGCCCCAGTGGGTATCTCGACCCGCTTACGATATGGTGGGAATCGCGCTGCTGTATTCGGCGCGGTAAGAATCGAGGAGAATCCAGATGTGGCTGTCTGCTTGGCCCCATACAATTCACAGGCGACTGCCTCGAAGATAACAAGACTTACAGAATATACATGTGAATGGAGTCAATAGATGGAGCAAGGGCACCGGTCCAATCTGATCCGTCCCGCAGCCCTGTGGGGGCTGCTCAAGCGAACAGCCGCCGAGTGGAGCGAGGATAAGGTGCCTCGGCTCGGCGCCGCCCTGGCTTACTACACCATATTCGCGATTGTGCCGCTCTTGGTGATCATTATTACGATGATTGGCCTGTTTTTCGGGCAAGAGGCGGCGCAGAGTCACATCCTGACCCAACTGGCCGGATTAGTCGGGCAACAGTCGGCCGAAGCCATCCGTGACATGCTCCAGCGTGCCCATCAGCCATCCGGCGGAATTGTTGCCACGGCCATCGCCGTCGTAACCCTGTTGCTCGGCGCCTCAGGACTGTTCGGGCAGTTACAGGATGCGCTCAATACGATTTGGGGCGTGGAGCCGAGGCCGGGACGCGGCATTTGGGGATTGATTCAGGACCGGTTCTTGTCGTTCATGGCCGTGTTGGGAACAGGATTTCTTCTGCTGGTGTCACTCGTCCTGAGCGCCGCGCTTTCCGCGTTGGGGACATGGTTCAGCGGCCTGCTCCCCGCGCCGGAAGTGTTGCTCCAGACGCTGAACCTTCTCGTCTCTTTCGGAGTCATCACCTTGTTGTTCGCCATGATGTTCAAACTGCTTCCTGACGCTCGCATTGCGTGGCGGAACGTATGGGTGGGCGCGGGCATCACGGCGCTGTTGTTCACGCTGGGTAAATTTCTCATCGGCCTCTATCTCGGCAAAAGTGATATCGGTTCGGCCTATGGCGCGGCTGGATCGCTCGTGATCGTGCTGGTATGGGTCTATTATTCAGCGCAAATCCTGTTATTCGGCGCCGAGTTCACGCAGGTGTACGCCAATGCCAGCGGGGCCGCCATTGTGCCCACCGACCAAGCCGTCGTCGTTGACGGCAAAAAATCCGGAGGCGGGAGTCCATGCGCAGGGCTTCACCGGACATCGGCCGTCAAGGGAGCAACAACCGCGGCACCGGCCTCCCCGGCAGCCCACGAACCGAACCGCTTAGGAGCAATCGGGATCACAAGCCGACCGCTTGGACGGTGGGACCGATGGATCGGCGGGACATTGCTGATTTGGTGGGGGCTTCAACTGCTGCGTCACGGGGAAGATCTCCGATCGAACGACGCCCGACGCGGATAAGAACCTCGTAGCCTACATGCGAGACCTATGGATTCTCCTAGGTGCATGGGACTCGAACCGGCCTATGATCATGTCGAATCGCCGCTCACACAGGAGAAGAGGATCATGAGACACTTCCGCCACCTGTTGGTTCCCGGCCTGTTGCTGGCCCTGTCCGGCTGCACCACGGACGCGACCGTCGAATTGACCAAAGCTCCCTTCGAAGCGACCTCGGCGCTCAGCGACGGCACCTCGCGAGCCATTGGTGAATTGCTGGAGCCGATATCGGAATTTACATCAAGCACCACGCCGGGCGCGTCGGCCGGCGACTCTCATCTCAGAGCCAGGCAACGGATGATCTTTTTTACCGCCTACTCCTACGACAACCTGCGCGCTGATATTGCCCGGGGGAGCGGAGAATACGTGACCTCGCTCGCCACGCTGGCCGGCGTGCCGCAAGAACGACACGAGGAATTCCGTCACGCCATGCGCAGCGGCTATGCGACGCTGTTTGACGAGACGATCACGGGGATCGAGTCATCGATTCGTATCGTCGATACCGCGTGGGCGATGAGGAGCGGACTTGGTCAGTAGAGCGCAGAGCGCGAGGTGCGACCATGACAGGACCGGCAAGGTTAGATGGGTATGGAAAGCGGGTATTGGTGATGGAAGCCCATGCGCCTGTTCGGGACCTTCTCCTTTCGGTCTTGATGCGCCATGGCTACAACGCCTATGAGGCGACCGATCGCTTCGAGGCCCTTGCGACGATGGGCCGTCGCCGCTATGACGCTGTGCTGGCCGACTGTTGCTTCTCTCAACCAGGCGACGTGATCTTCATCCGGATCTGCCTGCAGCGTTGGCCCGACTGTCCGATGATCGTGTTGGCCGGCGAGGCCGACGGCCCAGCCGACGTGATCACCGGTCTGTACGCTTACTTGCCGAAACCCTTTGACCTCTGTGACTTGCTCCGTTTCGTTCGGCAAGCCACACAGGGAGAGCCGGCTCCCGCCGGCGACCAGAGGGTGGAGCTGGCCGGTATTTCGTAAGGGCTGCTCGCCGGCGCCTCGGCCCTCTCCTTATCAAGATCACATATATGGAGCGCGAGACAGGATGGAATCGGTAGGACGCACACGATGGGCCATCGCGGAGGGGTATATCCCTCCTTCCAGCACCGGGCCGGAACCTCACATGACCAGCCATGAAACGGTATGCCTGCTGAACACCGGCGACCGGGATGCCGATGTGCGCATCACGATCTTCTACAGCGATCGCGACCCGGTCGGGCCCTATCGGGTCAACGTCCCGGCGCGGCGGACCAAACATGTCCGATTCAACGACTTAACCGATCCCGAGCTGATTCCGACGGATACCGACTTCGCCAGCGTGATTGAATCCACCGTGCCGATCGTCGTGCAACATACGCGTCTGGATTCGCGCCAGGCGGCGAATGCGCTGTTGAGCACGATTGCCTTTGCCGCCGCCGAGTGACGGAAGTCACGCCGGCTGGCACAGCCGGTCGCACGCCTGGTCTGCTCTCATGAAATATGCCGTTCACAACGTGACGCTGGTCAGACGGGGAGAGCCGCCCCGATCCGCCCGGCAGTCTGACGCGCCGCCTTCCCACCCTCCAACGAGTCCCCCGGCCCCTCGCGAAGAGCCGCCGAACCAATCCCCTCCCGTCAAGGAACCGGGCCGAACCCGTCCGCCAAGAGAAGAACCGGACGAGCCTCCACCCAGCAAATTCGGTCCAGGATGAGAAGCATCCCGATAACCGTTTCATTCATTCCCCAACGGAAGCGCATGTCGGTTTCGATCATCGCGACCGTGGGGGTTGGATGAAGCCGGTTCAGGGTCTTGCCTAGGAGCTCTCCGGTTGGCTTCCTGTCATAGTGAGGCTTGGTCTATCTGATCGTGGACGACACGATGACGGATCCGCCACACCCGCCAGGCTGGACGTACAACCCTTCGTCGTGGGGAGAACGGCTGTGGCTGATCGGCGTGGCGCTGTTGGGGTTGGCGATATCGGCCTATCTGGCGGGATATCAACTCCACCTTGTTGACGACGTCTGGGAGCCGTTGTTCGGATCGGGCAGCCGGGAGGTGTTGGGCTCGTTTCTTTCCCAATTGTTGCCGATTCCCGATGCCGCGCTGGGTGCCTTTGCCTATGCGCTCGACGCGGTCACTGGCGCGATCGGCGGCACCAGGCGGTGGCGGACCATGCCCTGGATGGTGCTGTTGTTCGGTTTGGCCGTCGGTCCGCTGGGCATCGTGAGCGTCCTGCTGGTCATTGCACAGCCGGTCCTGTTGGATGCGTGGTGCACACTCTGCCTCGCCTCCGCGATGATCCCTGTGGTCATGATCGGCCCGGCTATGGATGAAGTGCTGGCGAGCTTACAGTTTTTACGAAGGGCGCATGACCAAAACATTCCGCTGTGGCATGCATTCTGGAAGGGAGACGACCGGACGGCTGTCGTTCACGCATAGGACTCTGAAAGGACAAACAGATCTGTGTGGCCTCGGTTGGTCAATGTGCTGGCCGGCGGGTGGTTGATGGCTGCCCCGAGCCTCCTGGGTTACGGCGGTCCGGCGGGAACGAATGATCACGTTGTCGGTCCCCTCATTCTGACCTCTGCGACGATCGCCATGTCGGAATCAGTAAGATCCGTCCGGTGGGTCACGTTGACATTGGGAATCTGGTTCATGCTGTCGCCGATCGTCCACGACTACTCGAGCCGCCAGGCTCTCCATAGTTTCTCGATCGGCCTGTTGGTCGTGCTCATGGCCAGAATTCCGGGAGCGTTGAAAGAGCGATTCGGCGGCGGATGGCCGATGGTATGGAGAAGCGGCGCCGATTCAGGGTCGGGAGATGAATCTCCTCAATTCAGGACTGAGTCTCGCTGACAAGACAGACAACGGGAGTCATCACGAAAGGTTAGAGGTTAACGGGAAGAGACATGGAAAACGATACCCAGCAGCCAACAGGCCCGACGGTCGTGGTCGTGACGGGAGCTTCCGCCGGAGTCGGCCGGGCAATCGTGCGGCGTTTCGCGCGGGAGGGCGCCGCCATCGGATTGCTGGCCCGGGGAGTGGACGGGTTGACGGCGGCGCGACAGGAAGTTGAGCAAGCCGGCGGCAAGGCGCTGGTCCTGCCCACCGACGTCGCGGACGCGGAACAGGTTGAACAGGCGGCGGCCAAGGTGGAGCAACAGTTGGGTACGATCGATATCTGGATCAACAACGCGATGGTGTCGGTGCTCTCTCCGGCCAAGGACATGACGGCGGATGAATATCGGCGGGTGACGGAGGTGACCTACCTCGGCTACGTCCACGGCACCCTTGCGGCCCTGCGCCGGATGCTTCCGCGGGATCGCGGCGTCATCATCCAAATCGGGTCCGCCCTGGCCTATCGGTCGATTCCCCTGCAATCCGCCTATTGCGGGGCCAAACATGCGGTGCAAGGCTTTACGGAATCACTTCGCTCCGAGCTGATTCACGACGGCAGCCGTGTCAGCCTTTCGACCGTCCATCTGCCGGCGGTCAATACCCCGCAATTTTCCTGGATTCGATCCCGGATGCCACGGCATCCCCAACCGGTCCCGCCGATTTATCAGCCCGAAGTGATCGCCGATGCCGTCCATTGGGTCGCGCACCACCCGCGCCGCGAGTTTTGGATCGGCTTCCCGACCATCAAGGCCATCGTCGGCGATAAATTCATTCCCGGGCTTCTGGACCATTACCTGGCGCACGTCGGATACGATTCGCAACAGACCGGCGATCCTCTTGCGCCCAACCGTCCGGACAATCTCTTTTCCCCGCTGCCCGGCGACTACGGCGCCCATGGTCTTTTCGACCGTGGAGCCCGCACCTCAAGCCTGCAAGTGTGGGCGAACCAGCATCGCGGCCCTCTCCTCTTCCTGGCCGCAGCAATGGCCGGTCTCTGGCTCAGACGAACCAGCCGAGCTGCCGACCTCCAGCCCCGCCGGAGCCGTGCGAACCACGCGCCGGCCTCCAGATAGGATTGGACGGGCATGAGCGACCTGCTCGCCGCCCGCGCGCAGATGGCCATGTCCCTGGCCTTCCACATCGTGTTCGCCGCCATCGGCATCGCCATGCCGGCGATGATGACGCTGGCGGAATGGCGGTGGTTGAGGACCAAGGACGACCAGTATCTGCTCCTTGCCAAACGCTGGGCGAAGGGTACGGCGATTTTGTTCGCCGTCGGAGCGGTCTCCGGCACGGTCCTGTCGTTCGAACTGGGCCTCTTGTGGCCGGGCTTTATGGAATGGTCCGGCCCCTTGATCGGTCCATTGTTCGCCCTCGAAGGATTTGCCTTCTTCGCGGAGGCGATTTTTCTGGGGATGTACCTGTACGGGTGGTCCCGCATGGGCCCCTGGGCCCATCTGACGGCGGGCTTCATCGTCACGATGAGCGGCATCGCCTCGGCGCTGTTCGTCGTGACGGCCAACGCCTGGATGAACGTGCCGGTCGGATTCGAGTTGGCGGATGGGCAACCGGTCCGGATCGATCCGCTCGCCGCCCTGCGGAGCCCCCATGCCTGGCATGAAAGCTTCCATATGATTCTGGCCGCCCTCGCAGCGACGGGATTTCTCGTCGCCGGCATCCACGCCTTTCTCCTGCTTCGACGGCCGGGGGATCGGCTTCACCGCCACGCGCTCGGGATTGCCCTGTGGGTCGGGGGAATGGCCGCGCTGTTGCAGCCTGTCAGCGGCCATTTGCTGACGCAATCGGTGGCCCACGACCAGCCGGCCAAGCTCGCGGCGATCGAAGCGCTGTTCCAGACCCAAGCCGGCGCGCCCTTTCATCTGGGTGGGATTCCGGACGAAGAGACCGGCACCGTTCCCTATTCGATCGAAATTCCCCATGGTCTCAGCCTGTTGCTCCATGCCGACCCGAATGCCACGGTTCCCGGACTGGACCGGACGCCCCGACGCGATTGGCCCCCGGTCGCGGTCGTCCATCTTTCCTTTCAAGTCATGGTCGCGGCGGGATTCGTCCTTGCAGGGTTGAGCCTCTGGTGCGGATGGAGGTGGATGAAGAGGACGCCGCTTCATGAAGATGCCACATTGCTCCGGTCGCTCGTCGTGGCGGCCCCGCTCGGCTTCCTGGCCATCGAAGCGGGCTGGACCGTCACCGAAGTGGGACGGCAACCGTGGGTCGTGTACCAACTCATGCGCACCTCGGAGGCGGTGACGCCCATGCCGAGTCTGTGGGTCCCACTGGCGACCTTTACCCTTGTCTACGGCTTCCTTGCGCTGACCGTCGTCTGGACCATGTGGCGTCACATCGCCGGCACGGCCGAACATCGCCGCATGGAGTCTCACGCCGGGCCATGATGCCATCATGACGATGACCGACCTTGAACTGCTCCTGTCTGGAGCGCTGCTGATTGCGCTAACGCTCTACGTGCTGACCGGGGGCGCGGACTTCGGCGCCGGTGTCTGGAGCCTGTTTGCCGCCGGGCCGAGGGCGACGGAACAACGGCGGGTGATCGACCGGGCCATCGCGCCGATCTGGGAGGCCAACCATGTCTGGCTGATTCTGGTCGTGACGGTCCTGTTCACGGCCTTTCCCGCGGCCTTTGCGGTGATCTCCACGAGACTGCACATTCCGCTGACCCTGTTGCTGCTCGGCATCGTCCTGCGCGGCTCAGCCTTCGTGTTTCGCACCCACGATCCGGATTCCGATCCCTACCGGGCCGAGCGACACAGCGCTATGCGATTCTGGCAATGGCTGTTTGGTCTCTCCAGCATCCTGAGTCCGATCATGCTGGGCATCGTGATCGGCGCGATTTCTTCCGGCCGGCTCGATCGGGAGGCTGTCGGCTTGACAGAACTCTTCGTGCGACCCTGGCTTGCGCCCTGGCCCTTGGCGGTCGGCGGGCTCTCGCTGGCGCTCGTCACGTTTCTCGCTGCGGTCTATTTGACCGTTGAGGCTGCCGATCAGGACTTGAAGCGCGTCTTTCGCCTGAAGGCGGCGGTCTCATGGGGAGCGACGATCCTGTTCGGCATCATCACCCTGGCCTTGGCCCGCCGGGAGGCGCCTGCCATCTACCAGGGCCTCGTTCATACCGGACTGGGCCATGTGCTGATCGGCTTCACGGCCTTGGCGGCAATGGCGAGCCTCGTCGCCGTCCGGACCGGTCGCGACCGGATCGCTCGCCTCGCCGCCGCGGCTGTGGCGACCGGCATCCTCTGGGGGTGGGCTTCGGTCCAATACCCTTACATCGTGGCGCCCTCGCTGACCCTCTTCGACTCCGCCCCTCCCGGCACGATGGGCCTGCTCCTCGCCAGCCTGTTTCTGGGGGCCCTGCTGCTGTTCCCTTCCCTCTACATCCTGTACCGGCTGTTCAAAGGGAGCCGCGTTCAGGACGGCCCCGATACGTGATCGACCAGAGATGGATTCAGATGCCCGGATTCACAGGGAATTCATTCAATCGGCACGGCAGGAAAGGAGATCACGATGCGGAAGAAGCAAGGTCGATCACGGGGGCGCAAGAATGGCGGAAGAGGACAGGCTCCCTCGACGCAGGCGGGAACCTTCGTCAGAGAAGGCATGCGCCGGCGCAGACGCGGGCGGCGGACAAGGTCAAGAAAACAGGCCGTCGCGATCGGACTGTCGAGGGCCAGGCGCGCCGGGATTCGCGTGCCTCCAAAGAAACAGACGAGCGGTTCCCGGGGAGCGCGCAAAAAGAGCCGACCCGCGAAGCGCCGCTGAGGACTTGATCAAACGGCGGAATGGGGGGACAGTAGAAAGGAAACAAAACTGGGAGGCTCAGCGTGAAGGAGCCGAGTCTTCCAGCGACCGGCCAGTCAGGGCTTCATAGGCATCCGACACGGACCGAACCGGCGAGACCTGCATCAAGAACGGGGTTTGCCAATCGGCGTCGGACACGTCGGTTTCATCCGGCACCAAAACTCGGCGGAGGTGTTTTTCTCCCGCCGCCTTGACCTTGAGCGGGACTTGGCCGACGGAGCCGATGTGGCCGTCCTCGGTGACCGTCCCGGTCATGACGGCATCCCGCGGGATCTCATCTCCCTTGGCCAGGGCCGCGACCGCGATTCCCGCCATGGCGGAGAGGCTGTCGCCGTAGATCACCACTCCGGGATCAATGACGGCAAACGAGACCGACCAGGAATCGGTATCGAGATGCGCTTGCCTCGCCACCCGATCGATCGCGGCCAGCACCGCCCCTTGGGCATAGGGCGAGAACTGTCCCGGCGCATTGCGAAACGTCACCATGATCCCCTGTCGATCTTGGCGCCGCTCGAGCCCGACCGCCACTTCCCCCACGGCGCCGACCAGTTCATTGCGCTGGTTGACGGTCGTCCCCAGGATGCGGATGGATTGCACGCGACGCCAGACGACATCTTCCCCTTTTGCCCACGCCCAGTCCGGAAGCGACGCCCAGACGCCCGCGAGAAGCAGGAGCCAGACGCCGGAGTAGGTCAGCCGCTTGTTCATCCTGATGGCCTTATGACCCGGAATAATGCTTGCGGGGCAGTTTGGGTTCGACCGCCTTTCCCCAACTGCCTTTAGTATAACGCAACTCCGTCAGATGACAGGAATGAAACGATTTCCGAACAGTTCGGATTGATCCGCCGCACGACGCCGAAGCGTCCCCTCCAGCTACGCCGGTCACTTTGTCGGGTGATCGGCTTTGCCGCCCTCCGCCTGTTCCACGTTGAGGACCTTTACATCGAAGGTCAGGTTCTTGCCGGCCAGGGGATGATTCAAATCCAGCAAGGCCTGCGCATCCTCGATCTTCAGCACCGTGACCAGTTGCCCGTCCGGAGACTGCAACAGGTCCCCCACCTTCAGACCGTCCGGCAACTTGGCTTTCTCCACGGAGACGCGCTTCTTCATGTCATAGGCGCCGTATCCGTCGACGGCCGCCACCTCGACATGCTTGCTCTGGCCCTTCTTCATCCCCGCCAGCGCCCGCTCCAACCCCGGCACGATCTGACCGGCCCCGTGGACATAGGAGAACGGCGCCTTGCCGACATTGGTGTCGGCCACGGTCTTATCCGGCAACGTCAGCGTATATTCCAACGTCACGGTCATCCCCTCTCCGATCACCGGATCTTGCACGACGGCCGTGGCGGCTTCGCCCCCACACAACCCGACCCCTAGCATGAACAACGCCAAGCCCAGCATGCGAGCCTTCATCACAACTCCTTCGGCGATGTGCTTCATCGCCCGACTTCACAGACAGACTATCCAACGGACCGGCGGGAACAGAAACCGGCTCCAGGGAGAGAACCGCGGTGAGGCGGACGGCAACCCCCGGGTTCGGGGCGCCTGGCAGAGGAACCGGAGAGGAGACCCTGCCGGCATCAGCCGTCCCGAATGGCACCTGTCCTCTCAAATTGGCCTGGCGGGACCGCGATGCGCGGCCCCGCCAGTGAAGATGCGTCGTGTGCGAAACCGAAGAGATTAGTGGGAGCCGCGCCCGCCGGAGCGAGGTTCCTGCGGCCTGGCTTCGTTCACCGTCAGGGTCCGACCGCCAAACTGTGTCCCGTTCAGCGCCGTGATCGCGTTCTTCGCCTCGTCATCCGTCGCCATCTCGACGAATCCGAACCCGCGCGATTGGCCGGTGAACTTATCTGTGATGATCCGCGCGGACGTGACGTTGCCGTGCTGGGCAAACAGATCGTTCAATTGCTGATCAGTGGTTGAATAGGGCAACCCGCCGACATAGACTTTGGAACCCATTGGGGTCCACCTCCTTCAAGAAAACCCAATGTTGTCTTGGACTCGAGAATGGCACACTGACAGGAAGGAGCGGCCCGAAGGCGCAAGTAGAACCGCGACTTGGTCGGACTTCCGAGCTGATTCCCGGCAAAACAACATCTACTTCAGGCCCTGCGGCTTCACACTCTGCTCGGTGGCCTCTTCTGAGCAGAGCGACTTCATGCTAGCTCAGGCCACAAGGAATTGCAAGCAAGCGCCGATGCCGGCTTTCCCCCCCAACCACCCGTCACCGCCCACGATCAATAGGGGGCCGGGTCCGACAAGGGACGCTGGGAAAACAACGGGGCCGCGTGAAAATTATCAAACCGGATATCCGCGGTTCCCCTGACAGCCAGACCGACCTGTCCCAAGCCGAAGGCCTGGTCCCGCACGCCCAGCACCACCTTACGGTCGAACGAGATCTCGAAGAAGTCTTGGCTGACGATCGTATTCCGCTGAACGCGGAGCGTATGCCAGGCGGCAGGCTTGGCCTTGAGCTGGGTCTGCCCGATCCGGCTCTCCTGCCCATCGATGACCTTGATGACTTCCAGCGTCATGCTGCGCAAATCCACCAGGGCGGCGAAAAAATTCCGGGAATCCTGCCACCCGAATACCATCCCTCCGATCGAGCGACCTTCCGGCGGCCCTCCTTGCAAGCGCACCGAAATGTCAGGATATTCGTAGATCAATCCCTCGACCACCAGCATGTGCAGACATTGACCGTTACACCCGTCGGTGACCGACAGGACGTTGGGCAGGGACAGGGCGTCTTTGCCGGATTGGACGGCCCACTGCGCCGGCTTGTCGCCATCCCGCGCGTGGACGGCGAACCCTGCCGGGATCTTGCCCGGGGTATCCGAGTCGAAACTCCACTGGCGAAACAGGTCGGCCTGGGTCTGCTGCTTCAACCGCTCCGCTTTTTGCTGTGTTGTCTCATAGTCCACCGCCGGGGCGAGGCCCGGAGTCCCCCAGAGCAGCACAGATAGTACGCCCGCCAAAATCTTTAACGGCCTCATGTGGCCTGATAACCCACAGTACAACGGCGTATATGTCCTCAGCATAATCCTCGTGACCTCATAAAAAGACGGCGACCGGTCTTCTCCATATCATTATCATGACATGATGGTCCGGCTGTTCACGCGCCCACGTCCTTTCCCTGCTGCGCTCGAATGGGAGTCATTGAGAAGAAGCCGGAGACGACGGAGGCGTCCGCTTGAGTTGCACGATCTCCTGAATACGGCGGTCCCGTTCCTGACGAATCCGCCGTCGACGCTTCCAGCGGTCCAGGGTCCACCATCGAATCTTCTCGGGAAATGTGACGACAGGGGGCGGAAGGTTGCCGACCGGAGCCTGCTGAAAGTCGTACCCCTTCACCTTGTCACGGTTTCGAAAGAACCGCTCATACAGATGATCGTACAGGCCCTTGTTGGAATCGGCCATGATAGCCACGCTCCGGACCGCCGCCATTGGAGACTTGGCCAGGACTATAGCCTTCTTGCCTCCACAACGGCAAGATGGCCGTCCGGCAATCCCACATTGTATCCTCCGGCTCGACGTGGCAGCCATTCGACAACCGTGATAGGCTCCAGGGCTGAATCGACTCTTATGAACCTTCCTCCATGGCAGAGACTTGGGTTCTGGCTCCTGTCGGCTTGTCTCTGGCTTTCACCGGCAGCGGGACTTGTCCCGGCGGCCTCCGCGCAAGAAGCTCGCGATGCGGCCCTGTTGCGCCAGGCTCTGAACCGGATAGGTCCGGACCGTCTGATGGCGGACGTGCGGCGCCTCAGCAGCGAGGAGTTCAATGGCCGCCAGACCGGTACGCCCGAGGACCTGAGTTCGGCCTGGTGGGTGGCGGAACGGTGGCGCACCCTCGGGCTGTTGCCCCTCGTCCCGGCGCCGCTCCGAGCCGGAACGGCGCCGGAGGGAAGTCCGGGACAAGACCAAGCGCTCGACCAACCGTTCGCCTCCCTGGTTCAGCCCTGGATGATGGGAACACAGGCGCCGGTCTTCAGCCTCCCTGCTCCCCCGATCTTGCAAACCATCGCAGGCAATCTGGTCACCACGGCCGTCGCGGGCCCCGACTATCTCCCGCTGTTGGACTCGCCGTCCGTTGACCTTCAGGCGCCGGTTTCCTTCGTGGGATATGGAATTTCCGATCCGGCGCAGGGCTACGACGAGTATCAGGGCTTGGACGTGAAGGGGCGGGTCGTCGTCTTCCTGCGTAGCAAGCCCGCCTGGTATGAGCGACCGGTCTCGCATGCCGAGAAGATCCGCACCGCGCAATCCAAAGGCGCCGTCGGCTACCTCACGGTCACCGGGCCGGTCATGAGTCCCTATGAAGCCAGGCGAGGCGTCGGCACCAACCCGCTGGCCTACTACGGCGGTCAAGACCTCAAGAAGGAGCAGGCCTTGCCGGGAGCCTGGGCCAGTCCCGCCCTGGTGGAATCAATCCTCCACGGGACCGGCCGGGAGCAGCCATTTTCTTTGCAGACCGTGCAGGAGCAGATCCAACAGAAGAGGCTGCCCCGGAGCCGCCAGGCGGACGTACAACTCCGCCTGCGCTGGGAGAGCACGACCGGCACCGGCACGCTCTGCAATGTCGTCGGGATCATCGAAGGCAAGGACCCAAGCCTGCGCCATGAAGCGATCGTGATCGGCGCACATCGCGATCACTTCGGCCGGCAGGGCGGGCTCCTGTTTCCCGGCGCGGACGATAATGCCTCCGGCACGGCCGTCATCCTGGAAGTCGCCAGACTGTTCATGGAATCGGGCGCCAAGCCGGCTCGATCTCTCGTGTTCGTCTCCTTCAGCGGGGAAGAGCAGGGCCTGTGGGGGTCCAAACTCTATGTCGAGCGGCCGCCCCGTCCGCTGGCTCAGACCAAGGCCATGATCAATATCGACCATGCAGGGATCGGGAACGGACGCCTCACCGTCGGGGTGACGGGTCTGGACAAGTCGGTCGCGGCTCGGGCGGGGGAGCAGGCCGAGCTGGCCGACAAGCTGGACCTCTTCGGATTTTTCCCCGGCGGCGACCATGTGCCGTTCAAGGAAGCGGGAGTGCCGACTGTTACCGTGGTCAGCGGCGGCCCCCATCCGCACTTTCATCAAGCCGGCGATCGAATCGAGACGATCAATCCAGAGGTGTTGCTGTCCGCGACCCGCTATGTGTTGGCGCTGGCTTGGAGCCTGGCAGACCAGCCGTGACCGGAACCTGCCGACCGGGATGCTGCAACACACCGCGACATATTTGAATGGGGATGGTCTGGGAGAGCGGGGAACTAGGAGCCGGTCTTCAGCCAGGCGGACCAGTTGGCCTGTTGGGTTCCCTCAGGAGCCGCCTGGTGCTCGGAGCAGTCAACGCGCAAAAGGTGATCGCCGAATGCCGCATCGACGTACTCGCAATGGTGCGGATTGACCTCATCCTGGTGCGCATGAGGACGGAAATACCGGCAGGTGACGCACATGCGGGCGGTGGAGATCTCGCCTTGATCCTGAAGCGACCGGATCACCTTGATCGTCGCCCTGAGCAGACTGACCTGCTCGGCCTGTGACAGGTCTTGCGTGGCGGCCAGGAGATAGGGCCACTCGGACAGGCGCGAGGCCTCGCGTTTGCCCTTGGCCGTCAATTCGATGTTGAAGACCCGGTGGTCGTCCTTCGACTGAACCCGCTTGATCATCCCCTTGCGCATGAGCACCCGCAGCATCTCGGAGACGGTCGGCATCGTCACCGCCAGATCCTGCGCAATCAGCGAAACCGGGGTATCGTGGCCGACCCGCTTCAACAGGAGCCGCAAGGTCTGGGCCTGCAAAGGCGGCAGCCATTGATTGCCGCCCTCCCGCCAGGCGCGGCTCTTGATCGCGAGCGCGATCTTGGACAATCCGTTCGCGATCCGATTCTGTAACGGCTCGTGATTCACCTCGGCCATGACGTCCTCTCTACGGAAAGTCTTCAATATCGAGCACGGTCGATTGCACCGCCGGCGGCGGGACGACCGACCGCGGCGGCGGGGGCAACACCACCGGCGCGCCGACCTGATTGGCCCCCTGGATCAGCCCGATGGACAGTTGGGGGCCGAGCAGTCCTTGGGCGCCGGACCAGGCCTGTCCGCCGGGAGTTCTGAAGTTAAAGGTTTGGAACGATCCAAAATTGTAGATGTAGCCTTGAGTCCCGGACCCGTCCAAATAGAGGTTTCCCGGTCCGACAAGGCTGAACAACGGCCCCACGCCGCCGTCGAACGAGCGAACCCCGGACACGCTGCTGCCTCCCGATGGTGCAGCTTGGGCCCAGACCTCGGTGGTGACCAGCGCGCTCAGGAGCAAGGTCGCGGTACACAGGACCCACCGAAGCGCCCAGCGAGTGGCGCCGTGAACCGATTGTTGTTGCGTGAGCCGCATCGTACTGATCGGGCGGTCCATAACGTCTTCTGTATCATACACGAGATACTCAGTGACAGCCAATCATCCGTTGGATAGTATACGTGCTGTCCTTTTCCTACCACGCTTTTCTCTCACCAAGGAGTCGGTCATGCAAGAGGGTCGAATTCGCTTCCGCGTTGGGGCGCTGTTGACGGCGGGGTTGGTCGCGTTCGGGCTGGCTGGGCCATTCCCCAGCCAGGCGGCCGAGCCGCCTCCGGCCACGGCGCCGAAAGAACAGCGGGAACCGATCAAGCTGGAGGACGCCGTCTTCCGAGCCCTGAAGAACAACCTCGACATCACGATCAGCCGCCAAACCAAAGAGAGCCGGCTGGCGGACATCATCATCGAACAGGCCAAGTTCGATCCGACGCTGAGCTTGAACGGCACCTACACCCGCACGGTCAATCCCTTTAATCGACCGGTGTTCGGCGGCACGCAAGGTCAGTTGACCGATATACAGACATTCGACCAGCGCAACCATGCCGTGACGCTCGATGTCACGTCGAACCTGATGACGGGCGGCAATATCGATTTGAACTACAGCCCGCAACGCACCAACGTCAACGCGGACGTGGCCTCGGGCTTCCTGTTCAATCCCTCCTACACGGGCGGGCTGGCGCTGACCTTCACCCAACCCTTGCTGCGCAATGCGGGCATCGAGCTGAATCAGACCTTCATCAAGGTGGCGCAGAACAATGCCAAGGTCGAGGAACATGTCTTCCGCGACCGGGTGCTGGGGGTGCTGGCTTCCGTGGAACAATCCTATTGGGAAGTCGTCTTCTCGATCGAGAACCTGAAAGTCGCGCAGGCTGCCCTCAAGGCCGCGGAGGAACTGCTCGCCTCCAATCGGGCCAAGGCCAAGGCCGGCGTGATGTCGGTCGTGGATGTGTTGCAAGCGGAAGCGGCGGTGGCTTCGCGCGTCGAACAGGTCCTGGTGGCGGACAAGTCCATCCTGGACCAGGGCGACCAGTTGCGGCGGCTGATGAACCCGTCCGAGGACCTGTTGCGGCAGGAAGTCCGGCTGATTCCGGTCGATCAGCCGAAACACTCGCTGGAGCCCTTGAGCGCCCAGGAGGCGATTGACGTGGCGCTGGAACGGCGGCCAGAAATCCTCCAGGCCTCAAAGAACGTGGAGACCAGCGAGCTGAACGTCAAGTTCGCCAAGAACCAACTGTTGCCTACGCTCTCGTTTCAAGGCACCACCGGCCTCGCGGGGCTCGGCGCCGATTATCCGGACAGCGTGAAGCGCAATTTCGGCGGCGACTACTACAACTACGGCGCCGGCCTGGTCCTGAGCTATCCGTTGGGCAACCGGTCCGCCTGGAGCGCCTATAATAAGCGACAACTGGAGCAACGCAACGCCGAGACCTCGCTGCAGAGCGTGCGGCAACAGATCATCCTCGCCGTCCGCGAAGCCATCCGCCGCGTGCAGACGGACTTCAAACGCATCGAAACCACCCGCTCGGCGCGGATCATGGCGGAGAAGCAGTTGCAAGCCGAGCAGGAGCGGCTGAAGGTCGGGCTCAGCACCACGCGGTTTGTGTTGGATTTCCAACGCGATCTGGCCACTGCGCAGGGGAATGAGTTGCGGGCGATCGTCGATTACAACAAGTCGCTCTCGAACTTGAACCGGCAGAAGGCCACTGCGCTCGACCTCTACAAGATTGAGTTGGATTGATTCGTGGCCGGGTCGCTGCCGTGACGCAGCTCACGCCCGGCATCTGCAGGCCGCCAGAAGACCATGCCCGCTCCTGAGCCTGGCGTGAACGCCACCGATCAGGTCGGCGCGGAACCGGTCCGTGACAAGGAGCGGGCGGCGGCCCTGTCGCTGCCTCCCCTCCTCACCAGCTTCGCCTTCTATCTGCTGCCTCGCCGGTATCAATCGTCCGTTATCATTCAATTCCTGCCGCAAATTCTCGCCTATCTCTGCCTGATCCTCTGGACGATCCTCAACACAAATGCAATTGAACGGCTGGGGTTGAGCCGGAGACGATTTGTCGATGGATTGAGACTGGGCGCCGCCATCGGTTTGTCCCTCGGCTTCATCAACAGCCTGGTGATCATCTGGCTGGTCCCACGACTCGGCAAGGACATCGGGTTTCTCCGGAACACGCCGCATGCCGCGCTCCCGTTGGTCGTCATGGTCCCCTGGTTCATCACCGGGATCGCGCTGCTTGTGGAAGTGAACTATCGTGGATTTCTGCTGGGCCGGCTCCATCATCTTTTGACGGCCTGGCGCCCTTCCCAAGGCCGAGAGGTCGGCACGCTGCTGGCGTTATTGCTGTCGGCCCTGGCATTTGCCTTCGATCCCTTTATGGTGGCAACCTTTAAACACCTGCATTGGATCGCGGTCTGGGACGGCCTCATCTGGGGGGTCATCTGGTTGCGGCGCCGCAACCTCTACGCCACGATCACCGCCCATGCAGTCGAGGTGATGATCCTGTATCTCTCCGTTCGCTGGTGGCTCGACCATTAAGCCGGCATGCCATGAGGCCATCGTTTTCCTGTTGTCTGGTCAACGACACCTTCGGCGATCCCGGTCTGTATGTGGAGATCGCCTGGGCCAGGCGCGCCCTCCTGTTCGACCTCGGCCAGAACTTCTCGCTCGGGGCGACCCGGTTGTTGCGGGCACAGGACATTTTCATCTCGCATACACACATGGATCACTTTATCGGCTTCGACCAGGTGCTGCGGGTGGCCCTGGGGCGCGGCAAGACCCTGCGGCTGTACGGTCCTCCCGGCCTTTCCGCCAACGTGGACGGCAAGCTGCGCGGCTACACCTGGAACCTGGTGGACGGCTATCCGCTGACGATCGAGGTCCGCGAGTTCGACAAGGACCGGATGCAGGCCACGACGTTTCATGCCGCCGAAGCGTTCACAATGCGGCGCGCTCACACCCAGCCGGCGATCACGCCGGCTGCGGATGGCGCCTTTTCCGTGTTGGAAGACCCCATGTTCACCGTCAAGGCCGTGGCCTTGAACCACCGGATACCTTCCTTCGCCTATGCGCTCGAAGAGCAGTTCCACGTCAACATCCTGCGGGAGCGGCTGCATGGGGCAGGTCTCCCAGTCGGGTCTTGGCTTAAGGACGTAAAACAGTATCTCTGGCAAGGAAAGCCGGACGAGTTCCGTTTTACGGCGACGCTCTATTTCGAGCACCGGCGAGAGGAGCGGGTATTCGTGCTCGGCGAGGTCCGCGAACGGTTCGTCCGGATCACGCGCGGCCAGAAGATTGCCTACGTCGTGGACGCCCGCTATGACGAGGAGAACGAAGCCAAGATTGTCGCACTCGCGAGAGGCGCAGATATCTTCTATTGCGAGGCGCCCTACCTCGAGGCCGATGCGGACAAAGCGCGGGACCGGTATCATCTGACGGCCCGGCAGGCCGGGGTGATGGCGAGGAAGGCGGAGG
Organism: Nitrospiraceae bacterium; assembly: GCA_035457545.1. Classification (GTDB taxonomy): domain Bacteria; phylum Nitrospirota; class Nitrospiria; order Nitrospirales; family Nitrospiraceae; genus Nitrospira_G. Next base: position 22,798 of record DATIBM010000394.1, read on the forward strand.
TGCAGAAGCTGGTGGTGTTCCACTTTTCGCCTCGCTATACGGGTCAAGGGGAATTCATTGAGCACGAAGCGCTGTGCGCATTCATGGGCAGCGAGTAACCAGGCGTGAGAGGGGCTTCGCTCCATCGCCGACGGCCGCGCCGGATTCGGGGAGCCCATAGCCCACATTATTCATGACGGTTCGTCACGAAACCACTGAGACGCCAAGCGTTGGACCCATTGCATGGAGAAGAGCAATGGGTACCCCCACGCGGAGCCCCTTGCGGCCGAGGCGTACTTGAAACAGTACGTTGAGGCCGTGAGGGGCGAGCCTGCCAGCCAGCATGCCCCAGAGGCGCATGCTGGCTTGTCGCAGCGGCGTTTCGGTGGTTGCAGTAGAAGCGTTCATGAACAATGTGGGATAGGGAGAAGGAGGAACTGAATGAGTGAGTTCGCGAAGTATGCGCTCTATTTTCTGATCGGCGGGCTGGTGGTCAGCGTGTCGAGTTATCTGGGCGCCAAGGGAGAAGGGTTTCTGGCTGCGTTCGCGAGCACGTTCCCCGCCATGACCGGCGTGACCTTCATGTTGATCCAGATGAACGGCGGGACCGATTCCACCTTGATCTACGCGAAGCACCTCCTCTGGTTCGTCCCTCCCTGGCTGGCCTACGTCGGCTTCATGATCTTCGGCCTCAACCGCTTCGGCTTCTGGCCGACCATGGCCGGCTCGCTCACCGTCTACATGTGCTGCGTAGGCTTGCTCCGGCTGGCGCTGCGATAGTATTCGGCTGCACGGATTGCGATTTGACAGAATCCTGTACAGTATTTAGACTGCTCATGACAGGGTGACAGGGGGGCCACTCATGGCCATCACATCCAAAGACATCATCTCGTTGAGCCATGCCAGAGCGAAGCTGACGGAGCTTTGCGAGGAAGTTCGCACCAAGGGCAGCGAGAAGATCATCACTAAGAACGGGGGCAGTTGCGCCGCACTCATCGATGCAGAGCGGCTCGACTACTACCACCGTCTGGAGCGCGAGCACATTCAGGTCGGGTTGCTGCAGGAGGCCATCAAGGGGATGACCGACCTGAAAGCCAAGAAGAAGCTCACCCTGGCCCAGCTCAAGTCACGGCATGGCCGGTAAGCGACCGGTCTTCACCGAAAACTTCTCCGGAAATCTCACCGTCATCGAAGTCTTTCTCGGTCCCGGCGGTCGCCGACGCTTCACACGACTCTTGGACCGACTGTTCGATGATCTGGTTCCAACGATCTGCCGGTTCCCTCACTCCGGCCGTTCCTTCCTCGACCGCGCCATTCAGTCCGCCAAGGCCGAGACACTCGCCGAGGCTCTGCGCCGGATGCTCCGACCAGGCGACGACCTGCGGGAATACATCATGGACGAATATCTGATTCTGTACCTCGTCCGTCGCAACGAGGTGGTCTTTTTGTCCATCAAACACCACCGGCAACTCTCATTCGATCTCGCACAATTCTGGCTGGATGAATAGCCGGCTCAACAAATGGCGTCGGCTTCTGGTACGCGCTGGCCCGAGAGCTTACCGCCTACATGTGCTGCGTGCGATTATTGTGGTCGGCGCTGAGATGAATG
>DATIBM010000395.1:0-2192 GCA_035457545.1 Nitrospiraceae bacterium
CAAGGTCGTGGCTGAGCTGGGCGGACTGCACCGGTTCACCGGCTGGCCCGGCGCCATCCTCACCGACAGTGGCGGCTTTCAGATGTTCAGCCTGGCCAAGCTCTGCCGCATCACGGATGACGGAGTCAGTTTCCAGTCGCATCTCGACGGCTCGGCGCATTTCATCACTCCGGAGACGGCGATTGAAATCCAGGAGGCGTTGGGGGCAGACATCATCATGGCCTTCGACCAATGCGTCGCCTTGCCGGCGGAGGAGGGCGCCATTCGGGAGGGGGTGCGGCGGACCACGTTATGGGCCGCCCGCTGCCAAGCCAGCCGGCGTCGGACCGACCAGGCGCTGTTCGGCATCGTGCAGGGCGGATTGAGCACGGAGCTGCGATCGTCCTCGGCGCGCGATCTCGTCAACCTGCAATTCGACGGGTATGCAATCGGCGGTCTTTCCGTCGGCGAGAGCAAGGCGGACATGTACCGCACCTTGGAGGCGACGGTACCGGAGTTGCCGGCCGACAAGCCGCGGTATTTGATGGGTGTGGGCATGCCTGAAAATCTGCTGGAAGGCGTCGCCCGGGGCATCGACCTCTTCGATTGTGTCGTGCCGTCGCGCCACGGCAGAACCGGCTGGCTGTTTACGACGTTCGGGCGGGTGCTGATCAAGCAGGCTCGCTATCAACGCGACGAATCGCCGATCGATCCGGCCTGCGGCTGCCCCGTCTGTGCGCGATATTCCCGGGCGTATCTGCACCATCTCTATCATGTGAAGGAAATGCTGGCCTCGCGGCTAAATACCATTCATAACCTATGGTATTTCTCCGAGTTCATGCGCCGGATGCGCGGGGCGATCGCGGAGAATACGTTCTCTGCCTTTCGGGAAGCGTTCTACCGGCAACAAACGCCTGCCGAGACGGGCGTGACTCTCAAACATGAGATCTGAAATCTGCGATCTGAGATCGCGAAGCGAAGAGGAGGGCAGGTCTGTATGTGGATGGATTCGGTAGCGTGGGCGCAATCGATCGGTGGGAGCGGATCTGGATCCGGTACCCTGCTGTCGCTGGTGCCCTTCATTTTGATCTTCGTCATCTTCTATTTCATGTTGATTCTGCCGCAGCAGAAAAAGCAGAAACAGCAGAAAGCCCTGATGGACGGTTTGAAAAAGGGCGACAAGGTCATCACGGCCTCGGGCATTTGGGGCACCGTCACCAATCTTGGCAAGGACACGGTGACCCTGCAGATCGCCGACAATACAAAAATCAAGATGCAACGGGAGCATATTGCCCGGTTGCGATCGGAGGAGGACGACAAAGATGCATAGCCTGTGGAGGGCAGGGGTGGGCGCGTTATGAAGAAAGTACGCGGGCGGCTCTCGTTGCTACTGCTGGTGCTTGTCATTTCGGTCTTCGCATTTATCCCATCCTATCCGGACCTGTACCAGGCGCTGCCGACATGGGTGAAATCCATTTTGCCCAACAAAGGCATCGCGCTTGGGTTGGACCTCCAAGGCGGCATCCATCTCGTGATGGAAGTCGACGAGGACCGGGCGGTCGAAATCGCCGTAGATCGCTCCGTCGTGGCCTTACAGGACATGTTGCTCGACAAGAAGATTCCCGTGGAATCCGTGAAACGGACGTCGCCCACGCGCATCACGATTCAGTTTCAGAATGCCGACCTGAAGGCCCAGATCCAAAAGCTGCTTGATGACTTTCCGACCTTTGCCGAGGTCGACTCCGCCGGCACGGCCAACGCACTGATTTGGGAGCTGCGGGAAGCGGAGAGCAAGCGCATCAAGGATTCCGCCATCAATCAGGCGCTGGAAACCATTCGCAACCGCATCGACCAGTTCGGCGTGGCCGAGCCGCTGGTGCAGCGGCAGGGCCTCAAACAGATCGTCGTTCAGCTGCCAGGCGTCCGTGACCCTAAGCGGGCGAAGGACTTGATCAAGGAGACGGCGCTGCTCGAGTTCAAGATGCTGGACGAGGAAAACCAGATGAAGCTGGATTTGCCCGCCCGCATTCCCAAAGACAGGGAGGCCGAGGTCGTCAAGCAGGCGGAAGCCAAGCTCCCGGAGGGGAGCCAGGTCTTGTTCGAGCGGGCGGTGGAGCGGGACACCGGTCGTGAATACCGGATTCCCTACCTCGTCAAGAAACGAGTCATGCTGACCGGCGATGTGCTCAGCGACGCACGGGTGTCCATCGGGC
>DATIBM010000396.1:0-21046 GCA_035457545.1 Nitrospiraceae bacterium
GGTCAACGGCGCCGGCGGCATCGCGGTCGGGTACGCGACGAACATCCCGACGCATAATCTGGGCGAGGTCATCGACGGACTGCTGCTGCTGCTGGAGGACTCGACGGTCACCATCGACCAGTTGATGAAAAAAATCCCCGGGCCGGACTTCCCCACCGCGGGCTTCATCTACGGGAAGCAGGGGATCAAGGATGCCTACCATACGGGCCGCGGCCTGCTGACCCTGCGCGCCAAGGCCGTCATCGAAACCGACGAACGGACCGAGCGGGAGCGCATCATCGTCACCGAGATTCCCTTTCAGGTCAACAAGGCGAAGCTCATCGAAAAGATCGCGGAGCTGATCCAGGAGAAGCGGATCGAGGGGATTTCGGATCTGCGCGACGAATCGGACCGGGACGGATACCGGATCGTGATCGAGCTGAAACGGAACGAGATTCCGCTGGTCGTGCTGAACAACCTCTACAAACATACGCAGATGCAGACCACGTTCGGCGTAATCATGCTGGCGCTAGTGCGAAACCGCCCCGAGGTGCTCAACCTCAAGCAGATCCTCGAACATTTCGTCGAGCACCGGCGCGAGGTCGTGGTGCGGCGCACGACTTACGAGCTGCGCAAGGCCGAGGAGCGGGCTCACATTCTGGAAGGGCTCAAGATCGCGCTGGACCATCTGGACGCCGTCATCACATTGATCCGTCGGGCCGCCTCGCCGGACGAGGCCCGCGGCGGGTTGATGCGGACCTTCAACCTGTCGGAGATCCAAGCCACCGCGATCCTGGAGATGCGCCTGCAACGGCTCACGCAGTTGGAGCGGGACAAGCTCATTGAGGAATACACGGAGACGCTCAAGCGCATCGAGTATCTGAAATCCGTGCTGGCCAGCGAGGCCCTGGTCCGGAAGCTCATCAAGGACGAGCTGACCGAACTGAAGGAAGAGTATCAGGACCAGCGGCGGACGCAGATCGTGGCGGAGGCCGCGGAGATCAACGTCGAGGACTTGATCGCGGAAGAAGAAGTCGCGGTCACGATCACGCACGCCGGCTACATCAAGCGCAACCCCGTGTCGCTCTATCGCGCGCAGCGCCGCGGCGGCAAGGGCAAGATCGGCATGGGCGTGAAGGAGGAGGACTTCGTCGAGACCCTGTTCACGGCCTCCACTCACGAGTACCTGCTGTTCTTCACCGACGCGGGCAAGGTCTATTGGCTCAAGGTGCACGAAGTCCCGGAGGCCGGCCGGGCCTCCAAGGGCAAGGCGTTGGTGAATCTGCTGGCGCTCGCGGCCGACGAGAAGGTGACGGCCACGGTGGCCGTGAAGGAATTCCGGGACGACCGGTTCGTCGTGATGGCGACGAGGCAGGGCATCGTCAAGAAAACCGAGCTGTCGGCCTTCAGCAATCCGCGCCAAGGCGGCATCATCGCGCTGGGGTTGGAAAAGGGCGACCGGTTGATCGCGGTCGACATCACCGACGGCCAGCGCGAGATTCTGATCGGCACGCGCCGGGGCATTACGATCCGGTTCAAAGAGGAGGATGTCCGTCCGATGGGTCGGACGGCCTACGGGGTCAAGGGCATCACGCTGGAGGAAGGCGACGAGGTGATCGGCATGGAAACCATCACGCCGGATTCCACCACCGCGATCATGACCGTCACGGAGGGCGGGTATGGCAAACGGACGCCGGTGACGGAGTATCGAATCCAGGGCCGCGGCGGCAAGGGCATCATCAGCATCAAGACGACCGAGCGCAACGGGCTCGCCGTCGGGTTCCTTCAAGTTCGGGACGGCGACGAGGTGATGGTGATGACGGCCCACGGCAAGGTCCTGCGTTGCAAGGTTGACGATATCCGCGAAATCGGCCGCAACACGCAGGGCGTGCGCCTCTTGGATTTGGAAGGCGGCGACGATCGCGTCGCCAGCGTCGCGCGGCTGGCCGAAGTCGTCGATCGCGAAGAAGAGGGCGAGGACGCCGGCGGCAACGCGTAAGTCGATCCCTCCCCAGGTCATCCCCCACCGGTCGCGGCCTATTCCGATGAACCAGCCGGCTCCCCGTCGCAACCCTTCCGCCTCGACCTGGCCGTTCGGATGGTGGTCCCGGCTCGATACGGTCGTGAAGCTGGGCTTGAGCGTGTTTGTCGGGTCATTCCTCCTGATCTGGGGCGGCATGTACCTGAGCCGGCCCGACCGGAGCATCCCCCCCTATAGCATCGGGTCGCAGGAAGGGACGGCCGTGGCCGTGCATGTGCCGCCCTGGACGAGCGATCCGGAAATCGAGACCTTGATCCGGCGGTTTCGCAAGGTCGCGCACGAGACCCGGAACTTCGGCGCCATGAAGATCCAGCCGACCACGCCGAACGATCCCAAGGGGCGCTATCAGACCATCACGCTGTACATCTTCCCGCATGACGCCTGGGCGGAGCCCCAGATGCTCCACCGCTATCTGGCCGCGGCCGATTCGGCGGAGCCGGCGGAACGGGATTTTCGCAAGTCGTTCGAGAATGCGGTGCGGGGGTATTATTCGTTGGAGGGTGACCAGGAGGAAGGCCGCATCGGGCCGTTGCTGAAGGACGGCGGCAGCGCCGCGACCGCGGTCTACTCGCGCGAGCTGTTCAAAGGGTCCGTCACCGATCCCCTTCCCGCGTCGGCTGAGCCGTCACGAGCGCCTTCGCTATCACCGCTGTGAATCTGGCGCGCAGCTCGGGGTCCAGGATCCGGCTCGTGCGCCCGGCCACTTCCTGCACGATCTGCGGAGAAGGTTCAGGAGCCGGGTCCATGCGGGACGTCGTCGAGTCAGGCCCCGGCAATGGAATGCGCGACAGGTCGCCGATACGAAAGAGCAGATCCTGCACGAGATCCTCACCGACCGATACGCGGATCTGCCGCAAGAGATCCGGCTTGAGAAACGCCAGTTGCTGCATCCAGACCGAGTGGTCGACCAGAACGGACAGCTTGCGGTAACGGATCTGCTCGGGTCTCGTATGGGCCGCCACCTGCTCCCCGACGATCTCCACCCAATCGCGGCGGAGCCGCTGTTCGAGGAGCTTGGCCCTGATGCCGAGGCGTTCCGCCACGGCGTCGAGAATCGAACTGAAGGAATCAAACCCTTTCGGAGGCGCCATCGTGGGGACATCTTAATCAGCCCCCGCAGGTTGGTCAACCTCATCTTTCGGCCCTCGAACGGGCATGGTAGAGTGCGGGTCCCATGGCCAAAGGCGACAAAGAGAAGGACAGCGAGCGGTACAAGATCGCCGCGACCAACCGCAAGGCCTACCACGATTACGCCGTCGAAGAAACCTTCGAGGCCGGGATCGTGCTCCGCGGCACGGAGGTGAAATCGATCCGGGAAGGGCGCGTCAACCTCCAAGACAGTTTCGCCGCGATCAAGGACGGCGAGGTTTTCCTGCACAACTGCCACATCAGCCCCTACAGCCATGGCAACATCATGAACCACGACCCGACGCGCTCGCGCAAGCTGCTGCTGCATCGAAAGGAAATCAACAAGCTCATGGGGCGGACTCAGCAGAAGGGGCTCACGATCGTGCCGCTCAGGATCTATTTCAGCAAGCGCGGACAGGCGAAGGTCGAGATCGCCCTGGCCAAGGGCAAGAAACATTACGACCGGCGCGAATCGATCAAGTCGCGCGAAGCGGGGCGCGAAGTCGCGCGGGCGATGAAGGAAAGGCGGTGAGCAGCCTGGCCATTCTGCTCCTCCCTAGCCTCTCAGGCATTGATCAGGGCAATATCGATACTGGGGTTGAGCAGTCCAACTCTCTCGCACTACTCCCGGCACTGGCAGCCCGGGAGGTCCCTCGTGCGGATGTAGGTGAGATTGTTTGTATGGCGGGTGAAGCCCTTCTGCCTCCCATAGAGTCGCAAGAGGCACTCCTCGTTCTTTTTCTCGACGAAGAACAAATAGTCCGTCCCTGACCGGGAGCTGACCGAAAACGGGCGCGGACCATAATCGAAAACGGTCCCGATCGTTTCGGCATGGGCGACGACTTTCTGCGCGCGCTCCGGTTCCTCTCCTTCCTCGACCAGGATGTCGGACAAGGCCGACGCGACATTCTGTCGGCAGGGCTGATCTTCCACGTTGGTCACAGTCGCCATCGTGCTGCAGCCGATCGCTCCGCCGGAGCAGCAGCCACACCCAGCCTCTCCTCCACATCATGTGAGACCCCTTCACGATGAAACGATCAGTCTGGCCTGTGTGCCGGCCGCGGAATCATAGGTGAGACCCACCCTCTGCGCAAGCGCGCATCATCGGCCGAACGGATGCATGGGAAGAGGGACGGAGGAGAAACTCAGATCAGCTTGCCGAGCTGGCGCAGCAGCCCCAGGCCGTCCGACAGGTGCCACTGCTCGACGATCTTTCCGTTGACGAACCGGTCGATCTGGAAATGCTTGATGGCCACCCGCTTGCCCGTCGGAGGGAACCCGAAGAAGTCGCCTTGATGTGTCCCGTAGAGCGTATACCGGGTGGCGGCCTTGTGCTCGGTCACGACGCGATCTTCGAGGACGATCTTCAAATCGGGAAATGCCCGGCGGAGCATCACGACCAACGGCTTCACGCTGCCGGGTCCTGTGCCGAGATTCGGCAGGATGGGAGTGCGATCGACGTACTGCGGATCGATGATCTCATCGAAGACCTCCATCCGGCCCTGGTTCCATCCCTCGTCGAAGTACCGTTGTATCACGGTCCTGTTGATCTCGACGACGTTCACGTCAGCGCTCTCCTCTCAACAGCGGGGGCGTATCTCAGGCGACCATGCGGGATAAGAAGAATCTGTCGGAGCGACGAGTGGACCATGACGAGACCCAGGTGAGGCAGCAGACTTCGAGGCTAGGAGAAGTCTAGCCTCCCTAGCCGCTGCGAAGTAATGCGAGAATTCCGGGATTCAGTCGGAATTGTAGGAAACAAGCGGAAAATCGGCTAGTTAATCCTGAAAATCAGGCTGTGGATAAAACCCAAGCAATTTGAGAATTCGGGCAAAATGCGGGATTTTGGCGAAGTAGTTTGAGAATTTGGCCGGCGGCCGCGTGCTCGCTTAAAACCCCTTTTCAGGTAGCTTCAGACCTGGTTGTGAGGCACTTTTCGATCATCCTCCACATCCTCTCCCACCAGTCCCCTCCTTGAGCAGTTATCAACAAACCCGCGACCATATTCTTAAACCACTTGGAGAGATCGTCTATCGCCGCATCTGGCACGGCGTTGCGCATGCTCGGCGGATCAGCCTCAGAAAAACACCATCCTGTGGACAGTGTCGGCGAGGAGGGCGTCAGGAAGATCCTGGCCATCGGCGCGGATCAGGCCGAGCACGCGAAAGTATTTTTCCCGCGCGAGGAGATTGAACGCGACGGATTTCGCGGCGAAAAGGAGTGACCGTAGGAAGTTCCGCGCGCGGACGGCCAGGGCGCGTTCATGGGCGCATGCGCTGCTCTTCTCCAGCGTGTCGATGCCGGCCAAGCGAATCGGGAGGCGATCCCCGAAGAGCGGCGGTCAGGAGGGAATCGAAATCGTGCATGTGTAGCCGTCGTAGCAGCCGTGGATCACCGCGGGGCCGACGGGGGAGAGGCCGACGTGTATTGTCCGTAGACAGTCCCCGGCAGAAGGAGCGCGAACGACACGTATAGTAATAATAGGTGAGGATTAGAGATTGCCGATCTCAGATCGAACGACAGCTCACGGCAACTGCACGACGGTAATCGTCCAGTCGCCCACGCCGGTGATTTCGAGAAAATAACTGCCGCCCTTCGGCTGATAACTCGCGCCCTGACCCTGCTTATCCTGCTGACCGCCGGCCGCCACGAATTTCCCATCCGGATCGCGAATCGTGATCCCCAGCGTCTGACCGCGGAGATCCCAGCGCAGTTCCCACCGATCCTTTACCATGAAGGGACGCGTATTCCGTTGGCCGTTACCGACGATCTCAAACACCACCGTCTCTTCAGCGGCCAGCGCCGGCCCGCTCAGCCCCAAAAAGAGGACCACAATCAAGCCCACCCAGAGAGTTCGCATGCCCCACTCCCCTATTCCAGACAGCGCCCAGGCCGCCATGTCACTGATCTCGCGCTCGCGAAGCGGACAGGCCTGGCAATAGCTGGCGAGATACCACACGTCATGCTGCGGACACCAATGGCCAGGACTCGCATTTAATGAGTGCCCCCACGCCTTTTTCTATCCAATTCGGCCGCCGCGCTCTTCGCGCTCGAGCTCGCTGAGGCGTTCGAACAGCAGCAGTAGGCAGATTAAATGCTGCCGGACTGTGAAGTCTAGCCCCCTCCCCTCCTTCGTCAAAAGACTCCACTCAGACTGCCCCTTGACTCTGTTCTAACTAGAACTATTATACTGGGGTGCCTCAGACGGCCTCGATTGGCTATTGATTAGGCGAATGTTCTGGGCCAGGCTGGAAAGCGCGAGGAGGTCGCGAGGCCTTTGCAATGGCATGACCACCACTAAACAAGACCGGTAATGGTTCAGGCCGGCATTGATAGGACTTTCATAAGCGAGTGCGAAGGAGACGGGCGATGACACCGAGCCTGACCCTCATCGAGAACGAGCGATCATGGGGTCCAGACCAGGTGCAACGGAACCGGTTTGCGGGCTCTGACGAGGGACTGTTGGATGCCTATTCGCAAGCCGTCATCCAAGCGGCCGAACGGATCAGCCCATCGGTCGTCAATATCGAGGTCATCCATGGGGAGGCGGAGCCGCGGACATCCGAGAGGCGCGGACCGGGCGGCGTCCATGGCAGCGGATCCGGCTTCATCTTTACGCCGGACGGCTTTACGTTGACGAACAGCCACGTCGTTCACGGAGCGACCACCGTACAGACGACGTTGCCGGACGGCCGGCGGGTTCAGGCCGACCTGATCGGCGATGACCCCGATACGGATCTGGCGGTGCTGCGGATCGATGCGCCGGGCCTCGTGCCCGCGCAGCTCGGCGATTCGCAGGCCATTCGAGTCGGCCAAGTGGCGATCGCCGCAGGCAATCCCTACGGGTTTCAGTATTCGATCACCGCCGGCGTCGTGAGCGCGCTCGGCCGGACCTTGCGCGGGGCCTCCGGGCGCCTGATCGACAACGTGATCCAAACCGACGCGGCGCTGAACCCGGGCAACTCCGGGGGCCCGCTCGTCGACTCGCGCGGGGACGTGATCGGCGTGAACACGGCGGTGATCCGCCCGGCGCAGGGGCTCTGCTTTGCGATCGGGATCAACACGGCCAAGTTCGTGGCGGCCCGGCTGATCAAGGACGGGAGGATACGCCGCGGCTATATCGGCGTGGTCGGCCAGAACGTCCCGTTGCCCCGGCGCGTCGTGCGATTCCATGGACTGTTGGTGGAGAGCGGCATCCTGGTCGTCTCGGTCGAGCGGAACAGTCCCGCCGAGCGGGCCGGCCTCGTTGAAGGCGACGTGATCCTCGCCTATGGGGATCAGCCCGTCCGTGATGTAGACGGGTTGCATCGGTTGCTGGTGGAGGAAAAGGTGGGGCAACGGACGCCCATGACGTTCCTCCGTCGCGGCGAGCGGCTCGTGCGCACGATCATCGCGGAAGAATCTAGCCCGCATTATTCACGATGACTTCTACTGCAACCGCCGATATGCCGCTGCGACAAGGCTGGCCGTGCCCAAAGGGCGGCCAGCCGGGCGGGCTCGCCGCTCGCTCCCTCGACATACTGTCACAAGTATGCCTCGGGCTCTCGCAGCTCCGCGCGCCCGTCTCGCGTGGCATCTCCGCGGTTTCGTCACGAATTCTCGTGAATAATGCGGGCTAAAAGGAGGTCTGATCATGGAAGCAGGACGCAGCACGACCCCGGCCATCGACATCCGTCGCGCGGGCGATCGGTTTCACACGCAGATCGGGTGGCTCGATTCGTGGCACAGCTTCAGTTTTTCGAACCACTATGATCCGTCGAACACCCATCATGGGTTGTTGCTGGTGAGCAACGACGATCGGGTGAAGGCCGGTAGCGGGTTCCGCACCCATCCGCATCGGGACATGGAAATCGTGACCTGGGTGTTGGACGGCGAGCTGGAACATAAGGACTCGGAAGGCCACCACGGCATCATCTATCCGGGCCTGGCCCAACGCATGAGCGCCGGGACGGGCATCTGGCATTCGGAGATGAACCCGCATGCCAGCAAGGAGGTGCACTTCATCCAGATGTGGGTGGTGCCCGATACGGAGCGGATCGCGCCTGGCTATGAGCAGCTCGATATCAATCGCCAGCTTGAGGAAGGCGGGCTGGTCCCGATTGCCTCGGGAAAGGCGCATGAGGCCGCGATCTCGATCAGACAAAAGGGAGCGGTCCTGTGGGGAGGACGGTTGAAGCCGGGCGGCAGCGTCACCGTGCCGGACAACAGATACGTGCACCTCTATGTGGCCGGCGGCGCCGTGCAACTGGAAGGAGCCGGACGGTTGGAAACCGGAGACGCGGTGCGACTCACCGCGGCCGGAGCGAGGACGCTGACCGCCGATGCGCGAACTGGGGCGGAAGTGTTGATCTGGGAGACGGACGGATCGGTTCAGTTCTAAGCGGGTGTGCTGTCACGGTCGATGCGGGCAATCGCAAGCTCCGCCGTTCAACCGGCCGGTCGATCGGATGATCAACCAATTCAATGGTCCGGCAGCGGGCCTCTGAAGACAGCGGAAAGGAGACCACCTCATGTACGTCGTCCTGGGTCCAACAGGGCATACGGGGTCCGTGGTGGCGGAGACATTGCTCACTCAAGGCCAGCCTGTCCGGGTGGTGGTGCGGACTCCGGAGAAGGGCGCCGCCTGGAAGGCCAAGGGCGCGGAGGTCGCGGTGGCCTCGTACCAGGACCTTGTTGCGATGACCAAGGCGTTGGCGGGAGCCAGGGGCGTGTACCTGCTGTCGCCCCCCAACTATGCGGCAAGCGCCTGGTTGGAGGAGCAACGGCGAATTCTCGACCTGGCAGCGCAGGCCGTGAAGGAGAGCGGCGTCGCCCATGTGGTGTTTCTCTCCTCTGAGGGGGCACAGTTGCCGGAAGGCACGGGCCCGATCCTCGCCGAGCGAGACGCCGAGGCAAGGCTCGGGGCGGTCACGAAGCACGTCACGTTCTTGCGACCGGCCTATTTCATGGAGAACTGGGCGACGGTGCTCGGAGTCGCCAGGGAGCAGGGTCTGTTGCCGACCTTCATTCCGCCGGACATGAAGATTCCGATGATCTCGACTTGGGACATCGGCCGCATCGCCGCGGAGCGGCTCATGGCCGGGCCGCGCGGCCGCCAGGTCCTGGAGTTGTCCGGGCCCGAATCCTACAGCCCGGAACAGGTGGCGGCGGCGTTGAGCCAGCTCTTCAAACGGCCGGTGACGGCCCAACCGGCGCCGTTGAGCGATGTCGTGCCGACGTTCAAGGCGTTCGGGTTCTCGGACGAGGCCGCGGCACTCTTTGAGGAGCTGTATCGAGCGTTCGCGAATGGATCGATCGTATATGAATCTCCCGAGTCAGTCGTGCGCGGAGTCGTCACGCTCTCGGAGGCGCTTTCGAAGATGGCCGCGTGATGGACCCCCTGTCGAATCTCGGTATCCCAAGCAGGGCTGAGGAGAGCGGCAGGATAAGGATCAACGAAAGGATCAAGGAGGTGGCCATGCAAACGAACCTGGAGAAAAGTATGGAGAAACAGGCGACGAAAACCGTGACCGGTGCGACGTTCGAGCAGGAGGTTCTGCGATCCCCCGTGCCAGTGCTGGTGGATTTTTGGGCCGTCTGGTGCGGACCCTGCCGGATGGTGGCGCCGATTCTGGACGAGCTGGCGCGCGAATGGAATGGCGCTGTCACGGTTGCGAAAGTGAACGTGGACGAGCAGCCTGATCTGGCGCAGCGGTTCGGGGTCCAATCGATCCCGACCATGATCCTGTTCGACCAGGGACAGATCAAGGACCGGTTCGTGGGCGCTCTGCCCAAATCACGCATCAAGGAGCGGATCGAGCGAACCGTAGACCTGAGCCTGACGGCGCAGGTGCCGGTGACGGAGGTGCCATCATGACGATCAAAACGGCGGAAAAGGAAGTGCTCGGAGTCTATCAACCTGGGTCACGGCATATGGTCGGGGACGGCTTCCCGGTGCGCAATATGATTCCGGGCGCCGGCGTGGACGAGCAATTGTCCCCATTTTTACTGCTGGACTACATGGGTCCGCATCATTTTCCGCCGACCGACCGGCAGCTCGGCGTAGGCGAACATCCGCACCGGGGATTCGAGACGGTCACGATCATGTATCATGGCAAGGTGGCGCATCGTGATTCGACCGGAAGCGGAGGCGTCATCGGTCCCGGCGATGTGCAGTGGATGACCGCCGCCGCCGGCATCGTGCATGAGGAATTGCACGAGAAGGAATTTGCCAAACAGGGAGGGCTGTTGGAGGGTATCCAACTCTGGGTGAATCTGCCGAAGGCCTCCAAGATGTCGAAGCCTGGGTACCAGACGCTGGTGACCGGCGACATCCCCTCGGTAGACCTTGGCGGAGGAGCCGGACGGCTTCGGGTGATCGCCGGAGAGTTTCGCGGGGTCAAGGGTCCGGCCACGACGTTCAGCCCGATCCACCTGTACGATCTGCGGCTGGCGGCCGCGCATCAGGTCGAGCTGTCGCTGGCTGAAGGGTTCAACACGGCGGTCTTCGTGCTGCATGGAACAGTGCAGGTGAACGGATCGCAATCCGTGCGGGAAGTCGAGATCGTCCTGTTCGGCCAAAAGGGAGAGCAGGTGCTGCTCGATGCGAAATCGGACGCGACCATCCTGGTGCTGAGCGGAGAACCGATCGATGAACCGATCGCGCGCTACGGGCCGTTCGTCATGAATACGCAGGCGGAACTGGTCCAGGCGCTAAGCGATTACCGGGCGGGAAGGATGGGGCATCTCTCCTGACCCGTTCTTCGTCGGGCCTGAAAGGATTCTCACGTGGAACCACACATGGCAGCTCATACTATTGAGATCTACTCGGACGTGGTCTGTCCCTGGTGTTATGTCGGAAAACGACGCCTGGAGGCCGCGCTGGAACTGGCCGGCCTTCAGGCCACCGTCCAAGTGCGGTGGCGCCCGTTCGAGCTTAACCCGACGATGCCAAGCCGGGGAATGGATCGCAAGACCTATCTGGAGGCAAAGTTCGGAAGTCCGCAGGCAGTGGAGTCCATGCTGGAGCACGTGCGGGAGGCGGGACGCCAGTCGGGCATCGCCTTCGCGTTCGACCGCATCCCGCGCACGCCCAACACCTTCGACGCGCACCGGCTGATCTGGTTGGCCGGGGAGCAGCAGCAACAGGATGCCGTCGTGGAATCCCTGTTCAAAGGCTATTTCGAGGAAGGGGCGGACCTGGGCGAACGGGATGTCCTCGTGGAGTTAGTCGCGCGAGCCGGGTTGGATCGCGTACGGAGTCTGCATTGCCTGGAAACCGAGACGAGCGGAGCGTCGGTCCGCGAGGAGGAGCGGCGAGGCCTGCGCCTGGGGATTCGGGCCGTGCCTCATTTTCTCATCGCCGACAGGCCTGGTCTCTCGGGCGCCCACCCGCCCCCGACGCTGGCCGCTTGGTTGCGCGAGGGGTTGGCGAAGGAGGCAGTGCGGTAACGGTTGAAAGAGGGAGGACGCTACCATGGCCGTTCACGTCTACGGCGTCAATCACATCGCCATCGAGGTGGATGACGCGAAGAAGGCCGCCGAGTTCTATGCCGATGTCTTCGGCCTGGAGATGCTGCGCGGCGGCGAAGGCGCGGTCTGGTGCAAGCTCGGGGAGCATCAGTTTCTCGCGATCTTCGAGGTGCCGGAACTCAGGCCCGATCGCGTCAAGCACTTCGGCCTCATGGTGCGGGACGAGGGACAGATCGAGGAAGTCAGGCGGAAGCTCGTGAACAAGTACCAGATCAACCTGCACCCCGATTTTCGCTGTGACTTCCGTGATCCCTGGGGCAACCGGATTCAGGTCGGCGACCTCTCCGACGAATCGCTGGTCTGGCTCCTTCCCTACCGGGAAGTGCAGGACCTGGGGATTACCTTCACGTCAAACCGTACAGAAGGAAAGGAGGAAACATGATGAGTACAACCAATCTTCAGCAACGGCTTCAAGGCCTGCTTGACCACATCCGCAACGGCAAGATCATCGAGGCCATGAATGAATTTTACGATCGCGACACCGTCATGCAGGACAATGCGAATCCACCAACGAAGGGGCTGGCCGCCAACATCGAGCGGGAGAAGCAGTTTCTGAACGGGGTCAAGGAATGGAAGGGATTCACGGTAAAGGCCAGCGCGGCCGGCGACAATGTGACGTTCTATGAATGCATGATGGACTTCATCGCGACCAACGGCCAGCCGGTCCACATGGAACAGGTGTCCGTGGCCAAGTGGAACAACGGCAAGATCGTGCAGGAGCGGTTTTACTACGATACCGGGAAAAAGGCCTGAGCGGTTCTGACCATCACGCACCTTGGAGGAGCAGGATGAGCGTCGAAGGCAAAGTGGCGTTGATCGCCGGAGGGTCCGGGGCCTTGGGCCGCACGATCGTCCCGGCCTTTCTGGCTGCGGGAGCCCGCGTCGTCACGGCCGACCGGAATCCGTCCGCCGATCACACAGACGGGCGCCTGGCCCTGAAGGCGGATGTCACCGATGAAGCCGATGTCCACCGGCTCGTGGACGAGGTCATTCGGAAGCTCGGACGCATCGATGTGTTAGTCAATTTGGTGGGCGGGTTTGCCCCGGGACCTGTGGAGCAGACGGATGCGGCCCTCTGGCAGCGGATGCTGACGACGAACCTGACGGCGGCCTTTCTGCTTTCCAAGGCTGTGCTCCGGCAGATGGTGGAACGCGGGGCCGGTCGCCTCCTGCATGTCGCAGCCTGGGCGGCGGTCGAGCCCTTCCCGGGCGCCGCGGCCTATATCGTCGCCAAGTCGGGGTTGCTCGCGTTGATCAACGTGCTGGCGCTTGAGTTGAAAGGTTCCGGCGTGACCGTCAACGCAGTGCTGCCCACGACGATCGACACGCCCGGCAATAGAAAGACGATGCCCGATGCCGATCCGTCGAAATGGGCCAGACCCGCGTCTATCGCTCAGACCTTGCTCTTTCTCGCCTCCGACGAGGCCGCCCAGATCAACGGAGCCGCCGTTCCGATCGGCACGGGAGGCGGTGCGAAGCCGGCCGGAAAGCCGTAGGTGAAGAGGCGAATCATGCCGGGTCAGAATCAGATACGCGCGCAATTGGACGACCTGTCCCGTGCGCTGCTTCGTCTCCATAAGGCGTTGCTGGACGGCGAACGGCTGACCTATGAACGGGTGCATGGGCGGATTCCATCCAATGGTCAGTTCCTTCAGCTTGTGTTGGGGGATGGCTGGTTCGTCTGGTTGCGTACTCTGTCTCAATTGATGGTGCGGCTCAGTGAGCTGGCCGAAGAGGAGGAGGCATCGGCAGATGCAGAGATCAGCGCCCTTCTTGCGACGTTGCGGACTCTCCTGACGCCATCGGAAGAGGGCGATGGATTCGGCAGACATTATTACGACGCGCTGCAACGAGACCCCGATGTCGTGCTGGCGCACGCGGCGGTCAGAACGTTGCTCCGGTCGCCCTCGCTCAACAAGGAGCCTGTCCGACATTACCGTTCGTGACGAGGCGGAGGAGGTGCGGCAAGATGCGAGGCCGCAGGCCCGAAAAAATCGGAGGTGTATTCGCTGGAATACATTGAGGATTATTTTGGGCCGAGAACGACGCAGATGGCTGCAGATCGTTCGTCGCAGTAGAAAGGTCAATGTCGGACAGGCTCCTAGGAGTGCATGCGATGAAGGCTCAATATCTGGGACACGTGGTCTTCTATGTGAAGGAGCTTCAGCGGTCGCTGACGTTCTATCGTGACCTGCTGGGCTTCAAGGAAGTGGGCAGGATTTTTCACGGGCAGGCCGCCGCGCTCACATCGGGCCGGACGCACCACGAGCTGTTGCTGATCCAGGTCGGCGACGCGCCCGGACCGCTTCAGGGCCGGCGCCGAGGCCTGTACCACATCGGGATCAAGGTCGGCGACAGTCTGGACGAGCTGCGCCAGGCCAAGCGCGAGCTGGAAGAAGCCGGCATTTCCATCGACGGCATGAGCGACCATACGGTGAGCCAGAGCCTCTACCTGCGAGATCCGGACGGAAACGAGGTGGAGCTCTACGTCGATGCGGACGAAGCGATCTGGAAGAACAATCCCGAGGCCGTCGTGTCGCCGATCAAACCGTTGCGCTTGTAGAACAAACTTTCGGCAAATTAAATCGGCTGTGGTGACTGGAGCACGACTTCCCACGAAGTGTTACCCATGTGACGATATTGCATTTGTCCACCTATCCTATCAATATTGTCTCCCTCTGGGGCCAATGCGTCATGCCATTGTCTGTGACAAGTGGTTCGCGCAACAGTACGCGAGTAAGTAAGGGAAACAACATCGGTTCCAATCAGGAAATCACGATTCGACAACTGCAACGGGGAACAGGATCGAAACGGAATTCTGGTTTGGCAGTGGACTTCTGGAGGCCGGAGCCTCAGTCCTGTGGATTACAGGACTGCAGGAGAGATGTCTAACGTATAACCAACGAGGATCCTGTGAAGGAGTCAATTCAACGGCAGCCGGAATCATTGAGCTACTTGAAAAGGAGCACGATGATGCGCAAGACGATGGTTCTCGGTTCGATCATCCTGGGCCTGGCCATCCTGGCGCCCTACGGATCAGCCGATGAAGGTGGGAAGTCCGGGAAAAGAGCCACGCACATGAAGGTCGGCGGTGTGGTATCGAAAGTGGAATCGGGAATGATCACGGTGAAGACACCGTGGGGGACGATGCGGATCGCATCCGCCGTCACACCGAAAGGGCTCGAAGTGGGAGAAGAAGTCGAAATGCAGGTGAACGAGAACAACGCGGTCATCGACGTCCATCGCAAAGGGGACAAAGCCCATGCGCACCGTTTTGCGACGGGTAACCTGACATATGCGTCACCTGACAAAAAGGAAATCAAACTGTGGACGCCGGAGGGGGAGAAGACGTTTGACGTGCAAACCGGTCGATCCAAGATGTCCACGCTCGAGGAAGGCGCTCCGGTGACGATCGAGCTGAATGAAGCGGGGAAGATGATCGACATCCATCGCTTCACCGTGGAAATGGCCTTTGACGAGCACCCGCGCACGAAGCCGGGCTACGTGATTCAAGTCGATGGAACGGTCACCAAGATGGATGCGGCATTGGTCTATGTGAAGACGCCGGCCGCCCAGTACACGCTCATGAAGTAGTATGCCCCGGCCGATGCGGCAGTCGGCGAC
The DNA here is from genome assembly GCA_035457545.1 of Nitrospiraceae bacterium. Taxonomy (GTDB): domain Bacteria; phylum Nitrospirota; class Nitrospiria; order Nitrospirales; family Nitrospiraceae; genus Nitrospira_G. Next base: position 15,284 of record DATIBM010000396.1, read on the forward strand.
CATGTCTCCCTGTGGATCAATGAAGAGGGCATGGTCATCGACGTGCATGGAAAGGACAAGGTCAAGGCTGAGACGCACCGCCTGGTGTTCGCCAAGCTGATCCGCAGCGGGCCAAATAAGAATCTGGTCAAGCTCTCCACGCCGGAAGGAGTGAAAGAATTCCCACTGGAGCGTATGGAAGTGAAGACCACGCCGATCGCGGATGGATCCAACCTCGTGGTGGAGCTGAACGAGCAAGGTACCGTGATTGATGTCAGACTGGCGCAGTAACGGAGTGACGTGCGAGTGTGCGTGGAATCGAAGCTGCCGTTGGTCATGTGGCGCCTCCGATTCGTGTGCCCGCCAGGTTAGTAGTCCGCGCGTCACCAGGAGGGCATGGTGGTTCAGGGAGGATCTATGAGATCTCGAGCGGTTCTGTACGTACTTCTCGGCGTCGTAGCTATGGCAAACGTGGCGGGATGCACCCGGCATTATACAGGGAAGCGAGCGAGTCCATTGCACGCCAAGGCTGCAATCGCCGGCCCCGGGATTAAAGGAGAAGCCAAGCTGCGTGAGGAATACGAAGGTCGAGTGCGAATCACAGTCCGGCTCGAAGGGACTCCGGACAGCAAACTGAGCCCGGGCCGGCACGCGATCCATATCCACGAGACAGGAAGCTGCGAGCCGTTCTCTGCGGCGAAGGGACACTACGACGGCAACGTCGATCCTCAGATCAATCCGGATGCGAATGTGAGTCCGGGGCTGGGCAATCATCCCTATCATCTCGGTGACTTGCCGAATCTCTCGGTCAACGAGGACCGGAGAGGGAGTCTGTACACCGTCACTAGCCGTGTCACGTTGTCGGAGGGACTCACAAGCTTGTTCGACAAAGATGGCAGTGCGTTCATCATCCATGAACTTGAGGATAAATATCTTCCGGAGCCATCGACGAAGGATGCTCCCGGAGGTTCGCGGATTGCCTGCGGCGTTATCCTCAAGGAATAGATTCCTTCTCCTTCGGAGTTCAGGTGGCATGTTCCTCACTGAATGGTGCGCTCACGCATTCCCGATCGTAGAGCCGTCGATGTGTGGATGCACAGGAATCTGCCATGACCGACCAGACGCATGAGACGGATTTCGTCGATAGACTCCTGGTAAAAGCCTGGGCCCGGTGGGCGCTCGTCTGGCTCACCGTCTTCCCCTTCGTCGGCATCCTCGTTTCGATTCAGTTCCATAATCCCGAATTTCTGGGCGGTATGCCCTGGTTCACATTCGGCCGGCTCCGTCCCGTGCACACGAACGGGGTGATCTTCGGGTCGTTCACCACGGCCTTCATCGCGCTCCTCTACTATTTTCTTCCACGGCTGTGCGGGACGCCGCTGTACAAAGTCGAATGGGGATGGGGACTCCTCTTGATGTGGAACGCCTTTCTGGCGCTCGGGTCGCTCTCGCTGCTGATGGGCTACATGATCGGCGTGGAGAACGCCGAGTTCGAGTGGCCTTTCAATGCTCTGCGCTATTTGGTGTTTCTGGGTCTGACCATCCAAGTGCTCGGGACGATCTTCCGTCGTCGAGTCGCGCGGTTCTATGTCTCCCTTTGGTATACGCTTGCCGCCGCCATCTGGACCCTGCTCAACCTGCTCATCGGGAATATCCTGTTGCCCTACGGAGAGATGGGAGGCGTCAACAATGCCGCGATGCACGGGCTCTACATCCACTATGTCGTCGGGCTGTGGTTGACCCCGGCCGGCCTCGCCACGATTTACTACTTCCTGCCGCTCGCGGCCAAGAACGCGCTATACAGCCACAAACTCTCTCTCTTGGGTTTCTGGACGCTCGCGTTGTTCTATCCGCTTGTCGGCACGCACCATTATCTCTACAGTCCCATTCCGCATTGGACGCAAACGGTGTCCATCGTCCACAGCATGTGGATGATCATTCCGGTCTTCACCGTCATCGTGAATTTCTTCGGCACCATGCTGGGACGATGGGGCGCCGTCCTGGGCGGCGGTGGAGCCGATAACTATGCGGCCAAGTTCTTGATGATCGGGGTGGTCTATTACCTCATCGGCAGCTTCCAAGGGTCCGTCGAATCCCTGTATCGATTTCAGCAACTCACCCATTTCAACGATTTCGTGATCGGCCATGCCCATCTGACCGTGTTCGGCGCCATGATCCTCTGGGTGGTCGGAGGCCTGTATTACGTCTGGCCGCGCGTGACCGGCAGGCACCTCTGGAGCGATCGGCTGGCAAGCTGGCATCTCTGGCTCACGGTGACGGGATTTACGACGATGATCCTCGGACTGACGGCGCAGGGGTTCATTCAAGGGTCGATGTTGGAGAACGGCGCGGATTTCGTCGATTCCGTGAAAGCCATGCAGCCCTGGTGGGTGGCCAGAACCATCGTGGGGACCATGATGGACGTGGCGCTGGGTTTCATGGCGTACAACTTCTATCGAACCGTGCGTGAGGGCGCACCGCTGGAGGCGGAGGGCTCTGAGCCACGGCCGACCCAGCGCCAGCCGATCGCGATGCTCCCCGGTACGAGCTGGCTTGAAAATCCCTCCACAGTGGGCATCGTGGCAGGCATGGGGTTCTTCTCTGTTGCCGTGGTCCTACTGGGCCTGATCCCCTGGCTTCAACCGGCCACCCGCGTCACCACCGTGCTGGATGCCGTCACCGATCTGCCGGTCCGCGTGGAGGATTACTCGCCGCTCGAACGGCATGGCCGGCAAATCTACATCCAAGACGGCTGTTGGCATTGTCATTCCCAATACATCCGGCCGGTGACCGGAGAGTCGCTCCGATGGGGTCCGGTTTCCCAGATCGGCGAGTCGGCCTATGACCGGCCGCACATGTTCAGCACCAGGCGCATCGGACCGGACCTCTCGCGCGTCGGACGCAAATACGCTGACGACTGGCACATCGCGCACCTCTGGAACCCCTCCGAGGTGGTCCGCGATTCGATCATGCCCCGGTTTCCGTGGCTCTTTGATGCCGGCTCGCATGAAGACCCGCCTCAATTGACGGAAGACGGCAAGGCCCTGGTGGCCTATCTGCAACGGTTAGGGACTTCGATCGGCGATTGGCGAGCGGGATCGATGTCGACCAGGCTATCCGGCGCAGCGGCGCTGCCCGGGACTCCACAAGCTCGAGAGGAACTGCTGTCCCTCGGCAAGGAGGTCTACGAACGCCGCTGCGCCGGCTGTCACGGTGTGAAGGGCGATGGGAAGGGACCGTCGGCGGCTTTTCTGAATCCGAAACCCCGGGATTTCACGACCGGGCTCTTCAAATTCCGATCCACCACCGGGAAGGACTCCTTGCCGACCGATGCCGACCTGTACGCCACGCTGACCCACGGTCTCTGGGGCACGTCGATGCCATCCATGCAGGAAATTCCCGACCGCCAACGGTGGGCCGTGGTTCACTATCTCAAGACGTTCTCCGATCGATGGGGCCGTGACCCAGCGGGGCAGCTCATTGCGGTTCCCCCGGAACCTCCGGTGACGCCGGCTTCGATTGAAAGGGGTAACACCCTCTTTCAAAGCAACTGCGCGCTCTGCCATGGAGCTGAAGGCAAGGCCGATGGTCCATTGGGGCAGCCTGGCCTCCTTACTGATGACTGGGGCAACCCGATCAGGCCGGCCCATCTCTCCCTGCCGGCCGGCGCTCAGGGTGGTGTGAAACTGGGACATGACGGTCCGCATCTCTTTCAGACGATCGTTGCCGGGGTCGGCGGAACGCCGATGCCTCCGTTCGATGGGCTCAAGGAGGAGGCAGTCTGGGACCTCGTGCATTACGTTCAGTCCCTGCGTGCGGAGGCCCATGAGGCGGAGCTCGTGGCCGCCGGCATCAAGGAAGCAGAGCGGCCGCTCGCCAGAGCGAAGATCTGGGCGGCGATGTCGGCTGGCGCAGATGCCCGGAAGCTTGTGACGACAGCCGAACCTCGTCAAGACACCGTGACCGGCATGGCGGCGCAGCCGCATTGAGGCAAGCATGATCAAGGACCCTCCGCCGCACGATCGAACGGCGGCGCCGAATCAGCCGGCAGAGCCCGGTGGCGAGCCAAGCACCTATCTCTATGAGCCGGCCGGAATACGGGAACGGAGCGGCTACATCCCAACCTGGCTCAAACTGGTCGCGTTGGGGCTGATTGTCTGGGGGATTTATTACATGATCCGGCATTGGAGTTCCTATTGAGAACCAATCACATCATAAGGAAGGAGGAGATGATGCCAAAGGTATATCGATTGGCGGTAGTGCTAGCCACTTTGATGGCGGCATGGGGGTGGTCCTCGATGACGCAGTTCGTGTCCGCCGCCGGCGGGGATGCCGCCAAGGGAAAATCAATCTATCAGGCCAAGTGCGTCACCTGCCACGGTCCGCAGGGAAAAGGCGACGGGCCGGTCGGAAAGGCGCTGAAGCCGCCGGCAGGAGACTTTACGAGCGCCGAAAGCAAGAAAAAGTCCGAGGCGGAGTTGCAAAAGATCATCGAGAACGGGGTGCCGAAAACCGCGATGGTGGCGTGGAAGACGCAGCTCAGCGGGGCGGAACTCCAGGACGTGCTGGCCTATGTGCTGACGCTCAGGAAGTAACGGGGATCGTGAGTGCGAGTTCTCGTGTCCGAGCGCATTTCTCACCGCATGGAGAAACATGATGGCCGATGAAATCAGAATACTGGGCTTTGCGGGGAGTCTACGAAGACAGTCCTACAATCGGTTCGCGCTCCAAGCCGCGGTCAAGCTTGTTCCTCCCGGCAGCACGCTCGAGACGTTCGATCTGGAGGGCATCCCGCCATTCAATGAGGATCATGAGAAAGAGCCGCCGAACGTCGTGCGACAATTTAAGGCGGCGATCTCGGGGGCGGACGCGATCCTGATCGTGACCCCGGAGTATAACTATTCCGTGCCAGGCGTGCTCAAGAACGCCATCGATTGGGCCTCCCGTCCCTATGGCGACAGCGCATGGAATGGGAAGCCGGTCGCCGTCATGGGCGCGTCGATCGGCATGTTGGGAACCGGCCGCGCGCAATATCACTTGCGCCAGATGTTCGTTTTCTTGAATATGTTCCCGCTGAACCAGCCGGAGGTCCTGATCGCCAATGCCGCCGAGAAGTTTGATGAGCAGGGCAACCTGAAGGACCCCAAGACCTCCGAGAAGATCAGGGAATTGCTTAAGGCGCTGGTGGACTGGACGCTCGCGCTCAGGAAAGCCAGGGCATGATCGGTGTCCATGAGGCGCAAGGGAAAGGAGACGGAAGCCGCGGAGAGAGCATACGGTCCGCCGGCAGGCCGATTCCCAGTCGGTGGAGCAAATGTGTGCGGGGGGTTCAACTTTTTATTCAAAGGAGGGTTCATATGATTTGCAGAAGAGGGGTCTGGACATGGTCGGTGCTCGTGCTCGGTGTGGCAGCCTATGGTTGCGCGAGTTTGCCCGACACCAGTCGGACGGGGGTTGTGCAAGACGTGAAGATAGAGGAGAGGCTTTCCTCCGACAGCCTTCGCGTGCAACCCGGGGACGAGGTTCGTTGGGTCAATCTCCGGAAGCTTCCCGTTCGGGTCGAAGTGCCCAACGTGACGACGGACGATCTCTCCTGCCACCGCGGATTCACCAACTGGATGGGGTTGTACCGGGATGTCGCGAAACTCAATCCGAATGACACCGCCCACCTCTGCTTCAAGAAGCCGGCGGTCATCAATTTTATCGTGCGGGCGGAAACGTCACTCGGCGGCGGCTGGCAGGTCCTGCCCGGCAAAGTGAATGTGGAGGGGAACACAATGGGAC
>DATIBM010000397.1:0-3919 GCA_035457545.1 Nitrospiraceae bacterium
CGGGATGTCGTGCACGGACGGTTTCGGCAGATCAGCCAGATGGAGGGAATTCGGTTGTCCCGGGAGTACGGCGACGGCTTTCATCGTTCGGCCTCCTTCATTGACATGACTGCTGAGTTTGTCCGTGTTCCTCCGCATTCCTTACCAACGGCCCGGCGGAGAAGCTACGCCGCCAGCCCCAATCGGTAGACCTGCCGCACGGTATTGCTGCGGCGCCGGTCTCCCCCAAAGTACCCGTCCACGGCTTTCTTCACCTGATTCCGGCCTCGGTGCAGGAGCACGTGCTTATTGCTTTCGCTGATCTTCAACCGCCGGCAGACTTCTTCCGACGTCAATTCCTCGAAGTGATACAGTTCCATCACCCGTCGCTGGGCGGGGGGCAAGGCCCGCACGGCGCGCGTAATCTCCCGCCGGCACTCCTCGGCCAACATCTGATCCTCGGGGGTGTCTTCGTCCGCCACGCCCACTGTCCAGGAACCGCCGGCCTCGCGGGCCACGGCTTCGCGCCCCTGGGCCTCGGGAGGCATCCCATCCGACTCGTCATCCCGGTCGGCCATCGCGGAGAACGGGATCTGACGAGACTCCTTCACACCAGCCGACTTGGCCTTATGGATGAGAATCTGATAGAGCCAGGTCTTGAACGACGACCGACCTTCAAATCGCTTGATGCCGTCCATGACCGCCAGCCAGGTCTCCTGCACGACCTCCTCCGCCACCGCCTCGCTCGACACATAGGCCAGGGCTTGCCGAAACAGGGGCTTCTGGTATTGATAGACAAGCTGTGCGAACGCGCCCTCCTCGCCGGCGGCCAAGGCCAACACCAATTCCTGCTCGCCCGGCGACAGGGGGGAGGCAGCCGGGCTCGGATCATCCGGCCGATCCCCGCCTGATTCCGGTGCTCGGCTTTCCGGCATCAGCTTGACGAAGGTTTCTTGACCGGTCGTTCTCCGAATGATCCTCAGCATGGCCGTCCCCCCTTGTTCGACAGAGCGCCGCGATGAACGCCGGACACTCGATGAATGACGCGTTGAGTCCCTTAAGTTGCCTCAGCAATGCGATGCCGTCTTGATCCACGAACGTGAGACCCGAAAGGTCCAGGGAGAGAGCACGCCCCTTCTTGATCTGCGCCGCGCACTCCTCCTTGAGCACCTGGACCCATTCCCCCACCAGCCTTCCTTCGAGAACCAGCAGCGCGTTCCGGGCCACTGTCTTGTTTGTGATTCGGAGCATCGCTCTGTCGGTGGCCTGATTCCTCGCTGATCCTTCGCTGATCCCGCGTGACGGCAGGGAATAGAGCAACCGCAGTGCCACAGGGCGGTTTGCGAGTCTGGAAGAGTCTAAGTACGCGATGAATTGAGGATGTCGGCTTGGGATCTGACGAGGGATAACGAAAGGAGGAGACGGACGATTTCCCAAATTATTGGGACTGTCCCAACATATTGGGAACGCGGCGCGTCCTGCGCGGCGCGACACACGTCAGACGTCAAGCGTCAATCGAGAAGTCTCGCTGTCAGCATAGGGCGAGACTTTCCTGCTCTTCCTCGTATGACGATTGACGGTAAACGGATGACGATTGACGGTTAACGAGTGACGGGGTTTAACCCGCATGATTCATCACGGTTCGGTTCATCACAGCAGTCAGCACTCCCAGCAGCGCAGCGGCGGGGCCGTCGGCCTGGCCGACCGGCCCGGATCGCCTCACCCCAGGCTCTCTCTTCGGCGTTCCCGCGTCAGCGGAAGGCCGGGAAGCAGGCTCATGGACACCCGCTGCCTCGCCCGGTCTGTCCGTAAACAGACCGGCTCCGGGCCGGCACCGAGTACCCGTACCGTGCGGGCGGACTGGACGAGACGGAAGCCCAGGTTGTTGTTCCGGTTGTCGGCTTGGTTCCTGTTCCGGTTCGAGGCACGGAGGGGCTCCGGTTTGTTGTTCCAGGAGCCGCCACGGATCACGCGCTGACCGTCTCTTGGCCCGCTCCCCTGGTGAACACAGCCTGGGAGAAAATCGCACGGCGAAGACCCTCCGTATCGGCATGCTGTGCATGACCGATCCAGCTTTGAACCGAGGCCGCCACCTTGGCCCATTCCAGACGCCCGGTTCCATAGGCCCGCGCCATTTGGCGCAACCGCCGCGCGAAGCGGTGGCCATTATCATTCCGCAACCGGCGGCGATCCGGAAACACGACATAGCCGAGCAAATTGAGCCCGTCGGCCGTGCGCGTCACATGCGCCTTGTTCGGGTGGAGCCGGAGCCGATCGGCGGCGAGCCGCTCATGCACCGCCGCGCGAATGTCGGCCAGTCTGGCTTTGTCGTCCGCCAGCACCACCATGTCGTCCACGTAGCGGAGGTAGGGCCGGACGCGCAGGACCTGCTTGATGTAATCGTGAAGCGGCGGGAGCCTCCAGGCCGAGAGCTGCTCTCCCGAAGCTCTGCCGGGATTTGACGTACATACATTTCATATTTACAATGGTGCTGTGCAATTTGAATGGGACGAAGCCAAGCGCATCGCCAATGTCGCCAAGCACGGAATTGACTTCGTGGATGCGCCAGAGATGTTTCAAGGACCCATGCTTGTCAGATCAGACGAGCGCAAGAACTATGGGGAACCGCGCTGGCAAGGCTTGGGCTTGGTGCAAGGTCGGCTGATGGTCGTGACCTATACGAGGCGAGGTTCACACACGATCCGAATCATCTCACTAAGAAAGGCAAATAGCCGTGAGAAAATCCTCTTCCAAGAAACGCTCAAAGACCAACTGGGCCAAAATTGACGCGATGTCCGACAAGGATATCGATTACTCTGATATTCCCGAACTCGGGAAGGCGTTTTTCAAACACGCGACGCTTGTGCTCCCGGAACCCAAAGCGACGGTGACCATGCGAGTGGATCGGAGAGTATTGGATTGGTTTAAGGCGCAAGGGCGTGGGTATCAAACCCGGATTAATGCCTTGCTGCGCGCGTATATGGAAGCACACAAGACGTGATGAGCGCACTCGCGGAAACTTGTCGAGCTGAGGAATCAGCCAGAGGAGCAGCTCCTGGCAGGATTGCACGGCCTGCGGAAGGGTGGGTGCCATGCTCGCCTCACCTGCCCTCACCCCACCCCTCGCCCGATCACAAATCGGGAGAGGGAGAGTTTCGGAAGGGTAAAGGGTCAAAGGACAAAGGGCACAGGGTTACGGAATGTCCTGGACGAGACGGAAGCCCACCGCGTTGCCCCGGAGGCCGGCAGGGTGCCAGCCCCGGCTCGAGGCACGGAGGTACACCGGAGAGTAGCCCCAGGACCCGCCGCGGACCACACGGGCGCCGCAGTCGCCGCCGCCGCTTTCTAGCCAGGCCGAGCCATCCTCCGGCGCCCCGGCATAATTATCGTGCCAACAATCCTCCACCCATTCCCAGACATTCCCGCTCATATCGTAAAGTCCGAGACCGTTGGGTTGCTTGGTCCCAACCGACTCCGTGCCTTTGTCAATTAGGCGATCAAACACCGCATAGTCCTGTAAATTCCTCTCATCGGAGGTCCCAGCCCAGAACTCATCCTGCCCTCCGCTTCGCGCCGCATATTCCCACTCCGATTCCGTTGGGAGCCGGTAGTGCCGGCCGGTCGCTTGGGACAGCCATTTGGCATAGGCCTTCGCATCGTCCCACGACACGTTGATCACCGGGCGACGACCACGCCCCCACCCATGATCATCCGGCCGTTTACTCCCAGTCAGTTCGACATAGCGATCGTATTCCTCGAATGTCACTTCATACTTTCCCATGGCAAAGGGTTTGATCGTGACTTCGCGGATGGCTCCTTCAGTCTTGTCGCCTCGCTGAAACGTTCCACCGGCAATCGTGATCATTTCCGGTTGCGGTACCTGGACAAGATGCAACCGTGCCCGAACAATTGATCCGGCATATTGAACCATCACTCCCTC
>DATIBM010000398.1:0-14405 GCA_035457545.1 Nitrospiraceae bacterium
TCACTATCCGCCGGGCAATAAAGAGCGGGTCCTCCCCTCCCTCCAACATACGGGCCAGCCAGTAGAGTGCCCCGTCCGGATCCGAGTCGCGCAGACTCTTAATGTAGGCGGAAATAAGATTGTAATGCTCCTCGCCGGCACGGTCGTACCGGAGGGCTTTCTTCGAGAGCGCCGCCGCCACCGCCTGTTCGTCGAGCACCAATCCCCCGTCAGGTTGCCGTGGCGTATGCGCGACCACATGCTCCAAGGCCGTCAAGGCCGACCTGGCGTCCCCGTTTCCAAACGCGATCAGGTGCCGGCGCGCAGCGGGAGTCATCGTCGCGTGCAGGTGACCGAATCCGCGGGCAGGATCCGCCAGCGCCCGATCTAACACCTGACCGAGCGCTTCATCGGGCAGCGCGTGCAGCATCACCACCAGCGACCGCGAGAGCAAGGGCGCGATGACCTCGAAAGAGGGATTCTCGGTGGTCGCCCCGAGCAACACGATGGTGCCCTTCTCGACGTGCGGAAGAAACGCGTCCTGCTGCGCCTTATTGAATCGATGGATCTCATCGACAAACACAATGGTGCGTTGCCCGGAGAAGACCCGGCGTTGCTCGGCCGCCTTGACGACCGCCCGCAATTCGGCAATTCCGCTCGTGACGGCCGGGAACCATACGAAGACGGCGCTGGTCCGTTTGGCGATCAATTGCGCCAACGTAGTTTTCCCGGACCCGGGAGGGCCCCACAAGATGACGGAGGACAGGGTATCGGACTCGATCGCGCGACGGAGCGGTCGATCAGGTCCGATCACATCCTCCTGCCCGAGGAATTCCGCGAAGTCACGCGGCCGCATCCGTTCGGCCAGCGGCGCGTGAGAAACATCCGAGCCGGCCTCGGCCCGATAGAGATCAGTTTGCGTGTCCCGTTGGAAGGACATAGGCGAGTAGGAGCGAGTTGCCCCCATTCTATACGGAACCGCAAACCCCCGCAATCGGCGGCCGGCCCGTCCCATCTGAGCTTGATTGACCCCTGAGGCGAGAAGATGGTAGAGAACAGCCCCTACGGAGCTGCGCCCCTGCGCGGATCGCCCATGCCCTACGCCACCGTGAACGGCATCAGACTCGCCTATTCGGAGCAAGGGACGGGCCTGCCCGTGGTCTTTCTGCACGGGTTTCCCCTCAACCGGGAGATGTGGACGCCCCAGAGACAAGGGCTCAGCGACCGAGCCCGCATCCTCACGGTTGACCTGCGGGGACACGGCGAATCCGACGCCCCCCTGTGGCAGTATACGATGGAACAGTTCTCCGACGACGTGGCGGGGCTACTCGATCATCTCGACTTGCAGTCGGTGGTCTTGGTCGGACTGTCGATGGGCGGCTACATCGCGCTGATGTTCTGCCGGCGCCACGCCCATCGGCTCAAAGCGCTGGTATTGACCGACACGCGGGCCCAGGCCGACACGGAAGAGGGACGGGCCGGCCGTTTCCAGGTGGCTCAGACCGCCTACCGGAAGGGGCCCGACGCCGTTCGAGACATCATGGTTCCCAAGCTGCTCTGTCCAAGGACGCTTCAGTCCAATCCGATGGTGGTCTCGCAGGTAGAAGCGATGATCGCGCGGATGGAACTGAGCGGCCTGGCCGGGGACCTGATGGCCATGGCCGAGCGTCCCGACTCGGTCCCGCTCCTCCCGTCGATCCGCTGCCCGACCCTGGTCATCGTTGGGGAACAGGACCAGCCGACCCCGGTTTCGGACGCAAGGCTGATGGCGGACCGCATCCCCGGCGCACGGCTGGAGATCATCCCCGACGCGGGGCATCTCCCCAATCTCGAGCAGCCGGAGTTGTTCAACCAGGCATTGTGGCGATTCCTGTCCTCGCTCGATTGATCTGGCGGAGTGCTGAAAGGCTTTAAGATCGGCCTGAGGACGGCTTCGATCAGTCGCCGTCGCCCACGCTCCCCTGCCGGATCAGCTTGAGAAATTCAAGCCGTGTTTGCTCCTGAGTTCGAAACGCTCCCAGCATATGGCTGGTCACCGCGACGGTATTCTGTTTTTCGACCCCGCGCATCATCATGCAGAGGTGCCGGGCTTCCATGACCACGCCGACGCCGTGCGCGTTGAGCTTGGACTGGAGCGTTTCGGCAATTTGAACGGTCAATCGTTCCTGCACTTGCAGCCGCCGGCTGAAGGCGTCCACGATCCGTGGCACCTTGCTGAGCCCGACGACTTTCTTGTTGGGGATATAGCCGACGTGACATCGGCCGAAGAACGGCAGCAGATGATGTTCGCACATGCTGAAAAAATCGATGTCCTTCACGATCACCATCTCGTCGTACTCGATCGGAAACAGGGCTTGATTGACGAGTTGATCGATATTCTGATGGTAGCCCCGGGTCATGAACTGCAGCGCCTTCGCCACGCGGCGTGGCGTCTCGAGCAATCCGTTCCTTGTCGGGGTCTCACCGATCTCGACCAGCAGCCGTGTCACCAACCCTTCCAGCCCTAGCGCCTGTCCGTCCCGGGCTCGGGACAGCGCGCGCTTGCGGCCGGTTTGTCTTCGTGGCATGAGAACTCCTTGCTTGAATCAGGAACCGGGCCCGCTCAGCGAGAAGACGTGGGGTCGGCATACTCGAAGTAGTTGTCCCGCGTTTCGACCACGCCCACCTTGGCCAGCTTTCCGTCGGGGATCGCCTCATGAAGGATTTCCCAGATCAGCCGCGCCAGGTTTTCTCCCGTCGTCGTCGTCTCGGCGAAGGCGGGGTCGCGGTTCAAATCCTGATGATCAAACCGCCGGACCACCCGCTCGGTCACCACCCGATCCAGCCCCTCCAGATCAAGGCTCCGTCCCGTAACGGAATCGATGGGGCCGCCCACCGTCACATACACGACGTAGTTGTGCCCGTGGCCGTTCGGATTGTTGCATTTGCCGAACACCCGCCGATTCTCCTCGTCGGAGAGCTGGTCCGTATGCAACCGATGGGCTGCGCTGAAACGGTATCGTCGCGTCACACTGGCCGCTTGTGCCATGTGATTCTCCCGGGATGAAAAAGGCCGGTCCCCTCACAGAGAGCGAGACCGGCCACGAACCCCCGACGTCAAGATTGCACTCGGCTGGCACGCGTCAGCGCTCAAGCGCTGAACGAGCTGCCGCACCCGCAGGTCGTCTTGGCCTGCGGATTCTTCACGGCAAAGCCGGAACCCTGAAGACTATCGACATAATCCACTTCGGCGCCGGACAACAGCGGCGCGCTCTGGGGATCGAGGATGACTTGAATCCCGTTCTTTTCGATGACGGTGTCGTCCTCCCCGATCTTGTTCTCGAACGCCATCCCGTATTGGTAGCCGTGGCATCCGCCTCCGCGCACATAGACCCGAAGGCCCACCACATCCTTCTCCTCCAGCATCAGTTCCTTGATCTTATTCGCAGCCACATCCGTGACGGTAATCATCTGGTTTCCTCCTTACCGGGTTAGCACCCATCTCCTCTAGCGTTCTAGATCAAATTGCACGACTGATCGACCATCTGTACGCCCGCCGCTTCCGAAGGACGCTCCCACTTGTGCAATGGCACCCGAACCACCACGTCACCCATCACCCGCGCCTGACAGCCCAACCGATGCCAGGGTTCGCTCAACGCCTCGCGATCCAGCAGGTCCTGCTCGTCGAAATCGATCTCCGACAACTGATCGCCGCCCGATTGGACTTCCACCCGGCAGGTGGTGCAGGAAGCATTCCCTCCGCAATCGTGAGTCAAGGGAAACCCGAGCAGTTCGGCTGCTTCCAAGATGGTCACGTTGCGCGGAACCTCTCCGCTTTTTCCATCGGGATGAAGAAAGGTAATCTGTGGCATCGGGCTCACCCGTTGACCGGCGTTACGCCGACCCTGCCGTGACCGGCGCCGGTTGATAAGGACATCGCTGGAGTCGGATATGGGCTTCAAATTCGTCCTGAAACAGCTTCAGGGCACTTTGAACGAGCACGGCCGCCCCGGTCACGAGCGTACAATAGCCTGTTCCCTTTACAAAGCCGGCGATCTGCAACAACGTATCCAAATCCTTTTGGGTCCCTTCGCCCGATTCGATCTTCGTCATGAGCGACGCCAGATTGATGGTGCCCATCCGGCAAGATGGACATTGGCCGCAGCTTTCTCCCTTGAAGAAATTGGAAAAATGCAGCGTCTTGGCCACCATGCAGGTGGCGTCATCGACCACGATGACGCCGGCCGACCCAAGGCCGGTGCCGGCTTTCTTGAGGGAATCGAAATCCATCTGCAGATCCAACTGCTCCGCCGTCACCATCGGAAAGGCCGGGCCGCCGGGGAACACGGCCTTCACCTTCCGGCCGTTGGGGACCCCTCCCCCGCACCGCTCAACCAAATTCCGGAGAGGTGTGCCAAGGGGCAATTCGTATATGCCGGGTCGGTTGACCGCGCCGCTCAGCGAGAAGAGCATCGTCCCCGGACATTTCTCGGTCCCCACCTCATTAAACCAACCGGCCCCTTTTCTCAGGATGAGCGGGATATTGCACAGGGTCTCCACGTTGTTGACGAGCGTGGGCTTCCCGTAAAGTCCGAAGTCGGTCGGATAAAACGGAGGTTTCTGTCGCGGCATTGCCGGACGGCCCTGCATGGATTCGAGCATCGCCGTTTCTTCACCGGCCACGTAGCTGCCCTGCCCGGAGAAGACTTCCAGGTCGAGATCGCGCCCGGAGCCGAACACGTTCTTCCCGATGTATCCCTTCTCGCGCGCCTGTTCGAGAGCCTTCTGGAGATTCTCCTGCTCCTCATGATATTCGTGGTTGACGTACAGGAAGGAAGCCTTGGCGCCGACCGTATAAGACGCAATCAAGCACCCTTCAATCAACTGGTGCGGGGCGTGTTTGAGGAGATGCCGGTCCTTGAACGTGCCCGGCTCATGTTCGCCGGCGTTACAGACGAAATACCGCTCCTTCACACGGTGGTTGAGCACCTTGTCCCACTTGACCCCGGTCGGGAACCCGGCTCCCCCCCGACCGCGCAAGCCCGAGCGTTTGATCTCCTCGACAATCTCCTGGGGTTTGGACTCGGTCACGCACTTTTTCCAGGCTTCATACCCGCCTGCCTTGGCATAGGCAGCCAGGTCCCACGCCGGCCCCTCAAGCGGCCGCAACACTCGTCCTTCTTGCTGGTTGGTGTCCATGATGCTGGCTCGTGACCGGCCTGCCCCAGGCCGACGCGTAACTATACGGTTCTACGCGGGAAGCCGTCAAGCAACCGGCCCGGTGTGGGGCTCAATTCCGGCTCACGTGGCCCAGTCGCCCCAAGAAAACAGCAAGGGGCGCTGGGCCTTTCAGGGAAGACCTGGCTGGTCGGCCCTAGAAATTCTGATGGAAATTCTATTTGATATGGCTTCCGGCTCCCATGAAGAACAGCATGGGGATCGAGAGCATGAAGTTCACCCGGGAGGCCAGCAATGCCGTCCGCCCCCAGGCGGCCATCTCCGGCGGCGGCGGCGGGCCACCGGCCGCAGCCTGGGAGACCGCGGCGATGATTTTCTTCTGATTCGGCCAAATGATCGCGTGCACGTTGGCCATCATGATGATCCCCAGCAACCCGCCGATGCCGAGGGCGTAGGCTCCCGTGCCCCCCTTGGAATAGAGCCAGAAGTAAAGGACGAGCCCGGCCAGCACCGTGACGGTCGCGCCGTGACGGAACCAGTTCAAGGCCGCAGGCATGAGCTTCGGGATCACAATGTTCTTTGTCGGTCCGTCCAGGCTTTTCAGGAACGCCGCGTTGATCAGGTTGAAAAAGTACAACAGGCCGATCCAGGTGATGCCGGCGAGGAAGTGCACCCAGCGGAACAGGATGCCCAGCCAATCCGCCTCCCCCGCTCCCACGCCCGCCATGCCCAGAAACACGACTATCAACACGACCGAGAGGCCGAGGCCGGCCCACAGGGTCTGATAGGGATCTTCGAGAAACTTCATCGCGCCACCGCCTTTCCGGTTAAGTACTTGACCGCAGTCTGTACTCCAAGCCCATCCACAATGTCAAGCCGCGGCCGTCAGAATCGGCAGCCTCACGCCATCAGGCGATCCACCGCATCGCACAATTCACGGACGGCACGGGCGGAGGTGTTCAGCGCCGCCCGCTCGTCGGCCGAGAGATCGAATTCGACGATCCGCTCGGCGCCGCCTTTGCCGAGTTGCACCGGCACGCCCACGATGTCCCGCAGCCCGTATTCGCCTTCGCATTTGACCGAGCAGGGCAGGATGCGTTTGTGGTCCCTCACGATGGCTTCCACCATCTCGACGGCCGAGGCCGACGGGGCATAGTACGCGCTGCCGGTCTTCAGCAAGTTGACGATCTCGGCTCCCCCGTCCTGCGTGCGTTTTACCAGGGCCTCCAGCCGGTCTTTAGGCAGCCATTCGGTAATCGGACGGCCGGCCACGGTGGTATGGCGCAGAAGCGGCACCATCGTATCGCCATGCCCCCCCAGCACGATCGCGTGGATCTCGGCGGGAGAGACGCCCAACTCCAGCGAGATGAACCGCCGGAATCGCGCCGAGTCCAGAATGCCGGCCATGCCCAGCACGCGGTGCCGCGGAAACCGGCTCACCTTCAAGGCCACGTGGACCATCGCATCCAGCGGATTGGTCACCATAACCAGATAGGCCTGCGGCGACCGGGCGACAATCTGATCGACCACGCCTTTGACGATCCGGGCGTTGGTGGAGAGCAGTTCATCCCGGCTCATGCCGGGTTTCCTGGCAATACCGGAGGTGATGACGGCGACCGCCGATCCGTCGGTCCCCTCGTAATTATTGGCGCCGGTCACGAGCGCGTCATGGCCATAGACCGCGCCTGCCTGCATCAAATCCAGCGCTTTGCCCTGCGGCATGCCCTCGACAACATCCACCAGCACGACGTCATAGCAATTCCGTTCGGCCAACCGCTGGGCGACCGTCCCTCCGACATTGCCCGCCCCCACCACTGTGATTTTCGGTCGCATATGAACCTCTCCGTCACTCGTCAATCGTCATAGGTGAATCGTGGTTCAGCCGGCTGACGATTCACGAGTGACCATTGACGCGTTCTTTTTAGTGCTGCTCGTGCTCCGTCCAGCCTGCCACCTTGAAATTGATCGTGCACACGAAGTTCTCGCCGTCGTAAAAATTCACCTTGATCTTCTTCTTGCCGTAACGCTGCGCCAAAAATTCCTCCGGCGCGTCGATCAAGCCCTGGTAGGTCCCCGGCTCGAAAGTGCCCAATTCGACAAACGTGACGATCATTCCGCTCTTCACTTCCTGAAGGATCTTGGCCCAACAGCGCGGATAGACTTCCCAAAATTTGGCGTCGATCTCCTCGCGGGTCGGCTCGCGCCGCTCCTCCCCGGGCTTCACATCGCGGTTCGCGAACTTGGCCAGACGGCGGACATAGGGATACTGCTGGCCGGTGAAGAGCTTATAGACCCATTGGGGCACATCCCGCTTGGTTGCGTCAGCCGTCATCTGGTCACAAGCCCTGTGTCTGTCATCGGCGCAGAGTCCATTCTCCGAACGTCCCTCATGCCGTCAAACGGTGATACACCCGCGGCAACCGTTCCGGCAAGCCCTTGACATCGTCAATGACGACATAGCGCACGTCACCGTACATGCGGCGCAGATACCCCTCCGCTTCCCGGTCCACTGTGATGCAGAAGGGCACGATCCCCTTGGCAGCCGCTTCGCGAAGCGCCATCTTCGTATCCTCAATCGCATAGTCCCCGGCATAGTGGTCGTCCAGCGGCCGCCCATCGCTGATCAGCACGAGCAATTGCACCCGCGCGCCGGTGGCCGTGAGCTTGGCCGCCGCATGCCGGATCGCCGCTCCGTCACGGTTCTGGTGCATCGGCTGCACCGCCCCGATGCGGCCGGCGATCCGGGACCGGCTCTCTTCCTCAAAGTCCTTGAGCACCACAAACTCCACGTCCTGCCTGCCCCGTCCGGAGAATCCATAGAGCGCGTATTGATCGCCGATAGCCTCCAGCGCCTCGCAGAGCAAGACCAGCCCGGCCTTCTCGACATCAATGACCCGGCGTCCTTCCTCCGCGATCTGCCGGCCGGTCGAGCCACTAAGATCCACGAGGAAGGCCACCGCGACGCTACGGTCCCGCCGATCGCGCCGGATGTACAGGCGATCCGACGGGTCCGTGCCAGCCGCAAGATCGGCGCGCAGGGCAACGGCAGCGTCCAAATCTACATCATCGCCATGGCTCTGCCCCCGAACCTGGCGGAGCGCCGGCGGACGGATGCCCTCGAAATACCTCCGCAGCACGCGAATGGCCGCCCCATGTTCGTTCAAGACCGCTTCGACAAAATCCGCGTCTTCCGAGGTCTGCCGTTGCTCCCGCACGCGGCACCATCGCGCACGATAATCCCGGATCGTGCCGTCCCATTCATCGTACTGATAGGTTCCGGCCCCGTCCGCTGCCGGCTCCCAGCGGGGCCGCCGCCGATCTTCAAGGGCAACCAGTTCATCGGACGAGCGATCGGGCGCCGCCTGTCGGCCCGACAGATCCTGTTTGCTCTGTGTCCCCTCGCGAACCCGGCCTTCGGCTGAGCGCCGGCTTGCGGTTCCGGCCTCACGTCCTGCCGCCTCACCCTCCTGCGGCACAAGCTGGGCGCCTTTGCTCGACTCATCCGCTTGCTGCCCCCCCGCGCCGATGAATTCCGGCTGCATCCCGCCGCGATAGTGCCAATTGTCGATCGGTCGGTAGGTCTCGGTGAGGACTTCAGAGGCTTGGGGTCCTCCAACCATCTGCTCTGTGGAATTTTCCTGCGAACGATTCTCCGGAGCTTCGCTCGACGGCGAGGCAGCCGCGCTTAGGAGCTCGTCCATCTTCACATAGACCTGGTCGATGATTCGGAGGACATCGGCGGCCGTCACCTGCTCCGCCAATACCGACCGGCCGAGCGCCCAACAGGCCGCCACAGCCTCCTGAATCGCGTCAGGGATCGTGGCGTCGGGCAACCCGCTGGAGGCGAGCAAGAGGGCGTCGAGCACCAGCTCTCGCACCGACATGCCATGCGTCAGCGAGCGCAGGGACAGCGCCGCCTTGCCCGCCGCATCAAGATCCGTCCGCAGGCCTGGATACTCGGCGCGCAGTCTCGCTTCAACCCGGGCATCTTCAAAAATGGTCCACAGGTCCCGGATGACGCCAGGTTGAGGATACAGGGCGAAGAAATCGGCTAGCGTGTGCGGGGTTGACTTCGCGATCTGCGGCGACCGGCCGTACCGGGCCGCGACGGTCTCGACCAACTCGCCCAGTTCCGCCAAGTCCAGGTCATAGGTGCCGAACTCGAGATGGCCGGCTTCATGCGCGACCATGACCACGTAAGCTCGCCGGTTGGCCTCCCGATCCGCCTCGCGGCGCATCACCGGAGGCACCAAGATGGTTCGGCCGTCAGGGCTGACCGTCGCGCGGGCGCGTGGCTTTCCGGGCTGCCCTCCGCCGCTCGGCCGGGCCGCCTCATCCGGCAACGGCTCGACCCTCACGGGCTTGCCACAGAGCGCCTGTGCGAACAGCGTGAGTGAGCGCGCGACCTGACGGAGCGGCATCCCATTCTGGGCTTCCTCCAATGCCGCCAAGGCCTTGCTGGTCTCCAATGCGAAGTAGGCCCTGGCCCCTTCCACGCCGTAGGCCAATACCTCCATGCCGCTCTTGAACCAGTCTTCGAACACCTTCCAGGCACGGTTGTCCGCTCCAATCAACCCAGCCAGGCTTGCGCAGCGGCGCAGATAAGCCTGTGCGACGGTCGCATCCCGCTCCGCAACCAACAGGCCGTACTGCAACATGCGGGGCTGCCACTCGATCGGAATCTGTTGCAACAATGCCGGGGCTTCGGCCAAGACCTCCACCGCCAATTGTGGGTCCTGCTCGGCCAGCGTGCCGGCCAGCCGGACGGCGAGCTGTCGGGCGGTCGCCGCAGGAATCTCTTCCAAGAGCGTCGGGGTCGTGCGGAAGAACTCCAAGGTCGCCATGTAATCGGGCTTGCCGAACTGATTGACCGTCATCAGCTTGAGGCCCAGGCCGGTCCAGCTCCGCAGGTCTTCCACCCCCATGACCTTGGCGATCTTCGGACTCTCCCGGAAAAACTCGCCGCCGAGCACATAGTTCACGTCGCTCAGCTCAAGCCCGTGATCGACCCATTTCACCATCTGTTCATGAGGCAACAGCCCCACCAATTCCGGCGCCACCCGCAGGAACTCGAGCGTCATGCCGGGATCTCGTTCGGCCAACTCCAAGCCCATCGTCAGCACACGCACGCGAGCCTCTGGGGACGAGATCAATCCCAAGAGCAAGGGACTCTCCTTGGCATACTTGAGCGCCGAAGCGCCGGAAGACTCGGCCATCCCGACCGCGAGATCGAGCCAGGGGCCAAGATCATCCAGCCCTGCGCGGCGGTGCAGTTCGGGCAAGGCCTCGATCACCGCACGGGCCGCCTTAGGAGACAGGTCCTCCAATTCCTGGACCAAGGCCGTGACGGCCGGCACCGACCCCAACCGCTCGATCTCAGCCATGAGCGGGGCGACATGCGAATCATTCAGGCAGGATGCCAGGTGTCGCGTCAGCCGCTCTCGCAATGAGCCTCCTGAAAAAGCCATCTAGCGTGGTTCTCCGTGCTCCTGTGGTCCTGCGCCGGGAGGTAAAGGAGCCGATTGTAAAGGAGGGCATTTCGCTTGTAAACTGCGAGGATCGCGTCGCACGACACCGTGACGCATCAACGAAGAGGCCTCTGACCATGGCAGAACCGACCCAAGCCAGTCTCGACAAGATGTGGAAGTTCGCGAAGGGCTTCGCGGAGAAGAGCGGGACGACCTTTCACCCGACGCCGGCCGTCACGGAAGCCGTCATCAAGGGCCTGGCGGCCCATGTGGACGAGCTCGGCAAGCCGCTCTGTCCCTGCAACTTCTATCAGGACAAGCAGGCCGAGGCGAAGCTCCGGCGCTGGATCTGCGCCTGCGACGAAATGCAGATCTACAAATACTGCCACTGCCTCCTGTTCGTGAACGAAGAGGGCATGCCGATCACGGAGTACCTGCCGGAAGATCACGAAGGACGCCAGGTCTATGGGCTGATCCCCGACCCGACTCCCACTAGAGGCCGCGCGCTGAAACACAAGGCCGCAGAAGCAGCAGCCACTCCAGTAGCCAGAGAAGAGTCAGGCAAGTAGCATTCCTTTTGCTCCCCGTTGGTGCTCCCCTGTCAGGGCACCCATACTGGTCCCACTGCGGCCGTCGAACGAGCCCCTTACTTCTTGGCAGGGTGCTGGGGGAGTTTCAACCGCGCGCGTTCGCCGAGCACCGCCCACCATACATCTTCCCACGACTTTCACTCAGCGGGGCAGCCGTGGTGGTCTCGACTGCGGCCGTCGAGCGAGCGACTTCTGAGGCGCGGGCTCCGGGAGCACCCGAGACCATCACGGTCTGGCCCGCCCTCAATTCACTGCCAACCAGACACTTCATACCCTTTTTCCGCGAGGCAACGATTCACGATATTGACATAGGCCTGGTTGGGCCTGGACGAGCCGAACATCCATCCGAACAGCCCGCTGAAGAGGCCCCAGACGAACCCGGACACGGCGCCCACCAATGCCCCGATGCCTGGATCGCCGCTGATCGCGCCGCCCACGGCTCCGCCCGCCGCTCCGGCCCCGGCGCCAATCACCGCGCCGCTCCCCTCCTCTGCTCCGGCCTTCTCGGCAACTTCGCGACAGTCCTGAACGTCCCTTTCCGCCGCCTCTTCCCCCACCGACTTCAAATGGCCGTTCGGATAGAGAATCGGTTTCGGTCCGGAACAGCCGAGCAAACTGCTGAGCAACGAGCAGAGGCAGAGGGGAACTCACCCCTCGAACCCACGGATGCGCGGGATGGTTCATCGTCGCAACTTCTCAACCACCGATCGAGCCGACAGGCCCTTGAGCAGAATCTGCTTGCGCCTCGCTGTAGATCCGGAGCGGATCTCGACCGAACCGCTCGGGATTCCGCAGGTCTCGGCCAAAAACCGAATCAGCGCCTCGTTGGCCGCGCCCTCCACCGGCGGCGCTGCAACCCGCACCTTGAGGGCATCCCCATAGGGCCCCACGCACTCGGTGCGCGCCGCCTTCGGCTGCACGTGGACCGTCAGCACCGCTCCACGGGCGCTGTCGCAGATGAATTCCTTGTTCATTGGGGGGGTGGAGTCGGGGGCTAGAGGAGACGCACGGTCTCGCGAAGTTCCTGGAGGCGCTTGACAAATAAATCCAGATGGGCGACCCGCATCCCCTGGTCGTGTCGCTGCTTCCACAGGCGCTTGAAGACGGCCCAGAGTTCCTGTTTCAGCGTCACCGCCTTGGCATAGGTGATCGTCTTGGCCTGTTGCTCGGTCACGCCGCAGAAGGCCTGGTCCAGGGCATGGACCTGATTGTGGAGATCGTCCAAGGCCGCCTGGTAGGTGGCGGGATCCAGCGCGGCCTTGGAACTGGCTTCGAGCATCGTCGTGAGATTCTCGATCGTCTGGACGCCGGTCGTCCCCTTGGCCTGGGTCAGGTAGTGGTCGGCTTTGGGATAGAAGAGATAGCTGCACCCGGAGAGGCTCAGTGCGAGGACGGCGGCGATGACATAACTCATACGGCGCATGGCGGCCTCCGTTGGTCTCAAAACACCGCCTTGATCAGCTCGCCGATCGTGCGCTGCATGTCCGCATCGTCCGTGATGGGGCGGGCGACCGCGACCTCGCAGGCGCGACTCGGCTCCACCCCCTGCCGGATCAACGTGCCGGCGTAGACCAGCAGCCTGGTGCTGACTCCTTCCTCGAGCCCGTGATGTTTCAAGTTGCGGACCTTCTCGCCCAGTTTGACGAGCGCGCGCGCCGTCTCGCCCGTCACGCCGGCTTCGCGCTCGATGATGCGGGTTTCGATGGCCAGCGCGGGATAAGTAAACTCGATCGCAACAAACCGCTGCTTGGTGCTCTGCTTCAGATCCTTGAGCACGCTTTGATAGCCGGGATTGTAGGAGATCACCAACAGAAAGTCGTCGACCGCTTCAACGATCTGGCCCTTCTTCTCGATCGGCAGCAGGCGGCGGTCGTCGGTCAAGGGATGGATGATCACGGTCGTATCCTTCCGCGCCTCGACGATTTCATCCAGATAGACGATCGCGCCGTGTTTCACGCCCAGCGTGAGCGGGCCGTCCATCCAGACCGTTTCCTGCCCGCGCAGGAGATACCGGCCCACGAGGTCCGAGGCGGTGAGGTCCTCGTGGCAGGCGACCGTGATGAGCGGCCGTCCGAGCCGATAGGCCATGTGCTGCACGAACCGCGTCTTCCCGCAGCCGGTCGGCCCCTTGAGCATGACCGGCATGCGGTTCTGCGCGGCGGTCGTAAAGAGTCCGACTTCGCCCTGCGACTCGACGTAGAAGGGTTCCTGCTCGATCCGGTATCGCTCGATCTCGAACTCGTGGCCTTTGTTGGTCATGGCGTGATCAATTACACAACGATGGATGGGGCGGTCTGGCCAGCCGGCTGGCAGCACCTTAAACGGAAGACAGCGGGAAGATCAAGGGAGTTGGCGCCAAGGCCGGGAGCGAGGAGACGGGAGCAAGGAGAGCGAAAAGAGCGGACAGGACGGCCGCCGGTCAGGCGATAGCCTTGGCGGCGAGGGCGGGCCGATCCAGCACTTCCCGGACCTTCTGCGCCAGCTCCTGGGGGGCGAACGGCTTCTGAAGGAGCGTGGCGTTGGCCCGCACCCCTCCCTTGGCGAACACGGGATGGTCGGGATACCCGGACATGTAGAGCACCTTCATCTCCGGGCGGGCCAGACAGAGCTTCTCCGCGACCTCCGGTCCGCTCATCTGGGGCATCACCACATCCGTCAGCAGCAGATGGATCGGACCGAGATGCTTGGCCCCGGTCAAGAGGGCCTCGATGCCGTGCCTGGCCAGCAGCACCGAATAGCCGTGCATCCGCAACGTCTCTTGGACGAGGTAGCGGACGGCCGGTTCGTCTTCCACCACCAGCACGGTTTCCTTTCCTCGCACCTCCGACTGCAGCCCGCCGTTTGATTCGGCGACCGAATCTGCCTCCTCCACGCGCGGAAAATAGATTCGGAAGGTCGCCCCTTCTCCCGGCATGCTATCCACCTCGATATGCCCGCCGGTCTGTTTCACGATGCCGTAGACGGTCGAAAGACCGAGCCCCGTACCCTTGCCCTTTTCCTTGGTCGTAAAAAAGGGCTCGAAGATATGCGACCGGATCTCGGGGTCCATGCCGCAGCCGGTGTCCTGGACGGTCAAGAGCACATAGGCGCCCGGCTCCAGCATGACGGGGGCGAGGCGGTGCCGCTTGTCGATCGTCACATTGGCGGTCGAAACCGTGAGTTTGCCGCCGTCCGGCATGGCATCGTGCGAGTTGACCGCCAGGTTCATGAT
>DATIBM010000399.1:0-3514 GCA_035457545.1 Nitrospiraceae bacterium
ATGATATTCTCCAGCTCGCGAATATTGCCGGGGTACGCATATTGTTGGAGCATCGCCGCCGCGTCCGGCTCGATCTCCATCACGTCCTTGCCGAACTCCTTGCCGTAGCGGAACAGGGCCCGCCGGCACAGGGGAAGGATGTCCTCCACCCGCTTCCGAAGCGGCGGCAACTCGAAGGTCACCACGTTCAAACGGAAGAACAGGTCTTCGCGAAAGAGTCCCGACGCGACGGCTTTTTTGAGGTCCCGATTGGTGGCGGCGATCAGCCGAAAATCCACCCCGATGTCGTCGGTGCCGCCCAGCCGCCTGAAGGAGCGTTCCTGAAGGACGCGAAGCAACTTTCCCTGCATCGCCAGATCAAGGTCTCCGATCTCGTCCAGGAACAACGTGCCGCCTTCCGATTTCTCCAGCAGGCCGATCTTCCGTTGAGAGGCGCCCGTGAAGGCCCCCCGTTCGAACCCGAACAGCTCGCTCTCGAACAGATCCTTGGGAATCGCCGTACAGTTGACCCCGATGAACGGCCCCCTGGCGCGCGCGCCGTTGTGATGCAGCACCCTGGCGAGAAACTCCTTGCCCGTGCCCGTCTCCCCCAACAACAACACGGTCGACCGGGCGTTCGACGCCACGTCCCGCGCCTGCGCCAGAATCTGTTGCATGAGCGGACTGTTCGCTTCGAGGTTGGACAGGGCGTACTGGGTGTCCTGATGCCGTCCCTCCTCCTCCAGCCTGAGGCGGAGGCCCAGCAGATCGATCGCGCGCGCCAACACCGGCTCGATGCCGTCCAGATCCACCGTTTTGATGAGAAAATCGTAGGCGCCCAGCTTCATGGCCTCGACGGCGTCCTGCACGGTGCCGTACGCGGTCAGCATGATGACCAGGGCCTGGGGCGCGAGCGGGCGGACCTTCTTGAGCGTGTCCAACCCGCTGAGGCCCGGCATCTTCAGGTCGAGCAGGATCAGATCGGGAATTTCGTGCTCCACGGCGGCCAGCAACGCGTCGCCGGACTCATATCCGACGACCCGATGCTTCTTGCGGGAGAGCCGCTTGACGAGGGCCGACCGGATGGCGGGTTCGTCGTCCGTCACAAAGATGGTGATCTGCATCTCTACCCCTCGATGACCGTCACGTCCTGACGGACGGGCAGCCAAATCCTGGCGCTGGTGCCCTTGCCGACCTCGCTGGTGAGCTGGATGTCGCCCCCGTGCGCTTCGATGATGTTGCGGCAAATGGCCAATCCCAGTCCGGTGCCGCGATGCTTGCCCTTCGTGAAAAATGGCTCGAACGCATGGGCCAGATCCTCGCTGTGAATCCCGCAACCGGCATCGGCGACTTTGAGCACAATGCCAGGCCCGCGGTCGCCCGGCATCGAGAACGCGCTGAGCGTGATGCGGCCGCCCTCCGAGGACGCGTCGACGGCGTTTTGGATCAGGTTCAGCAGCACCTGCTTGAGTTGATCGCGATCCGCGTGCAGCATGAGCCCGCCGGGCGGCGCCTCCTTCGCCACGGCGATCCGCTTGGCCGCCAGGGACGCCTCCAGCACCTTCACCGTCTCGCCGAGCAGGTCCTCGACCGCGAAGGTGATCGGGGCCACTTCCCGGGGCCGCGCATAGTCGATGATCTGGTTCACGATGCGGTCGAGCCGTCTGGTTTCGCGCAGGATAATCCCCAACTCCGCATGGCGCGGATCCGACCGCGGCGTATCGTCCATCAGCAGGGCCGTCGTGGAGCCGATCCCCACGAGCGGATTTCGAATCTCGTGGGCGATGCCGGCCGCCACCTGGCCCAATGTCGCCAACCGTTCCGAGCGGCTCAACCGTTCCTGCAAGAGGTCCAGGGCGGTGATGTCGATGTTGAATCCCTGATACATGATGGTCTGGCCGGCCGCGTCCTTGATCGGAATGCGGCGGCTCAGCACCTTGCGGACCGTCCCGTCCTTCTGCAGAAACCGAAACACGGTCTCGCAGGGCCGATCCTGCTCGATCGCCTGGGCGAATTCCGTCAACACGCGCTGGCGGTCCGAGGGATGGATGGAATTGCGGAACATGTCGGGGTTCATCTGGTCGTCCGGGTCCAGACCGGCCAGGATCTGGTTGTACCGGTTGCTGAAGGTGATGCTCATGCCTTTGGTGGTGAAGATGCCGAACGGCGCGTGGTCGACCAGGCTGCGGTATTTCGCCTCGGAGGCGGACAGGTCCTGGTTGACCCCCCGCAGCTCCGCTTCCGATTCTTCCAGTTTCGACAGGTGTTCCTTGATCTGCACGCTCATCGCATGCATGACTTGGGTCAGGTGTCCGATTTCGTCCTGGCGCTCCAGGACGGGGACGGCGGGCACTGCTCCGGAGGGCGCGCCGCCGACGGCCCGAGCCAGACCGATCAGCGGTCCGGTGATGGACCGGGCGACCAGGTGCAACGCCAGGACCGTCAGGCCCAAGGTCAGCGCCCCTCCCCACAACACCACGTACAGCAACGACGTCCGGTCCAGGCTGACGCTCGCCAGCCTGGCGTTCAGCAGATTCCGCTGGAGCGCCGTGAACTGCGCCATGCCGTTGCGGATGCGCGCCATCAGGACTCGCCCCTGGCCCTCCTCGATGTAGTGCTCGGCTTCTTCCTGCCGTCCCGCCTTCAATTGCTGAATCAGCGCTTCCTTCTCCCGCACCATCTGCTCGACGAGGGCTTGGACCTCCGCGATCATCGCCCGCTGCGATGGGTCTTCGCTGACCAACCCTTCCAGCATGTTGCCCAGGATGAGAATGCCCTCGCGGGCGGTTTGGAAGGGACGCAGAAAACTGTCCTGGTTCGTCAAGGTGTAGCCGCGGAAGCCGGTCTCCAAGTCCACCGCCAGCCGCATGTATTCGGAGGAGAGGGCCTGGGCCTGGTAGATGCGTTGGAGCTCGTCCTCGTCATGGGAGAACACCTCCACGCTCTGATAGGTCACCACGCTCAGCATGATGAGCGCCGCAAGGGGAATGACGGAAGCAAGAAGGAGCTTGCGTTCGATCGGAAGGTTGCGAAACAGGCGGGCGAGCTTCTCTCGCATGGGGTCTCCGCGCGAACAAGCCATCCTAAAGACCGGTTCCATCCCTTGTCAAACATCGTGGAACCGGTACGGGCAAGGGCCATACCAGCTCTGCCATCCCGCTTCGCCCCTGAATTCAGGCAAGGTGCGGATCGTCACCAGGCAAAACGAGCTAAACCGCACGGAACGCACCGTGCGGATTCGTGTCCGCCCTGAGCGGCATGCGGCCACGCCGGCCGGGATCAAAAGAACGGGAAGAGAGTGGATCCTCTGCGCAGCCATGCCCCGGCGCGTTCAGGCGACCGGAGAATAGGCAAGCAGGGACAGGACCGAATCTTGCGTAGGGTCATAACAAGGAATGCATCCGTTCTCAGGGGTGAGACCCGCGAAGAAGGAGACTCCGCCCATGGGAAACCGTTCTCCGCAGCCCCGCCGCGCTTCACCCAGCACGATTCATCCGACTTCCTCGGCACCCTGTGACCGGTGTGGCGGACTGCT
>DATIBM010000400.1:0-6146 GCA_035457545.1 Nitrospiraceae bacterium
ATCAAGGAAGACCGGTTGACCGTCGGGAAGGTCCAGGGGGAGATCAAGGTCGGCATGTCTGCCGCGCAGGTTGCGGAGCTGCTGGGTTCACCGAACATCGTGACAACCGACGATAAACGCCGCGAAGTCTGGATTTACGACAAGGTCTCCACGGACCGCGTCGATACCCGCAGTTCTTCCTTCGCCAGCCTGATCATTCTGGGGACCAGTTCTCAGGACAGCTCCAGCTCACAACGCCAACGCACGCTCACCATCATCATCAGGTACGACGAAGACAAGAAGGTCCGGGACTTTGCCTACAACGCCACGCAGTTCTAGTCCCGCCCGCAACCGTCCGGCGCGCCGGAGCTGGGTCCCTGCCAGGCGGGCGGATCGGGGTTGGGGGCTTCCGGCTTCGCTCGGCTTGGTGCTGATCATGGCCGGCGGCTGCGTTCCCGAGACGCAGCCGCCGGACCTCTTTGCCCTGTCGCCGGAGATCCCCAGAAGCCGCGCGATGCAAACCCGGTTCTTCGAAACGTCCAACGAACAGGAATTGCTCTCGGCCTCGGCCGCCGTGCTCCAGGACCTCGGGTTTCAAGTCGAGGAAAGCGTCCGGGAAGTCGGGTTTCTTCGCGCGACGAAGGAGCGGAGCGCCCGCGAGTATGGACAGAACATTCAGCGAGCGCTGTTCTTGCTGTTGTCGCTGGGGCATCTGCACATGCCGGTCGATCTGCACCAGAAGATCGCCGCCTCCTTGATCACGAGGCCCCTGAATAGCGAGGCGACCAGACAGGAAGTGCGCATCATGTTCTACCGCGTGGTCTGGAAGGGCGACGGCCAGGCCGACCGGCAATACATTCCTCCCGGCGAACAATATATGGAGATGATCCGGGATCCGGAGATCTATCAGCAGTTTTTCGCCAAACTGTCCAAGGCCGTCTTCCTCGAACCCTTTGCCATCTAACAACCGAACCCAAGGGGGCGCATGAGGCGCAATCGGGTCGTCCGAGCCGCAGTGATTCTCGTGGGAAGCGTCCTGTGGTACGGGTGCGAAACACCGCAACCCAAGCCGGAGCTGTTGGCCCCGACCGAGGCGCAGATGAAAATCCGGAGCCTCCAGTCTCGGTCGTTTGAGACAAAGGACCGGAACCTTGCCATTCGCGGCGTGATCGCCGCGTTACAGGATTTGGGCTTCATCATCGAGCGCGCCAATGAACCGCTGGGGTTGGTGACGGCGGCGCGGTTTGCCGAGCCGAACTATTACGATGTCGTGAGCGTGACCGTCACGGTGCGGCAGGAAGGCGAGGCGCGCATGATGATCCGGGCCAACGCCATCTACAACAACCGGCCGATCGAAGATCCCAAGGTCTATCAGAACTTCTTCGCCTCCTTGGAACGGTCGCTCTTCCTCGGCCGGGAAGAGCGGAAATAGCGCGAGCAAGCCGGCGATGGCAGACCAACCGACGGAACGGGCGACGAGATCATGCCAGATGGCCCGGAGGCTGATCGCCGTGCGGATCCTTCTTGCGGCGCTGCTGGCCCAAGGCTGTTCGCCCTACGAATGGCGGCACGAGAACCAGTGGAATGCGCGCGAGCAGATCTGGCTGTCGGAAGCGAGTCAGGTCAAGGTGCGGGCCGCGCAAACCCGTGTATTCGAGACGACGGACCGCACCAAGCTGTTGCACGCGATCGTGGCCACGATGCAGGACCTGGATTTCAAGGTCGAGGTCCTGGACGAAGTGCTGGGCATCGTCTCGGGCAAGAAATACGTCGAACTCGAACGGTCCCAAATCGGGCCGGACCCGTCCTACCTGCTCTACCGTCCTGATACGCTATTGTTTCTGACGAGAAACTACCGAACCTGGGGACCCTTCTGGCACCGCAGCGATCTCGTGCGGCTCACTGTCACGGTGCGCGCGCGGGACCAATCCCAACTCGTGGTGCGGGCCAGCGCCCAGTTTTATCTCCGGGCCGTTGAAACCCCCGAACCCTACCAACAGTTCTTCCGGACTCTGGAGCAATCGCTCTTCGTCCAGGGGCAGCTGCGACAGTGACCTTTCATTGGGCAGCGGCAAAGGGAACCTGTCATACCTGGCCAGGCGTGGGACCTGTGAGGCCCCAAAAGCATTCCGTTCAGGCTTCCTGTACGCGCACGAACTCGCGTGCCGAGGTCAAATCGTCGCGCGTACAGAGCCGCTTCTCGAGCAAGAGATGCTCCAGCGCCGCCACGCGGGCCGTCACTTCGGGCAGCAGCACATCAATCTGCTCACGCAGGTCGGTGACTTGCCACCGCAATTTGGACTCCTTGCTGGTGCTGGCCGGTTTCCGCTTGGTCCGAGAAGGAGATTTCTTCTTGGGTGATTTCCGTGGGACGACCCTTAAGGTAGGCATTGCTATCCTCCTCAGATCTGATTCGGAGCCTGCTTCGATTGGCCCTGCATAAGCCAAGTGTGCTTAGATTAGAGGAAATGGCAAAGGTCGTCCACCATCGCCTGCCGAGATGCGGCTGGATTCGTCCATGAACTGAACGCCGTTGAAGCCTTTATCGAGACCTTGCCAGGCGAACAGCCCGAACGGCCTGCTGCTTGTCCGTCTTGTCTTATGGTGACCCGTAGGCCTCTGATGGTCGAGGCCTATCGGGATCGCTGGGAACTCGGGCTGCGTTCGTGCCTAACACAGGGTTCTGAAATTGCCAGAGAGGCCAGCCATGCTCGAGGCTTCGCCTGCCAGCGAATCTAGTGCGCCGGGGGTGTCTTGAGCAGGCCCTATTTGTGGGTAACACCATTCTGTGGCCAAGTATCCTGATCAACCAAGGAGGTGTCCATGTCGGAGCAATTTTTCAACATTCCGAAGAATATTGTCCGTCGAAGCGGATCGCTGGGGACCGGAGGGAACAATGTTGCGGAGGAACTCGTCCTGGTAGACTTGAAAACGAAATCGTTCGTCCTTCAATTGGCCAGCGTCATGATCATGGAGGATGCGTCCCAGGAGAATCTGTTTGTCAGCATGGTCGTGCGAGGCCCCAACCCGAACAACCCGCCGATCCCGCCCACCATCGAGGACCGAATCGACGTGCCAATCGTACAGTCAGGGAGTCTGAACCCGAACGGTCTCGGACGATATGTCGGCACGATACAGGGGCCGGTTCCTCTGAGGCCCGGCGAACAGCTGGTGTTCCGCGTGCAACGGAAGGCCGGCCCCGGCACCTTGACCTTCCATGCCCATGCGTGGGGGTTTTCTCTCTAGGGCACAGGCACTGAACGGGCAGGGTTTGACAGGTGGATCGGCCCCCTGAAGCGATTTGAAGGTGAGGTCTTGTCCATCGGCGTGTGTCAGGTCCTTCCTTCTCGCTTCGAATGGACTATACTCTTCCGATGGCGTGTCGTTCCGACCTGTCCTTCGCCGATTCGCTGAAGAGTGACGTCCGTCGAGACTTCTATGAAAGCCATAAACGCATCGCGATCGCGATGATCCTGATCGTCTTTCTGCTCCCGTTCGTCGGGCTTTCGATCATGGGATTGTTGGGAGTCGCCCTGGCGGTGATTGTGTCGGCCTTGGCCTACTGCCTGACACCTTACGTCTGGCTCAAGCTGCGGGCGTGACAGGAAAGGGACTCACGGTGCAAGCTGGGTATCGCTTGATGGTGGTGGACAAGGACGGCGTGCTGGTCTCGGAGTTCCGACTGACCGAACAGGACCTGGCAGATCCGGTAGCCTTCGTCGCATCGCTCAAGCAGTCGATCGAGGCCATCGAGGAGGAAGAGACCTGAATCCATGTGGCCGAAAGTCCGATTCCTGTGTCTGCATACGAATAAGAGGACAACATCATGAAGAATGTGGAGATGATTGTTGAGGGGATGATGCTGACGATCAAGGTGGATCTGTCAAAAGAGTTCGGACCGTCCGCCTCGGGAAAGACCATCATCATCGCCTCGACGGAGGGGAACGTGACGATTCCGAACCGACAGGAGAAAGTCGGGCTGAACGTATACCGGAAAAAGTGACGAAGCGTCTTTCCATGACCGTCCGACTTGTTTGCGAACAATCACATGTATGGTGGGCGGATGCCTCAAACACATCTGCCTTCCCGACTGCAAACACTCCGTATGATGTTGCTGTCGGTCGCGATGTTCGGCATGGTGACCGCGTGCGGGTCAGACTCTGGCGATCCGAACGTTCCCGTTCAGTGTCCGCCGACCGTCAGCAAGACGGTGGACTCGAGGAACCCGCGAATCCACCTCACGTATCAAGAGCCGACTCAGCAACGGCACGGTGAGCGCTTGGAGACCCTGTCGCACACCACGATCTATTACGATATCGGTGGTGGCACGATAGAGTATAGCAAGCACAGCGCGTCGAGTCCTTTCGGTGGAGGGACCGTGAAGACCACCATCATTCTCCCGCTCAACCCAGGCGAAACCGTGACGGCGCAGGTCTGCGTCACCGCCTCCAACTCTGCAGGGGAAAGTCATCCTTCTCAGTGGTCCGCAACCAGTGACGGGAAGTAGCCAGTCTTCAATCTCCCCGGGCCTGATTGCTCGAACGGATGAATCGCCGAGGGCCTTCGTGTGTAGTCGGCCTGATGGATTGCGCTAGTTGCTGGTCCGGCTATGCCGGCGACGCGCTCGGTGAAGGCTTTCGCATGCCGTACTCAAATGGCCCTGGGGCAGGCGCGAGAGGCGCTAAAATTGACGCTCTTCCGGTCGACTGCTAGGCTTGTTTTCGCCCTTCCACACCATGTTGTTGCCCGGAGGACCAGGTGATGCACAGGAAAGCAGGATTTACTCTTCCGCTGACCGTTGCCTGTGTTGCTCTGTTGTGGGCGATGCCGGTTCTGGCAACCCCCGCTGACCAGGATCATCCCAAACGGAATGGCGTGCTCGTTGCCAAGCAGCCAGAAGGCAAGCCGGCCCCCGATCTGATTCCACTCTGGGCAGCCTTCGCTGCGAAGGTGTCCACCCCTGTGTCCGTGACCTGGAGCCATCTCTGGGGCACTCCGAAGGCTGTTTATGGCACCTTATCGGACCCCATGCCCGTTTCCGAGGCCTCCGCGCGGCAGTTCCTGGCGGCCCATGCGCTGTTACTGAAGATGAAGGCCACCCTCGAGGGCTTGACGCTGGCGGGGGAGCGAGAGACCCCGATGGGCCATGTATTCGCGTTCGAGCAGACTTCTCAGGGGGTGCCGGTCTATGGAGCGGAGGTCAAGGTTCACTTCAATCGCGATGGCCGCGTGGTCGGTCTCACGAACACTTCCGTCCCGGCTGTAGATGTAGGCCTCCTTTCGCCAACGGTGGGGGCGGAGCAGGCGGTGGAGAAGGCTCATCGCCAGGTTCCGCCCGCTGCAGCAGTTGAGCCGGATGGCGAGGATCTTCCTGGTCCCTCGACTAGGTTGGTGATCTATGCCGAAACCGGCACTCCTGTATTGGCCTGGGAAGTGACTGTGCCGACGCAAGGTCCGACATGGCAGGTGTTTGTGCATGCCCATACGGGGAAGGCGATGGCGCCGCCGAGGGATCTGAACCGCTATGCCACGGGGATCGGCCAAGTGTTCTTGGTGAACGCGATCGTGGCGACGCGGGATAACAGTCTGCGTGACAAGAGAGACGCAGCCTCAGCCGTGCCGTCGAGCGCCTATCGATCGGTGACCCTGTTGGGCTTGACGGGAACCGGGTATCTCGACGGGAGCTATGCCTCCAGCAAGGCCACCAAGCGGCGGGCCTTTTCGTCCGGCCACACGTTTGTCTTCGATCGCAGCACAAATGAATTCAGCGAGACGATGGGCTATTACTTCCTCGATTACGCCCAACGCTATATTCAATCGCTCGGCTTTGCGACGGTGAATAACCGACAACAGGTATTCAGAGTGGACCGTTATAACAAGGACAACTCTTATTATGCGCCGTCGACCCAAATGATCACTTACGGCACCGGCGGGGTGGACGACGCCGAGGATGCCGAGGTGATGTGGCATGAGTACGGCCATGCAATTCTAGACAATCAGGTCCCGGGGTTCGGCTCGTCGGCGGAAGCCGGGGCGATGGGGGAGGGCTTCGGCGATTACTGGGCGGGCAGCTTGGGGGCTCAGTTCAGCGGCGGGTTTCAAGACAATTGCGTCGCGGAGTGGGATGCGACCTCCTACAGCTCCACCACGCCGCCTTGCCTCCGCAG
>DATIBM010000401.1:0-2967 GCA_035457545.1 Nitrospiraceae bacterium
GTCCGCCGCGAGCGCGCGGCGGACCGAACCATTCGTGGAGATTAACGGGCTCGATCACGTAGCGACCGTCGCCGACGACTCGAACGAGCCGGCGAAGGACGTCGACATACTCGGGTTTTCCAAACGAGGCAAGCGCCATCACCTTGTATTCGTCGCTCGAATGCAGAAAGCCCAGATGGGTTGTCACCTGCTCGTACAACAGCCCGAGTGAATGAGGCATGGTGACCGCGCCATGTTCGGTCAGTTGCTGTCCGCTCCCGATGTAATAGCTGGTGGTCGCGCGTTCTCCCCGTCCGTCGAGAGTCATGATGGCCGCGCGCGGATAAGGCGATGCGTGAAACGCGCTCGCCGCGTGGGCCAAATGATGCGGCACATAATGCCAGCGCTCGGGCCCGGTATCCGGCAGGCCGCTGCAATGCTCCTGCAAATGATGCGGGACGCCGCTGGCGAGATGGCGCGGCGCATTGACGATCGCGGACAAGGACAGTGGATCCCACGGAGATTCCCACTCGGGAGACGTGAGGCCATCGCTCTGAAGGGGAATGGGAATGTGTGCGTCGCCGGCACGTCCTCCCAGCAGTTGATAGGGATCGAAGGAGTAGGCCACATGGTCCACATCCCTCAACTTGATCCCGGCCTGCTTCACGCAGAAAGCCACGGCGTGAAACGGCAACTCGTACGTGCTGAAGGGGATGGGGCGCTTTCCGTGCTTAATCCGGGTAAAACGCTCCTCTTCGGCCGCCGCCACGATCTTCCCGTCGCGGACCACACAGGCGGCAGAATCGTGAAACGCCGCATTGATACCAAGGGTATACATGTGAACGTGGAATGCTGAATGTGGTGTTAGCAGGGACGGCTCGGGACCACTCGTTCGCGCTCCCGGGGATCCGCAATCCGTTCGTTGGCTTCCCCCACTTCCTTGAGAAGGGGATCGGGTTCAATGACGGCTTCGTATTCCTCTTTCCGCTCGGTCGCCGATGGCGGCGTTGGCTTGGCCTTGCGTCTCTTGGGTTTTCTCGGCTCCATACATCCTCTACAGCCTACCGGTCGCGGTTCAGGTCAGCGTATCCGTGAAAGCGGTCCGTGGGCACTGGAACATTCTCTAGTCATGGAGAACGAGGACGCTCTCACGCCGCCCGTCCGATGATTTCCTCCAGGCGTTCCTCGTCTTCCAGCCAAGCGTTGTTGACGAACAAGGTCGGCGTTCCGCTGACGCCAATGCGCCTTCCAGATTTCACGTCATGCAATACGCGCGACGCATGCACCCGCCCATGCAAATCGTCCTTGAACGAGCGCAGGTCCAGGTCGGCCATTTCGGCGTACCGATAGAGATCCTCGGCGCCCAACTTCTCCTGATGTTCGAACAGCAAGTCGTGCATCGCCCAGAAACGGCCCTGGCGAGCCGCCGCCTCCGAAGCTTCAGCCGCTTGTTGCGCAAATGGATGCTTGTGGATCAGAGGAAAATGACGGAAAACGAGGCGTACTTGATGCGCCACCCGTTCGCGAAGGTTCCGCAGTCTGCTGAACGCGTGGCCGCAGTACGGACATTCGAAATCACAATACGCGATCACGGTCACCGGAGCGGAATCCGGTCCCGTGACGTGATCCTCCGGCCGCAGGGGCTCTACCTGTGCGCCGGCGAACGGATGACTCATGACTCCTGCTCATGCCGCGACATGGGAGACATTACGATGCGTCTCCCGCAGAGGACGCGAGCGCTTCGGCGATCCGCTGATCGCCGGGGAGTTTCGCTTCGTCGGGGGCACCGGCGAGCTCCGTGCCTCGCACTCTCATGCCATGGTGATACACTAAGTGGCCTCCGTACCAGGCCGACACGACCAGGCCCGCGGTCGTGATGAAGGAGAGCATCATGGGCAGCGCGCCGGCCGAACGGCGTTTCCGTCGCATCAACAAATTGAGGCCGGTCAAGGCCAGCAGTCCGACGTTCATCATGCCGTGCACGCGACCGATCTTCTTCGCCTGGCTGTCCGATGGAATCGTCCCGTAGTCCGCTGCTCCGGCCGCGCCCGCGGCGAGTCCGCCGAGAAACCCGCCCACCATCGTGTAATAAGCGGCATCGGCATACGATTGGTCGCGGGTGCCCGCATGCATCGCGTCGAGCGCGAGGCTGAATGGCAAGAGAGCCGCCGGGAGCACGATCATCTGCGGGTGCAATGGATGTCCCATTAAGGTCGTTTGTGGCATAGGAGTTCTCCTTGCGCGGTGCCAAGTTACCAAGTTACCTGGACCTCAAGACGTTGCCCGCTTCCATGGATTCCTTGAAACGCTGCAAATCATCGGCAATTTTGAGTTCCGGATCCTCGCCAATGAACTTCGCCACAGCCGTCCCCAGACGACCGGCGATGGGGGCGTATTGCAACGTCACCGTGACGCGGGTTTTTTGACCTCCGCCTATCGGCTCGAACTCCACGGATCCGGCGTGATCAACGGCGGCGTCGTTCAACGATCGCCAGCCGATCCGCTCGTTCTCGACGTCGTTGATGATCTCCGCGTCCCATTCGATGGCCGGCAGGCCGGTCATGGTCTTGACCACCCAGTGAGACAATCGGTCCGTGATCACCTGCACGGATTCCAAATGACTCATAATCTTCGGGAGGTTGTCGAGTGTGCGCCAAAACCGGTACAGTTCCTTTGGCGGCCGATTGATCTCGACGCTTCGGCTGATCTTCGTCGCCTGCTCCGAATGCACCTTGCGCCGACCCAGCCGGTTCGGATCCTGGCTCGGACGCATCTCGATGCCCATCGCGGCGACTGCGGGACAATACCCGGTGGCAGCGCGGTAGAGAAGACTGATGCCGCCGACGGCCATGACACCACCCGCCACCGTCCTCCGTCGCAACGCCTCCATGATCAATCCCGTTCCGGCAATGGCCGACACCAGCCGCTGAATGTCGCCGATATTCTGTGACGCGTCGGCCCGCTCTTCCGGCCAGTCCAGGTCTTGGG
>DATIBM010000402.1:0-4016 GCA_035457545.1 Nitrospiraceae bacterium
CATCGCCTTGGCCACATAGGTGAAGGCCGTGTCCCAGGACACGCGCATCATGTCGTCCAGGTAGCGGCTGTCGAATTTGTACTTGCTCTTGGTCTCCGGGGTGAGCTCCGGAGAGCCGGCATCCATCCATTCCTTCCAGCCCTTGCGCATCAAGGGGCCCTTCAACCGATAGGGGCCGTACACGCGGCGGTGGAAGGTGAAGCCCTTCAGGCACATGCGGGGGTTATGGGCGAAGGTCCCGCGGTTGCCGTAGAGGTCTTCATAGGTCTGGTGGTCGTAGTTCTGCTCGACGCGCATGACGACGCCGTTACGGACGAAGGCGCGGATGCGGCAGCCGTGCGTGTCGTTGGGGGAACAGCACCAGGTGAAGGAGGAGTCATACCGGTACTGATCGTGGTAGACGCGCTCCCACGAGCGATCCGGATAGTCGCCGAGGGGGTTGCCCACCTCGATGACCGGCTGGAGGGCCGTCAGCGCCAGCGCGCGATCGGCGATCGCCGCGGCCGCCACCGTCCCCGCCGTGACCTTCAGAAATTGTCGTCGTGATAAAAACATGGATCAGACCTCCTCAGTTAAAGAAAGAGCCGGGTCGCCGGCTCATTTTCGCCCGAACTCCATAGATATCGTTCTACAGTTCTTGGTCCCCCTTTCTCCCTGCGTGCAACTGAGGTAACAAAGACAGAGCAAGACTGCATCAAATCCCCCGCAGGGTAGGTTGTCGCCATCCTGCTTATACAAAGTGGATGCCGGATGATGCTGAAGAGAATCAGAACGATGCCGCTCTGATTAGCTAAGCAATGTCAATGCGATAGAAGCGGAAAGCAAGATGCGATCACGAGGGTGTGAATTGCCATGTAAGAGAAACATGACAGCGTTGGAGCTGGGGTTGGCGCAAGTCGTGGAAATATTGAGCACAATAGAGAGTCAGCATTGCATGACAGCGAGGGGTGAAAAGAGGAAGACATTGATAATAAAGGGATTGAGTCGAATTGGAGAGAGAGGGACGTCTGAAAAGACGGACAGGTCAGTCTCCTTCCTTCTTAAGGTAGCGGCGCATGATCTCGTGGAAGTACGGGCGAGGCAGCCCGGCCTCCGACGCGGCATGGGTCACGTTGCCCTTGTGTGCGTTGAGCTTCGCCTGAATGTACTGGCGGTTGAACTCTTCCAGGATCTTTTCTTTGGCTTTGGCGTACGGCAAATGGAGATGTTCTTCAATGATCGATCCGGAGCTGTGGCGGTCGGCATGAAGCAAACTGACCACCTGGCTTCGGTCAATCGTGTCCTGCTTGGCGAGCATCACGGCGCGCTCGATCACGTTCCGCAGTTCGCGGACGTTGCCCGGCCAGGGGTAGGCGATCAGCTCCGTCAACGCCGCGGGGAGTATATCGGCGATCGGCTTGCCGAATTCCTTTGTGTAACGCCCCAAAAAGTAGCGGGCCAGCAACGGAATATCCTCCTTGCGCTCCCGCAGCGGCGGCACATGAATCACCATGACATTCAACCGGAAAAAGAGATCCTTTCTGAATTCGCCCCGCTTGACCTTGGCGGCCAAGTCCTGATTCGTCGCCGCGACGAACCGTACGGCGAGCTTCCGCTGCTCGGTGCTGCCGACCGCCCGGACTTCGCGTTCTTCCAGCACGCGGAGCAATTTGGCCTGAAGGTTCAACGGAAGATCGCCGATCTCGTCGAGGAAGACGGTTCCCCGGCTGCCCAGCTCGATGAGACCCTGCTTGTCGGACACCGCTCCGGTGAAGGCTCCGCGCACATGCCCGAAGAGTTCGCTCTCGGCGATGCCTTCAGTGAAGGTGGTGCAGTCTACGACCTGAAAAGGGCCGTCGGCCTCTTCGCTCCGTTCATGGATCGCTTTGGCCAAGAGTTCCTTGCCCGTGCCCGTTTCTCCGATGATCAGGGTCGTGGCTGGGACTTTTGCCACGGTATCGATCATGGCTTTTACCTTCTGCATGGCGGGGCTGTTGCCAATCAGGTTTCGAAAGGGAGGGGTGGCGGGATCAGCGGCCTCGCTCCCTCGCTGTTCCGCGAAGATTTCGGAGATCCGCATGGCGCGGTGAATCCGCATGGCCAGGTCGAATTTCTCGAAGGGCTTCACAATATAGTCGAAGGCGCCATGGTGCACCGCTTCAATGGCGGTGTCCACGGCGTCCACCCAACTGACCATGATGACCGGGATGTGTCGGTTCATGTCGTGAATGCGCTGCAGCAGTTCGATCCCGCTCATCCCGGGCAATCGGATGTCCGTGATCACGAGGTCGATCGGGCGATCGGCAAGGATCTTGAGCCCTCCCTCCGCGCGGGCGGCCACGACCAATTCGACCTGCTCGGCGTCGTGACGAGGAAGCTCGTGTTCGACGGCGCGGAGAAACATTTCCACGTCGCCGGCATTGTCCTCCACCAACAAGATTGTAAAGGGTTTGCTTTTGACGAGACTCATGAATTCACCTGTCTGGGCCGGAGCGCCTCCTGTCCCGTTGTCGTACGCCACGGGTCGGCCTGTCCGGCTTGTTCGGGATGGATCTGCGCGGCCGGTTCCTCTCGGAGCACGGCCACGGTCGGAAGTTGCACATAAAAGGTGCTGCCCTTCCCTGGAATGGTATCGACGAACACGCGCCCCTTGTATTGTTCAACCACGGTTTTCACGATGACGAGACCGATTCCGGCTCCGGAGATCTCCGGACCAGCCAGCCTGGCGAACGGACTGAAGATATGCTCCGTCATGGCGGGATCCATCCCCATGCCGTTGTCGCGGACATAGATCAGACGGGCTTGATTCGACATCATGGTGCCGATTTCGACATGCGGCTCCGATTGTCCTCCCATGTATTTGATCGCGTTGCTGACGAGGTTTTCCAGGACTTGCTTCACATGGATGCGGCGACAGGCGAGTCGGGGAAGGTCCGGTTCCACGGTGATCCGGACGCCTCGCGTCTGAATCGCGCCGTCGAGCAGTTGCAACACTTCGCCCACGGCCTCGGACACATCGACGGTTTCCACGTCGAGCGATTCGTGCGTGAGCCTGGCCAGGTCCAGGGTCCGCTCGGCCAATTGCGCCAGATCGCGCCCCTCCTTCTTGATCCAGGAAAGGTACCGTTGCCCATGTTCGCCCAGAAGCGAACCGTAATCCTGTTCGATCCAGGAGGCAAACTCAGCCACGCGCCCCGCTGGCGCCTTCACTTCGTGCGTCAAGGCGGCCACCTTGTGTTCCACCGCCGCCAGTTTGGCGGATAGGGCGTTCGTTTCGGATTCCAGTTCATGGAAGAGCCGGACGTTTTCCAAGGTGACGGCGGCATAGGAGGCAAACTGCTCGGCCAACCCCACGTCCCAGGTCGTAAACTGGCGAGTCTGGGTAGTACTGCACAACATCAACACGCCGAGACAGTGTTGATGCGCCATCAACGGGACGGCCAGCAGGCTTTTTGCTCCATAGACGTCGCGAATCTTGACCAATGTATCGGCATGGTCCGACAAGACGGGAACAATCACCGGCGCGCGTTCCTCATAGGCTTGGTTGGAGAACGGGGTTTCCTCCGTCAACCAGATCTCATTCTGTTTTGCGTCGAACATCGCGCCGGAAATGGCGTCAAGGATCCAACAGTCCATCGACGGATGGCGGACCAGCAGAGCCGCAAAATCGGCGCGGGAGACAGCCGCGGCATGATCCACAATGCCGTGAAGCACCTGATCGAGATCTCCATGGCCGAGAGCGGCCACCTCTCGACAGACGGAATGGAGCGCTTGTAGCTCCTCGATTTTATGTCGGACTGTGCGCGCCATGGTCTCCAAGGCGGTGCCGACCCGGCCCAATTCGTCTCCCCGGGAAAGGGAGGGGACGTCCATGAAATCGCCGGAGGCGAGCCGCTCAGCTTTGACGACAAGCTGGTTGAGTGGAGCCTGCAGTGTCCGTCTCAAGACCAGGACGATGAGGCCGATGATGCAAAGGGACAGCAGCAAAAACATGAGCAAGAGGCGATTGAGCGCCTGAATGCGGTCGCCCGCATCCT
>DATIBM010000403.1:0-2311 GCA_035457545.1 Nitrospiraceae bacterium
GGTCATCAGGATGCGCATCGCCACCTCCATGGAAGATCTTCCATCACCGCTGGCCTGTGGGCCGTATCACGCAGTCACTTACAGGTCGATAGCAACCCCGGCACGAAGAAACAGCAACTGGAAGGACACCCGTGACAGGCCGAGGCATCGGGCTGCCGCTTCACGGTAGATCGCTGCCTGGGCGGCATACACGCCCGCTTGTGCCGGCGCCTCCGATCCCGTCACCCGGTCGGTCTTATAGTCCGCGATCCACATCTTTCCGTCAAGGCGGTAGATCACGTCGATCACCCCCTCCATCGCCTGATCGCCGTTCCACGGCATGAGAAACGGCACTTCCCGCCCGAGAATGTCGGCGGATGTCAGACGGGCATAGGACTCGGACGCGCCGAACGTCGTGAAGATGTCCGCGAGAGAATCTTCGATCTTGGCGCGCACGGACTCGTCTCCCGCTGGGACGAAGGTGTCAAGGCGGGAGGCAATCTGTCCGAACAGTTCGGCCGCCGGCGACGTGAAATCCCATTGTTCGAGAATATGATGGGCGATCACGCCGACGAGTTGACCGACCTCTCGTCCCACCGGTCCTCGATCAACGTTGTCGTCCCGGGTCGAATCACCTTTTCGCATGGAGCTCGGCGTGAGATGCCATGGGCTGGCCCGGGTTGTGTCCCATCGCGCCGTCCGTTCCTCCCAGAGTCGAGCCATTGAGGGGGCATCAATGGCGGGTCCCGTCTCCAACGTCGTCGAGTTCCGCCCAGGCCACTTGCGATCGGGCGCCTCGACGACCCGGTGGGCAATCTCGCTCGAGCCAATCCGTATGGCCGGCGTGAGAGGATTTCCGATGTCGCCTTCCCCGATCTCTCCGAGCCATTCGAGCACCGTTTCACCGACCGATCGTGACGTCAGTCCTCCCGAGAGGAGCAACAGGTCCTTGGCGCGTGTCATCCCCACATAGAACACACGCCGTCGCTCGGCTCGCTCCCGTTCCACCTGCTTTTCCAGCACCCGCAGATAGCCGAGCGTCCGATGAGGACCCGCCGAAAGACCGTACCTGTCGGTGGACCAGTCATAGACCACCGACGGAGCGGCTCTCTCGCGTCCGCTGCCTTGATGGAGGCCGGGAAGCACGACAATCGGGAACTCGAGGCCCTTCGCCTTATGGATCGTCAAAATCTGAACGGCGTCGGAGGAATCCTCCGCGAGAGGACTCTCCGCTTCGTCCGGCTGTTCATCGAGCCTGGCGATCATCAACTCGGTGAATCCGCTCAACGTCAGCTGCGGCCGATCGGCCAGCACCGCTGCGGTCTGCTTGACCTTGAGCAAATTTGCGACGGCCTGTTCGCCGTGCAATGAGGCGGCCGCAAGTTCAAGTACTGGAAGGCGATCGAACACCAGTTGGATCGCCTCATCCAGGGGAACGGCCGGAACCAGTCGATGCAGGTCGTAAAGGGAGCGATACAGCCGTTGAACGGTCTCCGCCCGGCGATTGGACCAGGCCATGATACGGGCGTCATCCCGATAGTCGAACGAGCCGGCCTCGTGGAGATCGTAAATGTCACGATCGGTTAATCCCCCGAGCGGCGACCGTAGCACGCCCAGGAGGGCGATGTGATCATGCGGATGGTCCAGAACCCGAAGCACGTTGACGAGGTCGATGACCTCTTGTCGGCGATAGAAATGTTTCTCGCCTTCGATCAGGTAGGGAACGTTGTAGCGGCGCAGCGCGTCGAGATAGGCGTCCGCCTGCGTCAACTTCCGAAACAGGAACGCCACTTGTCCCGCTGAAACGCCCGGGCGTGTGAGAAGGTCCTCGCGCAGCCAGCGCGCCAGGACTTCTCCTTCGGCCCTGGCCGCCCCTGCCGCGTCGAAGGCGTCATCCCCGGGACGGGATGCCACAACCTGGAGCGCAACGCCGGTTTCGGCCACGCTCCCTTTTGGCCGACCATCGTGCTCCAGATGGACGTTGGACGGCTGCACGAGCGGTTGACGAACAAACAGCCGGTCGAAGACCTCGTTGACCGATCCGAGTATTCCGGCATTGCTCCGGAAATTGGTGATCAGGCTGTACCTGACTCCACCCTCGGCGAGCACCTTGTCGACGACGCGATCGAACGCTTCGATGTCCGCCCGGCGAAACGCATAGATCGACTGCTTGGGATCGCCGAC
Source organism: Nitrospiraceae bacterium (assembly GCA_035457545.1). Classification (GTDB taxonomy): domain Bacteria; phylum Nitrospirota; class Nitrospiria; order Nitrospirales; family Nitrospiraceae; genus Nitrospira_G. Next base: position 2,164 of record DATIBM010000403.1, read on the forward strand.
GATGAACAGTTTTCCAGGATCCAGCATCATGTCCTGCCAGGCTCGACTGAAGCGGCCCTGTTGTTCCGCGAGGGCCAGAAGGATTTCGTATTGGACAGGATCCGTGTCTTGAAACTCGTCGATGAGAAGGGCGCGATAGTCTTTCTTG
>DATIBM010000404.1:0-19947 GCA_035457545.1 Nitrospiraceae bacterium
GTAGGGAGAGAAATCGTACGCGGGGTACTTCTCCATGAAGTAGGTCGCGAGCTTGTCTTCGAGGTCATCCACCCAGGTGGTCAAAGGAGACAGACGTTCGGTTGGCGCGGGAGTGGCCAGGAGCTGGGAGGGTGTGGCAGCGGCTTCCATGCCATTCGGGACAAGCACGAAGAAGCCAAGAGACCCAAGGATCAACGTGAGGAATAGATTGAGGCGGGTGATGATCTGCACGGGGACCCCCGTTCCAAAGGATCCACATCAGGCGCTCGATGATCGCGGGAAAGCATCCGGCGTCGGAGTGAAGGAGCCCGGACCATGTCCGGTGCGCAGCGGGATAGACAGGAGCGCAGGGAGAAACGGGCGGTAACCTTCACTGGAACGTCAGGAAAGTATGCTACGCCGATCGACTGGGTTGGTCAACGGCGGGCAATGCGAAACGGGAGGAAAACAGTAGAAACCTACACCTTGCGTCCTTTTTGGAATGTCTCCGTCTATATGGTAGGAGCGAGGGAATGGTCCCTCGCCGGAACCAAGGAGACTCCCCATGAGACCTCACCTCTCACTCGACGTGCGCAACGTGCCGGCATCGGTCTCGTTCTATCAGAAAGTGTTCGGCGTGTCCCCGCAGAAGGCCACGTCCGACTATGCTAAGTTCGACTTGACCAGACCGGCTCTCAACCTCTCGCTGGTGTCCAGTACGAGCATGATCAGTTCGGTGAATCATTTGGGAATCGAAGTGGAGACCATCGAGGAGATTGCCGCCTGGAAAGCCCATCTACAGGAACAGGGCATTCTCGACAGGGTCGAGGATAACGTCGCCTGTTGCTTCGCCCGGCAGGACAAACTCTGGTTCACCGATCCGGACGGCAATGCTTGGGAGGTCTTCACGGTCCACGAGCAGTTGGAGGTGACGGGCCCGCTGATGAACACCGGCTGTTGCGTGCCGAAGCATCAGGCTGGGCCGGCCGGCGCGCGGAACGAGCCGGTGACTTGCGCGTCCTAAGCTGGGCGCAGTACCGTAGAAAAGCCCACGCGGAGGGTCATCATGGCAGAGGCCGTGACGGAGATCTGGCAACAAGTCCACGACAGCCTTCGCGCCTTCATCGCGAAGCGAGTCGCGAATGACGCCGAAGCTGAGGACATCCTGCAGGAGGTCTTTCTGCGGATTCACCGGCGGCTCGACAGCGTGAACGATCCGCGCCGGCTTGTCTCCTGGGTCTATCAGATCACGCGCCATGCCATCATCGACCACTATCGGGCGAACGGGAAACGGATGGAACGGCAGGTGGGCCTGGCCGGCGAACTGGAGGCTCTCCCGACGTCCGCTTCGCTCAACAAACCGGCAGAGGATACTGGCCGGCTCCGCGCGGAGCTGGCCGGCTGTCTTCGCCCGATGATCGCGCAACTCCCGCCGGACTACCGCGAGGCCGTCACGCTCGTGGAATTGGACGGGTTGACGCAACAGGAGGCGGCCACACGGATGGAACTCTCGCTCTCCGGCATGAAGTCGCGCGTGCAGCGCGGCCGCCGGCAGTTGAAGCAGATGCTCGACGACTGCTGTCTCATTCAACTCGACGGCCGCCGGGGGGTGGCGGATTTCGAAGTGCGGGCGTCGGAGTGCAATCCTTGTGGAAACGCCCCGGTAGGGAAGCGCTAGCGACGATCCATCTTGATCCATCAGCGGTGAAGGTCTTGCCGGGCTAGCTGGCTTGGGATAGAGTAGCTCCATGCGAACTCCCAACAGCGCGGTACGAAGAACGATACCAGCAACAGAGATCAGACGACGAGGGTTCTCAGCGGTTGACAAGGCGTTGAAACGCGGGCCGGTGCACGTCCTGAAGGATAATGAGCCGATGTATGTCATTATGGCCGAAGAGCAGTATCGTGAACTGTCAGAACAGTATCGCAAATCGTACATGTCTCGAATTCGTCGGTTGTTGAAAGATCTAAAAGAAGGACGGGTGCGACGTGTGACCGCCCAGACGCTCATTGATGAACTCGGTCTTGAAGGCTGATGTATACGCTGGTCACGACCGGCCGATTCGACCGGTGGGTGGCCAAGTTCAAGCAAGCCCATCCTGAACTCGCCAAACACCTTGCAAAAGTTCTGAGAAGTCTGGAGGCCGACCCCTTTCAGCCGCATCTCCGACTGCACGCACTCAAAGGGGCACTGGCCCGCATTATTCATGAACGCTTCTGCTGCAATCGCGAACTCGCCGCTGCGACAAGTCTATCGGCGGGCGTGCTCGCCGTTCAGTCCCTCGACATACTGTTTCAAGTATGCCTCTGTCCTTCGCGGCTGTGCTTGCCCGTCTCGCCTGGCGACCGCGCGATCTCGCGACGAACCGTCATGAATAATGCGGGCTGGAAGGATTGCACGCGGTGAGCGTCACCCATGCGTACCGAATGACCCTGACGCTTCGAGTGACGAAGAAAGAAATTGTCCTGCTCGACATCGGCACGCATGATGAGGTGTATCGTTAAGCGGACGAACTGGAATTCGGCGCGGGAAGATTGTCCGTTGCCAGATACTCTGTCATTCATCGAGGCTCGGGCGAAGCAGGAACGGGCCATAGAGGAGCGCGAACAGCAGATAGGCCCCGCTCCAAGAGGCTGCAGCCAGTCCAAGCACAAGGTTGATCGGAAGTCCGGTCGCCGGTCCGAAGACACGCAATAGCGCACCTACATTGACCAGCAGGTAGATGCAGACCGTCAGGGGCCCCGCATGTCTGGGGCGTCCCGTATGGCCGAGGCTCGCGCGGGTCATCACCGCCAAGGTCATTGCGCCCACAGAGCCGGTCGTGAGCGCGTGCAATGCTTCTGTGGTCGGCAGCCCCACCCCAAGAGCGGCGCCTCCCAGAGCGACCAGCGAGATCGCCAACCATCCGTAGCCCACATGCAGCATCAGCACCAGCGGCTCGCGCCAGGTCAGCCAGCCATACCAGTGCAACAGCCGGCCCAGGTTCGCGAGTCCGGCCGCAAGCAAGATCCACCCCGTGGCCATGGCCTCCGGTTGAATCGTCCAGGCAACGGCGCCGACGCCCGTCAGCGCGAGCGAAGGGACATCGAATCGAGAGGAGGCCCCGGGCCGCTGTGGCACCCTGTGTTCGGCCAAATATTCTCTCGTGAAGTTGGGCGTGAGGCGCCCGCCAATGAAGGTGAGGAGGACCATCAGCAGCGAAAGGGCCATGCGCATGGCAAGATCCGATTCCGCGCCGCTCAGAGCCAGGAGGTGAAACAGAATGTTGGCGCCGGCATAGAGGCTGATCACCACTCCCACCGGCGCATGCGCCCAACTTCCGGCCGTGGCCAGTTCCCGCCAGACGTAGCCCGCCATGACGACCAGAAACGCGGCATCAATTGTGGCAGTCACGAAAGGAGGAAGCAGTGAGGCTGCGATGACCAAGCGTCCACCCACCCATAACAGAGACAACCATATCAGCGGGGTGCCCATGACCGGCGGGCGGTCGGTCCAGTTGGGAATAGCCGTCAGCAGAAAGCCCGTGATCACCGCGGGGAGGAAGCCGAAGACCATCTCGTGCACGTGCCACTCCCGAGACGCATAGAGCATGTTTGGGCCGCCGGTTCCCGCAAACATCGCAACCCAGGCCGGGACCGCCGCGCCGGCAAACAGCGCCGCGCCGAGAAAAAACGGGCGGAAGCCATATGAAAAGAACGCCGGTTCCCGGGAGCCTGCCTGCTCACTTCCCTTGTCGGTCATCGATCGTCGGCCCTCGGTTCTCTTGTGACCTTTGCCATGAGCCTTAGTCTGTGCGAGACAGTTTGCGGGGCGCTCTTCTGATCTATGAGGTCGTATCAGCCGTCGAGGGCGTCATGTGAGCCGCTGGCTCGCGATATTTTGCGAAGCAGATGAGGTCGAGGTGGTGGTAATGGTTCGGGAGGACGGTTTCCGATTTGTATCCCAGGCTGAGGAAAAAGTGAATGTTCCGCGCCGTGCGGAGCATGGTGCAGGCATAGAACTTATGGGCATCGGTGGTGATCCGTTCGATTTCCTGCATCAGAGCCTTCCCCACGCCATGACCCTGGTGGGCGGGACTGACGGAAAGCAGTCGGATCACACAGACTCCCGCCACAGTCCAAAACCGCACCGACCCTGCGATCGCACCGTCAATCTCGGCTACCAAGAGGTGCTTGTCTTGCGCGTCCTGCTTGAGGCTCTCGACCGTTTCCTTGGTCCAGGCGCTGACCTCATAGACATCGGCATATTCACCGAAGGCTGCCTGCTGCACCTGGAGCACGGCCTGGAAATCATGTTCGGTTCCCGGTCTGATGCGAATCATGGATTGAGTAGCGAGGGGATTCCCTTCGTTGCAAGAGTTCATAGCCGATGGCCGCCTGATTAGCAAGACGATCGGCAAGGAGAATGGTCAGGGCACTGCGTTACCGAGCTTTGAGCACCGGAGAGGGAGAGTCGATGACCGCGAGACGGGCGAACTGTCGCTTCATCGCATTCACGCGTGCCAAGTAGGCGCCGACATCGTGGTCGCCGCATTTCTGGCGGGGGAGCAGCCGGAAGCCACGTGCGGCGTAGGCCTGACCCGCCCCGGCTCCACAGAGATGGATGATCGCGGCCAGGTCCTGTTTCTGTTGGAGCGTGGCGGCGGTCCGCCGGCCCCCGATTGTCTGCGCGACGCTGCGGTCGAGCAGGGCCGAGGTCAGTTCGATGGCATGGCTTGGCAGGACACGAACATACAGGCTGTTGAACCAGCAGGAATGCCAGTCATGCCAGGGACCCTCCGTGACCACCACATGGTTGTGAATGCAATAGCGTTTCGCCTCGTCGAACGTTCCGTTCGTGATCTGGTACATGCCGACCGCGCTTGACGCAGGCTGATACAGTTCCAAGGGATTCGATGTCAGGCGCCAGCGCCAGTAGGTGCGTGCGACGGGATTGCCCGCACCTTCGACTTGGGCGAGCGCCGCCAGCAATTCGGGCGTGATGACCGCGGTCGAATGTTCGCGAAAGAGGGAGCCGTACTGCCGCCAGGTTTCGCGCGGGCTCTTGGCCAGGGTGCCATCCAAGGGAAAGAAGACCTCGCTCGGTTTGTGGATCGCGTGATAGACCCAGTTGCCGGTCAGGCACAGGATCAGGATGAGTGCGATACCGAGGGTTGCCCGGACCGCAGGCGGCGTGGCCATCACGGCCGACAGCATCGCGCGGAATACCAGCCAGCCGGACCGAACGAGCCGCCGGATCGTCCCGAGCGTCAGCCGAGGTCGGCCTCTTCTACGTGGAGCGGACCCGGCAGCGCGGGTATGGGAGCCGGAAGCCATGGTTCCCATCATACCTGAAAAGCGGCCTGAGCTTTCATAACGGAACGATGAGCCGGCATTTGACGAGGGTCGGGGAGCTGGTTAGGAAGGAGAACACGAGAAGGGATTTGGTGTGCGTCAATGAGTGAGGCCACTTTGTCGATAGCGGCCGTGGGGGGCTTGCAGAGAGCCTCTATTGAGTATATACATAATAGGTGTTCGAATGGGATTCCAAGAAGGCGGCGCTCAATGAGGCGAAGCACGGGATATCCTTCATGGAAGCGAGCACCGCGTTTTTTGACCCTGCAGGGATTGACGGTGAAGATGTCGAGCATTCGACTACGGAGGCACGTCGATTCAGGTTGGCGCGATCAGCGGGCGGAAACACCCTCGTGATCGCCTATACGGTAAGGAGTCATAGCCATGAAAAGAACATCAGAATCATCAGTGCGCGGTTGGCGAATCGGAAGGAAAAGCGGCGCTATCAAGCGGAGAAAGATTGATTATTCCGACATCCCGCCGCTGTCCGATAAGCAACTTGCCTTAATGCGCCGGGTAGGGCGTCCTCCGTTGGGAGATGAGGCTAAACAACTGATTGCCATCCGCCTCGCCCCGCGTCTGTTGGCGCAACTGCGAAAGATGGCCGCGAAGCAGGGCAAGCCCTACCAAACGCTCATTCATGAGTTGCTGGAGAAGGCCACGTCTCGAGCCGCGTGACTCCAGCGGCGCGGTATAGGAAGGCAAGACTTGGTTACGTGCCGGCTTTACAAGTTGCCAGTCTGCTCGCCACCGACCCGACGACAAACTGCGGAACCGACAGCACAGTCATGGCCATAAGAGACAGTGGCCAGAGCGACAGCGAATTCCCCGCCGACAACATCGCGATGGCCTGGCCGACGGCCATGCTCAGGGTCCAGCGCCAGGTTCGTTCAGGAAAGCGATAGCCGATGGCAAAGATCAGCACGCACATGATCGGGATGCCCATCGAAAAGTAGACTTCGGAATCCCAGGCTTCCTTGCGTCCCGTGACGAGCGAAATAGCGAGACAGACCACCAGTCCGGCGGCGGCGGAGGCGGCGAAGGGCGCGTAACGGTGGCTGCGATTGTCCATGCTGCGAGATCGATGATTGGGAAGGCAGTTCCAAGCGACTGTTGTAGGATCACACTCCTTTCACAATCGGGCAAGCGGAGGCGGAATTCAGGCGGATGTGGGCTTGTGCTTCCGTTGGGAGATCGGCCGTATGTCACCGGCAGCGGACGGTCTATTGGAAAGAGATTGGCGCATACTGGGCTCAGCAGACCGTTTCTCTTACCGATGTGTAATCGCAAGACCTGACACCGCGCAGGCGCTCACGTTTCAGCAATACTCCGTATTCTGGCGATGTTGAGAAGGTGACTACCTTGGATCTAAGGCAATGGACCTAACGTCTGTAGAAGCTGCGGCGGCACATGCGAAGAATGCTGTGGTGCTCATCGGTCTTGGAGGGATCGTTGTAAGTTTTCGGCTCCGGCATTTTGCTAGAACTGATCAAGTTGAAAAACGTCATGGAGCTATGCTGGCCGCTGCCCTGCTCTCCGCTCTGTGGCTGTATGCGGCGATTCGTCCCCGCTTCGGTGCAGGACCGAAGACGGCGCTCTATGCCGGCCTCGGCGTATGGGTGCTCGGTTCCTTCTCCCGTCCGTGAACTGGGGTCCGCGGGGGTTAGTCCCCGGCCACCTGATCGTGATCGCCGTTGTGGTGGGACTGGCGGAGATCATTGCGGCTACGGAAGCGGGCGCGTAGTTGTACAAGGAGTAGCGATAAAAAACCCTGTGAGGGCCTTCGACTCGTTCTCGTGTGACGGTGACTTCGGGAACTACCTGGACCTCGTCTGTCTCTCCATTGACACAGCATCGTTGCGTTACATCAATCTCTTCGCTCTTCCCCTCCACCTTTCCCCTCCCCTGTATTCAGCCTTCTCTCATGTCTTGCTCCTCTCGGAATGCGTGGGTAGGATAAACGCGATCACATAGTTTGTCTCCCGGAGGGTGCATGCGTGCCAATATCGGGATAGACAACAGCTCGATGCGGCAGACCATGAAAGCGACCGGACTTGCGACGAAGCGCGCGGTGGTCGAGGAGGGGTTGCGTCTGCTCATCAAGGGCAAAGGTCAAGAAGGGATTCGCCGCTTACGAGGCAAGGTGGATTGGGAAGCGATGCCAAGGTCGTAGGAGTGGTTGGACGCGATCCCCCTTTGTTTTGTTCGAAGAACGGCTGGGATTCACCCTGCCGCTCTCGATCCGTCAGTTGATTCATGCGGTGTGATGGGTGGCGGCGGCGCCCAAGGGTAGAGGCGGGGAATCCAGATGGTCAGGGCCGCGGCGACGGCGAGGGCGCAGAGGGTGCCGATCACGAATTGGGTCCAGGTCATGGGCCGGATCGCTCCGAGCGACACAATGACCATCAACATCGGAATGTCCAGGAAGTGCGTGAACGTCGGGAGCTGTTCCTGCCTGGTGCGACTGAGTTCTGGCGTCGAGACCCCCTGTGCCAACGCCTCGTTTGTCAGGCGGCGAAGCCGCATGAAGTACAGTCGCGCGACCGTATTCCCCTCCACGAACTCAATTATGAACAGCAGCATCATACCGGCCAGCCACGGCTGCTGGGTGAACTCCCAGCCGCCCCACACTTCCGCCGTCATCCAGGTACCTGAGACGAACAGGATCACCGCGCCCGGCGCCACCACGCCATCGTAAAAAACGGCGATGCTGTGGATGGCCTCGGCGAACCGGACGAGGTCCGATACTTGGCGGGATCGGAGATCCGCCAGCCATACGCCGAGCAGGCCCGCCCCCATGAACGTCACGCCGACCAAATGGACAAAGCGGAGGAGTGCATAGGTCATAACCGTGTCGTCAGGTGATCGTTCAGTGCTTCAGGCCAACCAAGTATGAGCCGGTTCAGATGGAAAGAAAAACGGGAATCAAGCTGTCAAGGGCTGAGCTTGCCGTTGGCACGACCGGCCGCGTTGACAGCCTTCGTTCACATGCGTAGCCTGTTCCCGTCCGACCATCCGATCATCGCTAGGCAGGCTCATCCTTTCGCAAGGAGGCGACTATGCCGTCGTTCATGCGACCTCATGCCTCATACACCTATGCGCTGGGGTGCATCGCCACAGGATTGTTGTTTCTCTGGCACGGGACGTAGAAACTGTTCGTCGTGGACTCGGCTAGCGCCGAGCCATATGTTCACTGTCGCGAGAGGAGTAGTCGATGTTCCGACGAGGTAAGAGGCTCGGTTGGGCTGTATGGATTCCGATGGTGCTGGCTCTGGCCGGCTGCACGACATCGTCGTTCGATATGTCGGACGGACGCATTGAGCCGCCCGGGCCGGACGGGGGCGTGGTGATCGGATCGGTCCTTGTGCTGGCGGAACAGGAACCGCCTCAGTCCTGGTACAACAAACTATTCGGTCGAAAGGCTGCCGGATTTACCTACGACTTTGACATCGTCCACATTGGCACGAGCGATCCGAACGGCACACAACCGTACGCGAAGCGGTATGAGTTGGATGCGAAACCGGGAGAAGAGCGGATCTTTGCAGCACGCTTGCCGGTCGGAAATTATCTCATCAAAACCTTTCACCACGAAGGGCTGTCGGCCATGGGCGGCGACCTAGGGCTGATCTTTTCGGTCGCTCCTGATGCGGCTCGTTACATCGGCCGGCTGCTCCTGGAGGTTCCACGACGCGTGACCATTGGAGCCCCCTTCACGTATAAGGTGGAAGACGGGCGTGAGGCCACGCTCGCCGCCCTTCGTCGTCGGCATCCTGATCTTGGATCCCGCGTGGTGAACGCGCCGATGCAGACCAGGTAAGGAAAGGAGGTGGCAGGCCGGCTTGTGCGTCGCCGAGGAGACTGTATTGACAGTGTTTTCGACGCCTTGAACCATGCCTCGATGTAAGGAGCTGAGCGTTAGAAAGGCAGGGATGGCCGAGAAATTGAGCGCGGGGATCTTGCTCTACCGATGGAGGCACGAGGGCCCGCAGGTCTTTCTCGTCCATCCGGGCGGCCCCTTTTGGGCGAAGAAGGATGACGGCTCCTGGTCGATTCCGAAAGGGATCTATCAGGAGAGCGAAGATCCCTTGGCCGCTGCCAGGCGCGAGTTCCACGAGGAAACCGGCTCCGAAGTGAGTGGGCCGTTTCGCGCGCTCTCGCCCTTGAAACAACCCAGCGGCAAGGTGCTGTCGGTGTGGGCTGCGGAGGGGGACCTGGATGAGACCAGGCTGAACAGCAACACATTCTCCTTGGAATGGCCGCCTCGTTCCGGGAGAATGCAGGAGTTTCCCGAGGTCGACCGGGGGGCTTGGTTCGACCTCCCCACCGCCCGCACGAAGTTGCAACAAGGGCAGAGGGGGTTCCTGGATCAACTGGAACAGCTCTTGTCCTGAAGCAGACGGCGTGAATGTTGCTGTGTGACTGGTGGCAGTGGAAACGCTCCTGCGGCGCGTCACTCGGTTCGTTGTCGAACATCCAAACGGAGGAGGGTGCCATGGCGCTCATTCAGAAGGATCTCGTGCCCGGGAGCGGCGATCAATTGCTCACACTCGACACGGAAACCAACTTGGAATGGCTCAACCTGACCGTGACCGCCAATCGATCGGCGAATGAAGTCTTGGGCGGATTCGGCGGGTTGACGACCACGCACGGCTTCCGATACGCCACCGGCGCAGACCTCGGAACGCTCTATGCCCACGCCGGCATTACCAAGGGGCTGAGCGAACCAGCCTTCATGCCCTCGCCCAACGACGAGCGCAACCACACGGGGATCGAAGTCCTGTTGGACCTGATGAACGGCAAGCAGTACGCGGCGGCGCCGAGCAGCGATACGCAATCCAGGATCACGTGCCACGGAATCAACGGTGGAAATCCATTATGGTTCGTCAGATTTCTCTCGCTCAACATCACCAAGCCCATGAATTCCCACACCGATGTCAATCCCTTGTTATCCCTGGACCATCGGGCTCCCTATCTCGGCTCGTACCTCGTGCGTGATCTGTCCGCTTCATCGGCCGCCACCTCGGCTCCCGGCAAGCCCAAGAAGAAACCGGGCGCGAAAAAAAGGGCCAAGGCGGCGAAGCGACGATAACCGATAGGCTGTAAGATGAAGTGAAGATGGCGGTCTGTGGGGCGCCAAGCGACGCGCGCCCTCCGGACCGCGATTTCACATGCCAGCGAGGCCTCTATGACGGCGGCGGAACTTCTTGTGCGTTGTTTGGAGAATGAAAACGTCCAACTGGTCTTCGGCTTGCCCGGCGAGGAAACCTTGGAGCTGATGGATGCGCTGCTGGATTCGCCCATCCGCTTTATCGAGACGCGGCATGAACAGGGGGCCTCGTTCATGGCCGATGTCTATGGACGGCTCAGCGGACAGGCCGGGGTTTGTCTGTCCACCTTGGGACCGGGCGCGACGAATCTCCTGACCGGGGTCGTGGACGCCTATCTGGACCGAGCCCCGCTGGTCGCCATCAGCGGGCAGGCGTCGTTGAATCGCCGCCACAAGGAATCGCACCAGTACATCGACGTGATCTCGATGTTCAAGCCCGTCACGAAATGGAATACGTCGCTCCCGAAGGCGGAGGTCATTCCCGAGGCGGTGCGGAAGGCGTTCAAGATCGCGCAGACGGAGAAGCCGGGCGCGACGCATCTGGAGCTGCCGGAGGATGTGGCGGAGGACCCTATCGCCGATGATCGCGCCATGGAGCCGCTCTTTGTCCAGGCGCCGGTCACGCCTGAGCCTCCCCCCAAACAAGTCGCGCGGGCCGTCCAAGCGATCGAACGGGCACAGCGTCCGGTGATTCTGGCGGGGAACGGGGTGATTCGCGGTAGAGCGCACGACGAGGTCAGACAGTTTGCCCGGCAGTTGCAGATTCCCACACTCCACACCTTCATGGCGAAAGGTATCATTCCGGACAACGATCCGCTTTCGCTTTACACGCTCGGGCTGCAAGCCCGAGACTACGCGGCGGTCGTGATGGAGCAGGCCGACGTGGTGATCGCCCTCGGCTACGATTTCGTGGAGTACGCCCCCTGCTTCTGGAATCCCCGTCGTGACAAGCGCATCGTCCATATCGATGTCTCGCCCGCCGAAGTCGATGAACATTACATCGTCGAGGTCGGCCTGCTGGGCGACATTCGGCTGTCGCTCGATCACATTGCCGAAGGCCTGACTTCGTTCCCCTCTGCCTGGGCACAGGGCGCAAGAGCCACCGTCATGGACGGATTCGACGCGGAATCCGGCGGAAATGCTTCCTGGCCGGTGAAGCCGCAACATCTGATGCGGGACTTGCGGGCCGCGCTCAACCAAGACGATCTCGTAATCTGCGACGTCGGCGCCCATAAGCTCTGGATGGCCCGGATGTTTCCTTGTGACGTTCCCAATTCCTGCATTATCTCAAACGGCTTTGCCGCGATGGGGATCGCGCTGCCCGGGGCGATCGCCGCCAAACTGTTGCATCCAGAACGGCGGGTGCTCGCGGTGACCGGCGACGGCGGTTTTCTGATGAATTCCCAAGAGCTGGAGACGGCAGTGCGTCTGGGGCTGCCGCTGGTGATTCTGGTGTGGCGGGACGACGGGTATGGAGTGATCCGCTGGAAACAACAGGTGCGGTATGGCCGGACCTCCTCCGTGGAATTCGGCAATCCCGACCTCGTGCGGTACGCGGAGAGTTTCGGCGCGGCCGGCTATCGGGTGACCGAGCGGTCGGAACTTCGGCCGATCCTGGCCAAGGCGCTCGCGGGCAAGGTGCCCGCGGTCATCGATTGTCCGGTGGACTATGCAGAGAACCTCCGGCTGACCGAACGATTGCAATCTCTTCCTCACTGATCCCGCGCCCGCAGAGGACGAAACGAGTCACGGCCAAGCCGACGATGGTCCTGCGACATCCTCAACGGCTTCCGCTTCTCGCGATGGGAATGGCGGCGCTCCTGACGGGGCTCTGGGGCGGGTTGTTGCGCCTGGGGTGGAATGTTCTTCCGTTGCAGCCGACTCTGCCGGCCGTCCATGGCCCCCTGATGATCTCCGGCTTCCTGGGCACCCTCATCAGCCTGGAGCGAGCGGTGGCGTTAGGCCGTCGCTGGGCCTATGCCGCACCGTTGCTGAGTGGATTGGGCGGGCTTGGTCTGATCGCCGGGTTTCAGGGTTCGGGCGCCCGAATCCTGATCCTGGCCGGGAGCCTCGGCCTCGTCGCGATCTTTGCGGTGATCATCCGGCTCCGGCCGGCTCTCTACACGGTGACGATGGGACTCGGCGCGGTCTGCTGGGTCGTGGGCAACCTCCTCTGGCTTTGGGGTCGGCCGATTCCCTATCTCGTCTTTTGGTGGGCGGGCTTCCTCCTGTTGACCATCGCCGGCGAACGGCAGGAGTTGGCCCGATTGCAGCGCCTGTCACCGGCCGGCCAGGCAAGCTTTCTGGTCACGCTCATGAGCGTCCTGACGGGGTTGATCGTGATCGGTTCCTCCTTCGACATCGGCGTGCGTCTGGTTGGAGCCGGCATGGTCGGACTGGCCCTCTGGCTGGGACAACACGACATTGCGCGGCGCACGGTGAGGCAACCAGGGGTCACCCGCTTTATCGCGGTCTGTCTCCTTTCGGGATACGTCTGGCTCGGGCTCAGCGGGCTGCTGGCCGTCATCTTTGGCGGAGTCTCCGCCGGGCCGCAGTACGATGCAGTGCTGCACGCCTTTTTCCTCGGCTTTGTCTTCGCGATGATTTTCGGCCATGCGCCGATCATCTTCCCGGCCGTGCTCGGGGCCAGGATGGCCTTTCGGCCGATGTTCTATGCGCACGCGATCCTGCTCCAAGTTACCTTGATCCTGCGGCTCGCCGGCGACCTGATCGGGTGGGGAGCTGGACGCCAGGTGGGCGGCTTGCTGAACGTCATAGCCCTCCTGTTCTTTCTCGCCAACACGGTCTATGCTCTCCTGAGTCCGGCCGAGCGGGCGGCCCCGGTGAAAGCGGGAGCGTCATAAGGGGGAGGGTTCGGCGGAGGTCCAGCAACAACGAGATAGCAGGATGTTCAAAAAGGCCGCCCAGCGAGGCCGCAACGAGCGAAGGGTCGAGGCGCACTTTTCTTGGTGCGTCGAGGCCCTGAGCGATGCGAGAACAAAGCTGGCCGACTTTTTCAACATACTGCCAGAGAGGTGATCGAATGGCGGACCATACTCAGGCGACCGGCCCACAGGCTCAGGTGCTTGGCGCGCTGCGGCAGGTCGTGGACCCCGAGCTGGGCATCAATATCGTTGATCTCGGGTTGGTCTATGGAACCGAGGTGCGGGACGGCCAGGTCCATGTAAGGATGACCATGACGACGCCGGCCTGCCCGATGGAAGAGCTCTTGATGGAGATGGTGCATTCGGCCATCCTGCGGGAGCTGCCCAAGGCCCGTTCGGTCGAGGTCGATCTTGTCTGGGATCCGCCCTGGCGGCCGGACATGATGAGCGACGCAGCCAAGGCTCAGTTGGGGCGGGTATAAGATGACCGCCGGCAAGGGAAAGGCGATGATTCGAGTCAAGCGTGTCTATGAACCGGCCGGCCGCGGTGATGGCGCCCGCTTTCTGGTCGATCGCCTCTGGCCTCGGGCCGTCAAGAAGGAGAGCCTTCGTCTGACCGCTTGGCTGAAGGAGGTCGCCCCCAGCGGGAGCCTCCGCAAATGGTTCGGGCATGATCCGAAGCGCTGGACCGAGTTCCAGCGGCGCTATCGCGCCGAGCTGGACGGCAACCCTGAGGCCTGGCGCCCACTGCTTGACGCCGCTCGGAAGGGCACCGTGACGCTGCTCTTCTCCGCGCGAGATGAGGAACAGAACAACGCCGTGGTCCTGAAAGCCCATCTGGAAGCCAAGCTCAAGGACCTGTAGGGAGTGCGTGAAGTGAAGGTCCCGCCGTCCGACATCTGTGTCTTGCCCTGGAGGCGTCCGGTCCTGCATCAATCCGCCGGGGCGTTGCAGGCGGCCCGATCATCCAGTATTCTTAGGCCGGTGGATCTGTAGGATGGCGCATGCTGACCGGCTTCTTCGCGTTGTCGCCCGCCTGATCACCCCCAATTGAATCAGCACAAGCTGTCGGCAACCCTGTCGCAGGTCGCACCGGGCGGGCGCCGCGTCCTGCGCATCGCGTTGTCTTGAACCAACGAACATCCGTCGAGAAGGACACTGAGGCTCATGAGCGAGAATGTGGTGAACGAGGAACTATCGCGGGAGGTGCTCAGGCGGCGCACCTTTGCCATCATTTCACACCCTGACGCCGGGAAAACCACGCTGACCGAGAAACTGCTGTTGTATGCGGGGGCCTTGCATCTGGCCGGCGCCGTCCATGCGCGTTCGCACCAGCGCCGAGCGACCTCGGACTGGATGGAGTTGGAGCAGGCGCGCGGGATTTCGATCACCTCCACGATGCTCCAGTTCGAGTATCAGGGCGTACTCGTGAACCTGCTCGACACGCCCGGTCACCAGGACTTCAGCGAGGACACCTACCGGACCCTGATGGCGGTGGACAGCGCAGTCATGGTGTTGGACAGCGCCAAGGGCATCGAGCCGCAGACGAAGAAACTGTTCACGGTCTGCCGGCGGCGCGGCATTCCGATCTTGACCTTCATCAACAAAATGGATCAACCGGGCCGCCATCCGTTCGATCTGCTGCACGAGATCGAGCAGACACTGGGAATGACGGCGGTGCCCTTCAATTGGCCCATTGGTGAAGGATCGGCCTTTCAAGGGCTCTTCGACCTGCGGGAGCCGCGTGTGCTGTTCTTCCAGCGAACGGCGCACAACCAGCGGAAGGCGCCGATGCGGGTGGAATCATTTCCGCACCCTGGTCTGGCGGAGACGCTGGGGGAAGCCTACCATCCCCTGCAAGAGGATATCGCGTTGCTGTCCGGCGCGGGCACCTTGTTTGACCGAAACCGCTTTCTGGCCGGCGAACTCACGCCGGTGTTCTTCGGCAGCGCGTTGACGAACTTCGGGGTCGAGCCCTTTCTGGACGCGTTCCTTCAGTTGGCGCCGCCGCCGGGTCCTCGCCTGAGCGTGCAGCGGCTGGTGCAACCGACCGATGAGGTCTTCTCCGGATTCGTGTTCAAGATACAGGCCAACATGGACCCGCAACATCGGGACCGGATGGCGTTTCTGCGCGTCTGCTCCGGCCGCTTCGAAAAGGACATGACGGTTTACCATGCGCGGTTGGGCCGGAAGATCCGGATGACCCGCCCGCATCGCCTCTTCGGCCGGGACCGCGAGACGATCGACGAGGCGTTTCCGGGCGATGTGGTGGGGCTCGTCAACCCGGGTCTCTTCGCGATCGGCGACACGCTCTGCTCGACCGGTCCTCTGAACTTCGACCCGATTCCGAAGTTTGCGCCCGAGTGCTTCGGCCGGCTGCACAGCCCAGACATCTCCAAACACAAGCAGTTTCACAAGGGGCTTCGCCAACTGGAAGAGGAAGGCGTCATGCAGGTGCTGTTGGCTCCCGATCAGATCCGCCGAGAGCCGATCCTGGCCGCCGTGGGTGACCTCCAGTTCGATGTGGTCGTCTCGCGTCTCCAGAGCGAATATGGAGTGAAGGCTACCGTCGAGCGGTTGCCCTACGTCTGCGCTCGTTGGGTGAGCGGCGACCCCGCGGCTGTGGCGCGCGTCTATTGGCCGATGGATACGCTCCGGCTCACAGACCGGGAGGGACGGCTGGTTGTCTTGTTCGGCTCGGAACATATGCTGGCCTATTGCGTGAAAGATCATCCAGCCCTTCAGTTCCAGTCGCTGGAAGAAGCCGATCGTGCAGTGACTGGTGTGAGGGGGGAGTAGAAAATGAGGAATGAGAAATGAGGAATGAGTAATGAGGAATGAGGAACGAGGAGGCGGCAGAGGGAAGAAGACCGTTCTGCACGGCTGCGGGCAGGGTAGCCGGAGGACCCTGAGAGAAGGACTCGTTCCCTCCCTCAGGGCCCTTCGGGCGGTCGGTCTTAATGGCTTGGGAGCATCATGTAGAGTCCGATCGCCAACAGCGGCGCCGCCACGTACATGACTTTCTTCCCGAAGGTATCATACGTGCCGTAACACAAGATGGCCCACATGAGGAAGTAATACATTTGCGCGATGCCGCGATACCCTCCTCCGGCGCCTTCTGCGAAGGAGTCGCTCGGCCACCAGGTTGCGAGTGCAATCAGTAGACTGAGGAGCAGCCTCATGACAGTTCTCCTTTTGGATGGTGGGGTGGTCATCCGACTCTTGACGGGGGTCTGCCCACACTCAGACAAACGCCCTCATGGTCGGAATCGGCCATGAGGGCACCGTTGGGTGCCGGAACGGCTCAGCCTGGTGGGACTACCTAACACGACCCCGGATCCATGACCGGCCTCGCTCTGGGAGGAATGCAATATCTTGCACCTTCCTCTTCGACCTGTCAAAGGAGTGGTTCCTCCACCGGCAACCAACCTTCGTCCGAGCGGGCCCGTCGCGGATCTGTTGAGCTTCACAGCCTGATGGGCTATCGTGCCGGCGAGGAGTCCGGATTGCCCATGCCGGATGGATCAGATACGCAGGTTCGCGAGCGGCTGGCTCGGCAACGAACCGAACTGGCGAACGAGCGCACGCTCCTGGCCTACATCAGGACTGCTTTGGGATTCGTCATCGTCGGTGTGCCGGCCGTCTGGTTGATGGAACAGCCCCTGCTTCACGCGCTGGGCTGGCTGGCTCTGGCGACCGGCGCCGGATTCTTGGCGGTCGGCATTCGTCGATTCCTGTCCGCCAAGGCCGGGCTTGCGCAGGAACCGAAATAACAGCGCGGACCTGCTTCCCGGCGGCGGGTGCGTCTTTGAGCGCATCGTCCACGTGCTGAATCTCCGATGACCAAGCCGATTCTGGTCGATGTGTTCGGGCGGATGGCGCAACTGGTGCGCACGGAGGGAGGGTGGCAACTGTTTCTGCTTGGGAACGAGGGCAAGAAACGGCTGGCGCAAGAGTTTGCCGCTGCTCCGTCGATGTCCGAAGCCGAGGTGCTCGACTACCTCGACGATCTGTACCACGAATGGGCTTCCGAATCCCACCCGCGCGTCAGGCCGGTCGATCCAACGTAACCCGCCGACGTCCTCCACGGGGGCCGCATGTCCGTGCGAATGGAAGAATCGGCGTCAGATCGGCGTCTCCCAGGCGGACGAGAGTGGATGCTCGCTGATCAATCGCTCGTGTTCGGCCAGATCGTAGGGTTCGATCGTCAGGTCGGCCGGATCCATCGGTTCCGCGCAGGTGGGGGAGCAGAGAAAGTCGATCAGCGCCTGGGCCTTCTCCTTGGTCGAGAACCGGCACAGGCCATACTCCGGCATGCCGGACGACGGTTGCCAGAACGCCAGCTCGATCGCGCTGCCCTGATAGATCCCGAGAGTCCGATGCCGGACTTGAAAGCCGCCGGGCAAACGGGAAGAGGGTTCGAGCGACATGGTGTCGCATGATAACACGCGCGCTCTTGAGACACGAGCCGGTCCAGTTCTGCCGATAGGCTTCTGGATGACTGGACAGGGTGGTGAGGAACCGGGTAAGCAGGAGGCAAGGAGGCTCGCTTATGACCTTGACCGCTTACAACGGGCTGTCGATTCCATCCTTTATGTACGGCACCGCCTGGAAGAAGCAGGCCACGACGCGGCTGGTGCTGGAAGCCGTGGCGGCCGGCTTCACGGCGATCGACACGGCGAATCAACTGATCCACTACGAGGAGGCGCTGGTGGGGGAAGCCTTATTGGCCCTCGCCCAGCAGGGGATCTCGCGAGACCGTCTGTTTCTCCAAACGAAGTTCACGCCGGCGAATGGCCAGGACCATCGCACCCCGTACGATCCCCGGGCCGACCTCACCACGCAGGTGCGGCAGTCCTTCGACAGTTCGCTGGCCCATCTCCATACCGACTGTCTGGATTCCTATGTGCTCCACGGACCCTACCAGCGGCGCGGCCTGGGGGCGGCGGATTGGGAGGTGTGGAAGGCGATCGAAGGGCTCTATGAAACCGGGAAGGTCAAGATGATCGGGGTCAGCAACGTCTCGGCCGAACAGCTCGCGCTGCTCTGTGAACGGGCGAGCTACAAACCGATGGTCGTGCAGAACCGCTGCTATGCGGCGTTCGGCTGGGACAAGGACGTGCGGGAGCTCTGCCGCGCCCACCAGATCATCTACCAAGGCTTCTCGCTGTTGACGGCCAATCGGGAGGTGTTTATCGATCCGGACATCCGCTCGATGGCCGAGCGGTACGGCGTCGGGATGGCCCAAATCGTCTTTCGATTCGCGATGCAGATCGGGATGCTCCCGCTGACAGGCACCACGAATCCGCAACACATGAAGGAAGACCTCCAGGCCGACCGTTTCACGCTCACCCCCGACGAACTCCACCGGATTGAGACGATCGGCCTGGAGGCAACCGGTCCATCCAAGCCTTCTCGCGCCTCGATATGAACAGAGCGGGGTAGGTCAGGTCGTCGGTTATTGTCGAAGCAGACGCACGAACGCGTCGCGGAAGTTGTTGGTGTCGTTGGGCACGAGATTGGTCGCGTCCGAGTAGAACGCGATGATGCGCGGATCGGCGGCGATCACGGGGGCGCGGCTGTCCCCATCCACGTCGCGGTTGGAGATGGCCACGGAGATCCGGATGACCTGACATTCCTGGGGCGGCGCGAGCACGCAGTTCCGATCGGCGCGGTAGACATCGGGGAAGTTGTTGTTGTCCACCCCGGCCGGCACCAGGTTGTCGGCCCGGGAGAGAAAGGCGACGAAGCGGCCGTCCCGACTGATCGACGGGTACTGGCTGTCGCCGTTGGCCGACTGGTTGAACAGGCCCAAGGCGGAGCGGCTGAGGGATGGGACGGTGCCCTGCATGTCGGCCACGTAGATGTCGGCGAATCCTGTATCCCGCGGCGGACCGGGCAACAGGTTCCTCGCCCGGGACCAGAAGGCGACGAACCGCCCGTCGCCGCTCAGCGAAGGACCGTGGCTGTCCCCGTCCGCGGCGAGGCCGCTGAACGGCACCGACACCTTTTGAAGCTGATTGGCCAGGCGATCGTGCCGGAAAATATCGAACACGGTGTTCGGAGGCTCGCCGGTGATCAGGTTCGACGCATTCGAAACAAAGGCCACGAAGCGCCCGTCCGCGCTGACGGCCGGGCTGCCGTGGCTCACGTTGGCTTGAATCGTCCCGAGCGGCGCGGTGATCCGGCGCAAGGTCGGCCCGCTGCTCCGGTCCAGCACATAAATGTCGGGGCTGTTGTCCAGATCCTCCGGCGTCAGGCGGGCATTCGATCCGAACGCGATGATGGACCCATCGGCATTGATCGCCGGATCATAACTGCGGCACCCTTCCCCGGCAGCCGGACAGAGACCCTGGAGCCCTTGCGCGGTCTGGGAGACCCGCTCGGTGACCAGCGCCTGTCGCCGGCGCAGAAACACGTCCCGGGCGTTGTTGGTGTCGTTGAAAACGAGATTGCTGGCAAAGGATTCGAACACGACCGTGTCGCCGTCGTCCGCGACCACCGGCGAGGCGCTGTCGTCGTTGCCGGCCAGGCCGTTCGAGCCGACCGAGATCAGTTCGGTGAGGCCGGTGACTCGATCATGCAGATAGATCTGCCGCCTTCCATTGGTGTTTATCCCCGGGACAAGATTGGTGGCCGTGG
>DATIBM010000405.1:0-3892 GCA_035457545.1 Nitrospiraceae bacterium
TGATGGGAGCCACCGGCTTTGTGGGATCGGCTATTTTGAAAGAGGCCTTGGATCGCGGCCATGAGGTGACGGCCGTGGCGCGGCATCCGGAGACATTACAGCCGCACCCCAAACTTCATGCGCACAAAGCCGATATGTACAACGTCGAGGACCTGTCGCCGGTGCTGGCCGGTCATGAGGCCGTCGTCAGCGCCTTCAGTCCCGAGAAGACCGATCCCGATATCCGCGAGAAACATGTGCAAGGCATCCGGACCCTGATGGCCGCCATGAAACGGGCCGGCGTCAAGCGGCTGCTGGTGGTCGGCGGGGCGGGGAGCCTCGAGGTGAAGCCGGGCGTGCGCCTCCTGGAGACTCCCGGCTTTCCCGAGCAGTGGAAAGGCACGGCCCTCGCCACGGCGGATGTGCTTCAGTTGTTACGCCATGAACATGACCTCGAATGGACCTGCTTGAGCCCCTCCGCCCTGTTGCAACCGGGGACGCGCACGGGAACGTTCCGCCTCGGATCGGATCAGTTACTCGCGAATGCCAACGGCGAGAGTCTGATCTCGATCGAGGACTACGCGATGGCCATGATGGACGAGGTGGAGAAGCCGCAACATGTCCGGCAGCGCTTTACCGTCGGGTATTGAGCCACGTCCGCCCGGCCGGCCGAAAGGGACGACCGAAAGAGAACGGGGCGGAGAGAAAGAGCGAGACCTGCCTGTCGAGGATGAGGCCTGACAAGGAGGATCAACATGGCGATACCAGGTGTGCCGGCCGGTGGGTTTAAGACGGTCGGGCAAATTGACGGTACACATGTCCTGCGGTTCCATGGCAAGCAAAGCGGATTGGCGATCGCCATCGAACTGCTGTCGTCTCATACCTCCGGCGCGCCCATCATTGACGACAATGAGAAGTTTATTGGATTCGTGAGCGAGTTTGATCTGCTGGGCGCGATCGAATCCGGGCAAGATCTCAACAAAGTGACGGCTGAACAGATCATGAACAAGGATCACTATGTCGCCGATGAGTCGACCGCCATTTCCGATGCCATCCGATTCATGCGGGAGCAGCACTTGCTTCTCCTCCCGGTCATCAAGCAAGGCAAGGTCGCGTATTCAGTCTCGCGCCATGATATGCTGCGAGCCCGCATAGGACTGGGACCGGGCATCGAATTTTAACGCTGCTGACCATGGAATCACGCGGCTGCAATCAAGGAGGACGGTATGGAATCGCGCGACATCTATATTACGCAATTTGACTTGAACCGACTGAAGGAACTGCTGCAAGTGGGGATCAGCTTTTCGAAGCGGGATCATGAAGCACTGGAAAGTCTGCAAGGTGAACTCGACCGCGCCCATATTGTGGAGCCGACCGCAGTCCCGCCTGATGTGGTCACGATGAACTCACGGGTGCGCCTCAAAGATCTGGAGACGAACGAGGAAAAGGTCTACACGCTCGTGTTCCCGTCTGAGGCGAACCTCGAGCAGCAGAAGATTTCCATATTGGCCCCCATCGGCACCGCCATTCTCGGCTATCGGGTCGGCGACAGGGTGGAATGGCGGGTGCCCGGCGGGCTCAGGAACTACCGGATCGAAGAGGTGCTCTATCAACCCGAAGCCGCGGGTCAATACAGTCTCTGAACAACACACACGTCTGTGACACGAAAGGTGTGACGACGATGACGTACATTGGACACATCATGATGATGCTGGCGATCGCGGCGGCGGCGCTCCCGGGACAGGCGTTCTCCCAGGTCGCCGGAGAAACGATTATCGGCACCGCTCAGACAGAAATGAAGGATGTTGCGATGGGGTGGAGCGCCAAAAAACACATCATGGGCCAGCCGCTCTACAACGAGAAGAATGAAAAGGTCGGCACGATCGATGACGTGATCATCGCGCCTGACAAGGCGATCTCGTATGCCATCGTCGGCGCCGGCGGATTCATTGGTATCGGCAAGCATGACGTGGCGATTCCCGTGAGTCAGATCAAGCAAGAAGGCGGTAAGTTCATCCTCCGCGGCGCCTCCAAGGAGGCGATCAAGGCCATGCCGGAATTCCAATATGCGCGGTCCCAGTAACGACAGCAGGCCGGCGCCAGACTGCTCCAAGACAGGGAGGCGACGATGATCAACAGGCACGCATGGGTCCTCAGTATCGCACTGGTATTCCTTCCAACAGGGAGCGCGCCAGCGGCTGACCAGGTCACAGCGCTCTTCAAGGATGGCAAGGGAAAACAGATCGGCACCGCCACATTGATCGCGACGCCGACCGGCCTGCTCATCGAGGCCGAGCTGACGGCCCTCTCACCGGGTGAACATGCATTCCACATCCATCAAACCGGACGATGCGATCCCGCTGACGGATTCAAATCGGCGGGGGCTCATTATTCGTCCGGCAAACGTGAGCACGGCTATAAGGTCGAGGGCGGCCCGCATGCGGGCGACATGCCCAATCAGTTCGTGGGCGCAGACGGCACGCTTCATTTTCACCTGTTCAATCCCAACGTGGCTCTCACCCAAGGCGACGGCGGGCTGCTCGACGGCGATGGCTCGGCTTTGGTTGTCCATGCGAAGGCAGACGACTACCGAAGCCAGCCGGCGGGTGACGCGGGCGATCGGATCGCCTGTGCCGTCATCGAACGGGTTGGTTGAGCGCCGTCCGCTTCCGTGGAAATGGGTTCGTCCGCGCAAAGAATCGCACCGTAGAGAGCCACCGGATGATTGTGAGGTCGGCCTCCATGGTCCCATCCGGCGTCACATGCGGCTCCTTGTCTCAGGAGGGTGACCGCAAAGGGACGACCGCATAGTCTGGCCTATGTTCCAGGCAAGCCTTCGGCACGATGCGGGGGGAGGCTCAATGCCGGCCAGGATCACAAAGGCAAACGGCCACCCGGCCGAGCAGGACACGACCGAACGGGCATCACCGCAACCATTCAGTGCGCTTGAACTTGCCGGTCCGCTGGATTCCTGCTGGGCTCTCATCGAGGAAGGATTCACCCTCGCCCGCGAGCATGAAATCGAGTCGGTCTTCACCATAGCGAACGGGTATGGGGGAACCAGAGGCTCGGTCGAAGAGGGCACCAGCTTGTCGGCCCCCGCGACATTTCTCGCCGGGGTGTTTGAAACCGCCGACCCTTCAGCCGGTTCCGTCGAACTTGTCACACTGCCGGACTGGACACAGCTGGGCATCCTGGTGGAAGGACTTCCGCTTTCACTCGAACGGGGAGACATCCTGGAGCACCGCCGCATCCTCGATCTTCGCCGCGGGCTCTACCTGCGAGTGTGGCGGCATCGCGATCCCACAGGCCGCATCACGAGGTTCCGCTCGATGCGTCTGGTGTCGCTGTCCGATCGCCACCTGTTTCTGCAATTCGTCCTCCTCACAGCCGAAAACTATACAGGACCGGTGACCATCGAATGTGCGACGCAACCACCGCCGGGGCGCACCCTGTGGCAGGCGAACATCGAAGCCGAGGCGGTCTTGATGGAGGGAGCGACAACCAGGGGCGCCAACATCGCCATGGCGCATCGAAGCATGGTCCTTCCCGAGATGGGACCGGCGCTGACCCGAACGACCGACGTCCGTGACCAGGGGCTGGTGGAACGCTGGACCTGGCCGGCACAGATCGGCGAAACGGCCCGCTTCACCCGCGCCGTGGTGGTCTTCTCGTCGCGCGAGACGGCCCATCCGGCCGTGAGGGTCAGACGGCAGGTGCGCCGGGCGGATGAGGCCGCCGTCATGTCCCACGCGGGGCGACACATGGATTCCTGGCAAGAGCGCTGGCGCGCCGCCGACGTGGAATTGTCCGGGGATGAGACGGCGCAGCAGGCGCTCAGATTTGCCGTCTACCATCTTACGAGCGCCGTGAACCCGAACGACGAACGGGTCTCGGTGGGCGCGCGGGCGCT
>DATIBM010000406.1:0-3930 GCA_035457545.1 Nitrospiraceae bacterium
CAGCCTTCCGGCCGGCTCGGAATGGACGGCGACGGATCAAAGGCCGACGAATCCGTCGTCAGGTCCAGCGCGGCTCATCCGTCATAGTGACGAGGCGGTCGCGACGAGGAGGAATCCCATCGACGGATCTTCATCATGATCGCAAGACCGGAGGAATCAGATCGAGCGAGCGAGGACGCGCTGCACCGGTTTGTCCGATGGCATTCCGGCGCTCCCTCGCTGGCAGACAAGAGGGAACTTTCTCAATGGCTGGCCGCCAACCCGATACAGCGCGCTGACTATGAACAGTTCGATCGGATCTGGAACGACCTCGATCACCTGGCGAAGGAACCGTTCCCGGAGTTGGACGACGCCCGCGCCTGGTGGAGTGGAGGGACCTTCGGATCAGCAATGGCGTTTCCCTCGAGACGGTGGCGCGCGATCCGTCTGACCCTCGCCGGAGTATTCGCCACCCTCCTCGTCCTGGTTGCGGGAGCCTATTGGTGTTCGATGCTGCGGCTGGAGGTGGCGGACTATCGGACCGGCAAGGGAGAACAGCGAACGGTCGTCCTGGCAGACGGATCGACCGTGATGCTGGCCGCAGACACGGCCCTCTCCGAGGAGTTGTCCAACCGTTATCGGACCGTTCGTCTGCATCGGGGGGAGGCTCTCTTCCGCGTGAAGCATGAGATCGGCCGGCCTTTTTCTGTTCTGGCAGCCAACGGGACGGTCCGTGACATCGGGACGGTGTTTGCCGTGCACAGCTTTCCGGATCGGGTGCAGGTATCGGTGCTCGAGGGCCTTGTCGAGGTCCGGGCGCATGCGGCCGCACAAGTTGAACGGATCGAAGGTATGGCGGGCGGCGAAAGGGACATGCGATCGAACGAACGAACCGTCCTCACTGAAGGGGATCGCCTGTGGTACGGCCGAGACGGACGTCTGTCCACGGTGCAGAAGGTCGATCGTGACCTGATCACGGCGAGCTTTCATGGGAAGCTGGTCTTTGATGCCCTGCCGCTCGGGCAGGTGATCGAGGAGGTCTCGCGTTACCGGGACGGCGAAATCCGGATTCTGGACCAGTCCCTTTCTTCCCTTCCGGTCAGCGGGGTCTTTCATCAGGACCATCTCGACGGACTGTTGAGAGCGCTGGAACTCGCGTTGCCGGTGAAAGTGACCTCTGTCAATCCCAGCCTCGTGATTCTGGAGCGGCGGCACGATCGGCGGCCGTCCACGGGCAACTAATCGACCGCTCCCGACGCGGCGGAAAAAATTTTGATCCATCGAGTGGGGTTTTCGCGAGCTCCCTCGTCTTATAGAGAGAGGCGAGAGGGTGTGTGTGCTGGGCGATCAACCCCAGGGGTCTTGGTGTGTCCGTTGACAGTCTCGAGGTTGGCGCCACTGAGACCGTGCCGCTGGGCATGCGCTTCGAGGCGCTCACTGGCGCAGCCGGCCTGATCGCATGGGTGGGGCTGTCGAGGTCGTCAATGAAGGTCGAGCCATGAAATCGGGCCTGGTCAATCAAGCTGCGGTGCGTTCGTGACGGCAGCCGAGTGGGATCCGGCAGGGAGCGGCAGGCGATCGCACCAGGCCGGCGGGTGGGTTCTGTCGGTGTGTGTGCATGCGCTGGCAGTCGGCTGCGCGTTCAAGGGGCTGGTAGAGATCCCGATCCCTGGGGCGTCGGAGCCCTTTCGCTGGGAAGTGGCAATGGTGCAGCCGCAGATCACCCCGCCGGTCGAGGAGCCTCCCCCCGTTCAACCGCCGGAACCTCCAAAGGCATCGCCCCCGGTCCCCCCCACTCCTCGGCCTCGGCAGCAGGCGGTTGAGACCCCGCGGCACACGGTTCAGCCTCAGCAACACCGGCCGCTTGTGACGTCGTCGGTGCAAGAAACCCGCGAGCGGGTGGAGCGAACCGTTCAGGCGGACCAGGCAAGGGAGACCACGCCGATCTCCACGGAGCGGGAAATGAATCAGCGAACCGCAGTGGTGGAACAGGAGGCTGCGACGTCGTTCAGTGAAACCCTGGTGGCGCAGGTGGAGCCGGTTGCCCGGTCGCCGGTGGAGGTTCAGCCGGAGGCCGTTTCGGCGCCGGTCCAACAGATGGTGGAAGCCGAGGCAGTGGCAGAGGTTCAGGATGCGCCGGCCCCGGTGAACCGGACGAAGGTGGAACAGGCCGAGTTTTATGAGGAGGCGCGCTTTGTCGAACACACGGGCCCGCAACACAGCCAGCCGGTCGTGCAGCAGGTTGCCGTCAGGGAACAAGCTCCCGCGGCAATCGAGCAGCGTATCGTGAAGGAACGGCCCCTCCGGGCGTTCCCCAAAGCGCAGGCGGATTACGGCTGGCTGTCGGACACGCTCTGGAAGCGCATCGAACAACTGAAGCGCTATCCGGCCCTGGCCCGGAGCAATCATTGGGAGGGGAAGGTGATCGTCGAAGCCGTCATTCAGGACGATGGAGCGATCATCGACACTCAGATTGCCGAAAGCTCCGGCCATGCCGTCTTGGATCAGCAAGCGCTGACCGTCTTAAAGCAGGCCTCTCCGCTGACATTGAAACATCCGCTGGGGCAACGGCGAGTCACCATTTTGGTGCCGATCAGCTATCGATTGGATGGATAACGGTGTAACGGTGGCGATCGTACCGGTGAGATCGCACCGCAGGCCACATGTGACCAACAAGGAGTGTCGTTATGAGGAAGGCTGTCAGCATGCAGGGGGTTGGTGCGGGAGGCGTCGTCGCCGCGATCGCGATCATGGCGTTGTCCGCCACGGCCGGATGGGCCCAGGGCAGGGCGGAGAAGTCGTTCCAGGCCCTCGCGACCGATATCAAGGGAGTCGAAACGGAGATGAAGAACGTCATTTTCTACTGGGAGGAGAAGGTCAGTGAAACCGCGTTCGTCCCGCATGAGCTGCGTGAGGTGCCCGTCAAGCGGGGCACGGCGACGGTGAAGATCAAGTTCGACCATATCAAGCGGGCGGAGATTAAGCCATCCGGCAACGGAGGGCTTCCCAACGTCGCCATCACTCTGGCCGATGGGAAGAACGGGGAGTTCGGCCTCGCCATCGCCGGAAGCTTTAAGGGCCAGTCTGATTTCGGAGAGGTCGAATTGCCCGCGGCCGAGATCAAACAGATCGTCTTCAAATAGCGGTGAAGCGTCTATCCCGCGCACGGTGTCGTCATGCCTCGTCCTCCATGGACACAGGTCCTCAGCCGCGCTCTGGTTGCAAGGGGAGTGACCGGCACCTTCATCTGACCGACCATGACTGTCCGCCACCAGGCTTTCAGTTCGTCCGGATGCGACCTTCGCTGCGGGTGTGGCAAATTGCTGGCTCGATGGGAAGAGAACCATCTCGTCATCAAGTGCATCCGATGCAAACAACTGACGCGGCTCCCGTTCGCCGCCATCGAGGGGACGCCCCCGTTGAGGCGAGCGGCCGACCCTCGTTGAGCCTGATCTAACCAGGCGCCTCAGTCCAGCGCTCTCCTTACATCCATCGGGGTTGAATCCAACGCCCCCGGCTGCTCTCGCAGCCGGGGGCGTTGCTGTATGCGCGAGTGCAGATCTTCGATTCGAGCGAGGCAGTCGAAGAGAAAAGGTCAGGTTGTGGCGGGCCCATCCGTCACATCGGATAAGAACGGGTTTTCGGTCATGGTCACGTCGTTGGGAAGGACTATCTTTCGACGAGTGAACCGGTGAAGAGGTATGCCGGTCTGACCACATAGCGGCTCCAACACAAGAGGCCAACGGGTCCCGAATCCAGAGCCCACGGCCGCTTCCGCGGCTGTGGGCTTTTTTGTGCGCTCGGCGCCGTCTTCGCGCCAGGGTCAGGAAGGACATTGAGTATGACATGGAAGGAACTCGGTATCGGATTGCTGATCTTTACGCTCCTGACGATGGCCGCGTTCGGGCTGTCCAGCGCCGTGTGGGCTCAAACGGAAACCGTCACTGTCTC
>DATIBM010000407.1:0-5193 GCA_035457545.1 Nitrospiraceae bacterium
AAGTCGCCTCACCGGCGACGAAAGATTCGTCCTCCTCCGCATCGATCGACAACGGGAAAACGCCTCCGGCCCCGCCACCGGCTGTTTCGCCGCAGGCTGCGGACGCTCCCGCCGCTCCATCCGCTCCACGGCGGACGGCCAACCAGATCCGGACGATCGTGCTCGATCCGGGCCACGGCGGCAAGGATGCGGGCACGGTCAGCCGGCGAGGGTTG
Organism: Nitrospiraceae bacterium; assembly: GCA_035457545.1. Taxonomy (GTDB): domain Bacteria; phylum Nitrospirota; class Nitrospiria; order Nitrospirales; family Nitrospiraceae; genus Nitrospira_G. The sequence goes on from DATIBM010000407.1 coordinate 216, forward strand.
GAGGAAAAGGCCATCACGCTGAAAGTGAGCCTCCGGCTGCGCGACCTCATCAAAGCCAGGCTCGGCGCCAGGGTCTTGATGACACGGGACCGGGATGACTTCATCGAGCTCGGAGAGCGGGCCAAATTTGCCAATGCGAACGAGGCCGACCTCTTTATTTCCGTGCATGTCAACTCGCACCCCCAGCCTTCGGTCAAGGGCATCGAGATCTATCATTTCGGAGAGGCCAAGGATCAGCGGGCCCTGGAGGTGGCGGCTCGTGAAAACGGCACTCCCATCAACGGCAACGGCGTTGGGTGGGAATATCTGGTCGCCGACCTCCTCACAGCGAAACGCATCGAGGAATCGCTGGAACTGGCCTGGCAAACCAAGGAGGCCATGGTCAAGCACCTCAACGGACAATACCAAACGGTCGATCACGGAGTGAAGACCGCGCCGTTCTACGTGCTGCGTTATACCGCCATGCCGAGCATCCTGGCGGAGATCGCGTTCATGTCCAACGCGTCGGAGGAGCAGTTGATGCGCCAGAGTTCCTTTATCGACGACGTGGCAGAAGCCCTCTTCCAGGGGATCAAGTCTTATCTCGATCCCGCCCTGCCGACCTCCCGATAGCGGACGCGGTCCAGATCCATGCCCCGCCATTCGATCCACGCAAGCCTGTCCTCCAACCACGTCCTGCGGGCAAGAGCCGCCCATGCAAACGATCAAGCTGACGCTGGAGTATGACGGCACGCAGTACGCCGGCTGGCAGCGGCAGGCCAATCAACCGACCATTCAGGCGGCCCTGGAGCTGGTGATCGGGCAAGTGGCCCAGGCCACACTGGCCGTCGTGGGGGCCGGGCGCACCGACTCGGGCGTCCATGCGCTGGGACAGGTGGCCAGTTTTCGGACAGAGCGACGGCTCTCGTCCGAGGAGTGGTCGCGGGCGTTGAATGGCCTCCTGCCCGACGATATCTGCGTCCGCTCCGTAGAGTTCGTGCCGGACGAGTTTCATGCCCGGTACTCCGCCGTCGGCAAACTCTATGAATACCGCATCCTCAACCGGCCCCATCGATCCGCGCTGGATCGTGACCGAACCTGGCACGTGAGAAAACAGCTCGACCAGGATGCGATGCGGAAGGCGGCGGAGTCTTTGATCGGCCGGCAGGACTTTTCGTCTTTTCAAGGCTCGCCGACCGACAACCAGAACCCCGTCTGCCACCTCCGGCGCCTGTCGATTCACATCGAGTCGGACTTGATCCGGATCGAAGCCTATGCCGACCGGTTTCTCAAGCAAATGGTTCGGGCCATGGTCGGAACGTTGGTGGAGGTCGGGCTCGGGAAACGGACGGCGGCAAGTCTCCGGGACATCCTCGCGGCCCGCGATCGGGCCGCGGCGGGCAAAACCGCTCCGGCTCATGGGTTGTATCTGGTCCGCGTCGACTACTAAGAAGGATGTGGGCTGGTCAGGAGCGCGGGCCGTTCGGGTTTTCCAGCTTCTTGCGCAGCTCGATCAGCTCCTGCTCGAGCGCCTCGAAGCGGTCGATGACGGGGTCGGGGATGTTGGTGTGATCCATGGTGGCTTCGGGCACCCGTTCGCCCTCCATCTTAATGATGCGGGCCGGCACGCCGATGACCGTGGAATGGGGCGGCACGGACTTCAAGACGACGGAGTTGGCCCCGATCTTCACGTTGTCGCCGATCCGGATGGCGCCGAGGATCTTGGCGCCGGCCCCGACCACCACATGGTTGCCGACCGTGGGATGGCGCTTCCCCCGTTCCTTGCCGGTGCCCCCAAGCGTGACCCCTTGAAACAGGGTCACGAAATCGCCGATCTCGGCCGTTTCGCCGATCACAACCCCCATCCCATGGTCGATAAAGAACCCTTGGCCGATCTTGGCGCCGGGATGGATTTCAATGCCGGTCAGCCAGCGGGCGAGCTGGGAGATGGCCCGTGGGATGAACGGGACCCCCTTGTGGCGGAGCCAGTGGGCCAGACGATAGGCCAGCAAGGCATGGAAGCCCGCATACGTCAGGATCACCTCCAGCCTGCTGGTGGCGGCCGGGTCCCGATCGAACACCGCCTGTAAATCTTGCCGGATGGTCCTGAACATGCCGGTCCGCCCCTCCGCGCGGCACGATGCCGCTATCTTACTTGCCGGGCAGGCCCTCGATCAAACAGGCCGCCTGCGCGGCAATCCCCTGCTCATGCCCGATCGCATCCAGGCCTTCGCCGCTTTTGACCTTCACGTTGATGCAGCTCGGATCGACAGCCAACACCTCGGCCATCGTCTTGGCCATGGCCGACAGATGGGGACCGAGGCGAGGCGCCTGCGCGATGATCGTGCTGTCGATATTGACCAGCCGGTACTGCCGCCGTGCCAAGAGACCGGCCACTTCCTTCAGCAATGTCAGACTGGAAATATCCTTGTATCTCGGATCGGAGCTGGGAAAATGTCGGCCCAGGTCGCCCTCCCCCATGGCGCCCAAGAGCGCATCGCAGACCGCATGCACCAGCGCGTCGGCATCCGAGTGCCCCAGGAGCCCCTTGTCGTGCGGAATTTCGACTCCTCCCAAAATCAGTTTTCTGCCCGCTCCCAAGGGATGGATGTCATAGCCCATGCCGATCCTCATTCCAAGCCTCGTTGATTGTTGCCGTTACTCGTTCGTTCCGTGTTCGATACAAAGACAGACCATGAGGCGGCCATTTCGTCAGGATTCACGTGGGACATTTCACGATTCACGTGTCACACCTCCTGCGCTCCGCCAGAATGGCCTCCCCGATGATGAGATCTTCCGGTCTGGTGATTTTGATATTCTCCCCGCTCCCTTCGACGACCACGACGGGCACGCCGATTCGCTCGACCAAATCCGCCTCGTCCGTCCCCACATACCCCTTGATCACCGCATGGTCGTGCGCCTTCTGCAGCACAGACCGCCGAAAGGCCTGTGGGGTTTGGGCCTGCCAGAGCAGCGCGCGATCGACGGTGCGCTCGATGATGTGATCGGGTCCGACCTGCTTGAGGGTATCCCGTGCGGGAATGGCGATAATGGCGCCCCCGTGCCGGTCGGCGGCGTCGGTGACGCGGGCGATCATGTCTTCGGTGACGAAGGGGCGGACGGCATCATGGACCAGGACAAGTTCGACATCCGGCTCGACTTCGGCCAGCGCATGCCGCACCGAGTCCTGCCGTTGCTTGCCGCCCGCCACGATCCGCCGGACCTTCGAGAACCGGTGGCGGGCGACGATTTCGTCCCGGCAATAGTCCCGGTCCTCGGCCGGCACAGCCAGGATGACTTCCGTGATAACCCTCGACGCCTCGAACACCCGCAAGGAATGCACCAGGAGGGGGACCCCGCCGAGCCCGAGAAACTGCTTGGGAGTCTTGGTGCCCATGCGCAGGCCACGGCCGGCGGCCGGAACCAACGCGACGACCTTCCGCCTATCCACGCGCGACTTGCAGCTCCTCCCGCTCGTTCTCGTCCTTCAACCGGGTGAAGATCATGCGGCCCGCCGTGGTTTGCAGCACGCTGGTCACGACCACATCCACATTCCGTCCGATCCAGCGCCGGGCATTGTCGACCACGATCATCGTGCCGTCGTCGAGATAGGCCACGCCTTGGCCCGGTTCCTTGCCTTCCTTGAGCACGAACACCCGCATCGCCTCGCCGGGCAGCACGACCGGCCGCAAGGCATTGCACAGCTCGTTGATATTCAACACCCGCACGCCCTGCAATTCGGCCACCTTGTTCAGGTTGAGGTCGTTGGTGACGACCTTGGCGCGGACCTTCTTGGCCAGGGCGACGATCTTGGCGTCCACCTCGCGAATATGGGGGAAGTCGTCTTCGACGATCCGCACTTCCAAATCCGGCATCTTTTGGATCTTGTTGAGGATATCCAGCCCTCGCCTCCCCCGCGCCCGCTTCAACGTGTCGGACGAATCCGCGATATGTTGCAGTTCCTGCAGGATGAAATGCGGCACGATAAAGGGGCCCTCAAGGAAGCCCGTTTCGCACAGATCCGACACCCGCCCGTCGATGATCACGCTGGTATCGAGAATTTTGGACCCGTTCGCATGGGACACGGGACCGCCCGGCCGAATCGCGAACCGTTCCTTTCCGAACTGCGCGCCCAGCACCATGCCGAGGTACGGGAATCCGAGCAGGAAGACCAATCCCCCGACGTGAAAGAGCACGGTCTGCACGTCGAAGACCGCGCTGCCCACCCATTCGGTGAGACCGGTCAACAGCAATCCGACGCCCAATCCCGCCGTTCCGCCCAAGATGATCCCAAACGATAATTTCTGTAAGACGTACTCGCTCAGCAGGATGATCAATCCTGTTACGGCGCCAATGGCAAACCCGCCCAGTAAGCTCGCTGGTTGATACTCGCCCCCCCGAGTAAACAGGGCTATTCCAGCTACCCCGCTGAGAAGGACGAAGATGGTTCTTGTGACCATACGTTCACCTCCTCCCGATTCGTCGCGTTCACCCCGATACCGAATCAATCCAACCCGTCCTCCTGCCCTCTCCTGCTCCCTGGCTCAATAGACGACTTCCCGTCGACGCGCCGATCGCGCACCAGGCCTAGTTCTGTGTCCACACGATGCGCCTCTTCCGGATCCGGAACAGGCGGACCTGGATGGCAACATGTCCGGAAGGTTGGGAACCGGCGGGGAAAGGGCGAACCCACACGTGAGCCCTTTGGCTCCGTCCTAGAACCAATTCTCGGAACGCCGCGGTCGCCCCTGCACCATGCGTGACGAGGGGGCCTACGGGATTTCTCCCGTGTAGATACCCATGACCGTGCCAAGGAACTTGAGCGCTTCGGGCTTTGGTCGCTGGAACGAATTCCGGCCGATGATCGAACCAAACCCACCTCCATCGCGGATGGCGCGAACTTCCTCGAAAACGTTCTTGTCTTCGCTCTTGGCCCCGCCTGAAAAAATGACGATCCGCCGCCCGCTGAACGAACTCTGCACGACGTGTCGCACCCGTT
>DATIBM010000408.1:0-4768 GCA_035457545.1 Nitrospiraceae bacterium
GGTTCATGATGATGGGGAGATCTGGTCGGCTGCCCTGTGGCAGATCCGCGCCGCGCTTGCCGTATCCACTGACGCGTCCAGGGCGGACCGGCTCATCCTGCAGCACCATTTTCTCCTGACTGCGGATGCCTCGTTCAATCAGGCCGCCAATGCGCTGGTCACAACGGCGATAAATCTCCTGTATTCGCCGACCGAGGTGAACACGATCCGGACTATTCTGGAGAACCGCGGGTTTACGGTCACAATCTAGCCACGATAAATGAGGGCAAGGGCCTAAGGCCGCTGTCCTCTTCCATGCTACGTAGTCCCTCTCCGTCACCCCCGCAGGGTCAAGCGCCTCAGCCGCATTCGCCGGCTCTCGGCCGTCCTTGAGAAATGGTCCGGTCCCAGAGGGCACGGCCTTTTCTTCAGGCTGGACCTTGTCGTAGACTATACGACATCTCGCCCGCTTCTCCTGATGAGGTACGCGCGGTGGTGATGCCTGTCGCGGTGCTTGCCTCTGCCCCTCCTGCCGACCCGGCCGCCACATGTAGCGCCCACACCTTGGCCGCGGCCATGTTCCGGAGCACGTAAGATCATGCCCCACCCCTCGTCGGTGCAGTCGCCTTCCGTCTTGATCGTTGACGATGATGTCGATATCGCCTTGGTCTTGCACGACCTGCTCGCGCACGTCGGCTATCAGGTGGAAGTGGCGCACACGGGCGCCGAGGCCGTGGCCAAAGCTCGATCCAGGAATTTCGATGCGGTCGTGCTGGATATCATGCTCCCGGATATGGACGGACTCGTCGTGCTGCCTCTGCTTCGGGGCATCGATCCCACCCTGCCGGTCATCATGGTGACCGCTGTGGCCGACGTCTCGACCAAACACGGAGCGTTGAGCGAGGGGGCCTTCGGGTACTTGGCGAAGCCCTACGACACGGAAGAATTGAAAGCCCTCGTTCGGCGGGCCGTCAGCGTCAAGCACCTCTCCGGTGAAGCCGCCGCGGCGAAACAGGCGCTCACGGCCAGCGAGGAGCGGTTTCGAGAGGTCGTGGAGACCGCGCCTGACGCCATTGTCTTGGCCGATGCGGAGGGCCGGATTCTGTCCTGGAACGCCGCGGCCGAGTCGCTCTTCGGCTATCCGGCAGCCGCCGTCATCGGGCAACCGCTCACCATGATCATGCCGGCGGGCTATCGTGACGATCATCTGCGGGCCTTGGAGCATGTTCGGGTCACCGGCGAGCTGCGGTACAAGGGGATGGCGATCAAGATGCGCGGCCTGCGGCAAGACGGCCGGGAATTTCCCATTGAACTCTCATTGAGCAGTTGGACGTCTCACGGCCAGCGCTTTTTCTGCGGCATTCTTCGGGATGTGACCGCCCGTGAGGCGGCGGAGGCAGACCTCCGCCGCCAGCAAATTGAGCAGCAGGCGCTCTTGGATTTGATCCCCGCGATGGTCTGGTACAAGGACGCGCATAACCGGATTCTTCGGGCCAACCGTCGCGCGGCCGAATCCATCAACAAAACGGTGGCCGAGATCGAAGGCCAATCCACCTACGACCTCTACCCGGACGAAGCGGAGAAGTATCACCAGGATGATCTGGAGGTGATTGTTTCGGGCAAACCGAAGCTCGGGATCGTCGAGTTATACCGAACGGGATCGGGGGAAAAGCGCTGGGTGCAGACCGACAAGGTGCCCTATCGCGATACCGACGGAACGGTGCTCGGTGTCCTGGTCTTTGCCCAGGACATTACTGATCGGAAACGGTCGGAAGCGGCCCTGCAAGCCAGCGAGGAATGCCTCAGAATTCTTGCCGAGTCTTCGCCGGGCGGAATCGTGCTGGTCAATCGGGAGGGACAGATCGTGTTCGCCAACGCCGCGCTGGCCGAGCTGTTCGGCTACGACGAGCGGGAACTGCTCGGCCAGTCCGTCGACCTGCTTGTTCCCGAGCGGGTTCGAGCCGAGCACGCCGAGCACCGGGGGGCGTTTTTCGCCCATCCCGGCGAGCGTCGGATGGGCCGCGACCGTGTGCTGATGGGATTGCGGAAAGACGGCACCGAGTTTCCCGTCGAGATCGGCTTGGCTCCCTTGGCCACGGCCGAGGGATTCCAGGTTGCCGCCTCGGTCGTCCGCATCATTCCGAGGGCCGGAGACCAGAGTGGATGTGGGGACGGCTCCACGCCGCCGTGATTGTCATGACTCCCATCTCTGTTCACCGGCCTTGCAGGTCGGTCGAGAGGGGCTCCTTGGTCCTCTCGTCACTTATGCTTGCCGATCGTTTCCTGCAAGAGCTTCTTCCAGTCGTCCCGGTTGACGGCCGGCATCGTCTTGATCTGGATATGCCCGAGTGACGCGTTGAGCACCGCCGCCTTCATGGCGGTCTTGTTGTCAGGGAAGTCCCAGATGGCGACCACGTCATACTCGCCGAGACAATAATAGGCCTGGACCAGTTTGCCGCCGAGCGCCTGCGCGTTTTTCTTGACCATCTCGGCCCGCTCGACGCCCTTGTCCTTCATGGATTGGAGCCCGTGCTGCGTGAACTTCACGAGACTGACGTAGGTCGGCATGGCGCACCTCCTTGGCGAGTAAGGGGCAACGGCATGGTGATGTAAGTCCGGAAACATCTTAGGCCGTTTAAGAAAATGTCACAAGTGGGGCAGAGAGTCGAAACGGGAGGAAAAACGGCTCAACCGCCACCATGTATGCCGGGCTCCAGACGATCGGCGCCGATCGTCGACGAAGGTTGCCTGCTCGGTATGACGACTCTCTTGACTCGCGCGCGCGAGGGGCATATCGTACCCGCGTGGGAGGAGTTAACGCCCCGAGGGAATATGGATCACCAGGGGGTCGAGCGCTGAGGACGGTGTGCAAGCCCAGCTTCGACTGGGAAGCCTAATGTCTCACCAAGATCTCCGCCGTACCTACAAGCTCTCGGTAGGTGCGTCCTCCTCCCACCTTAACCGCATCGCTGCATCTGGTGTGTGACGCTGGTTGTACCATCCTTCGTGTCCACCGTGACCAATCGGAGAGCGTCCCACTGACCCGCTCAGGAAGCGGAAGGGACGCAATCTGTCCGAACCCATGAGAGGTTAAATGGCCAAGAGCAAGCCGCCCGCATCACCCTCCGCCTCCACATCGATATCCTCATCTCCGACTGACCCAACCGCTGCCAAGAAGTCCGCGCCCGGGGCGAGCCGAGCGGCCCAGGCCGTGACGGCGGTGGAGATGGGATCGCGGCAGCGCGAGATTTCCGTTTCCGAGTTTTTCACCAAGAATCGGCACCTGCTGGGGTTTGACAACCCGCGCAAGGCCTTGCTGACCTGCGTGAAGGAAGCCGTCGATAATGCGCTGGACGCCTGCGAGGAAGCGGGGATTCTTCCGGACGTGCTGGTGAAGATCGAAGTGGCTGCGAACGGGGAACCGCCGCCACCGGCGAGCCAGGCCAACCGGTTTCGCATCACCGTCGCCGACAACGGGCCGGGCATCGTCCGCGAGCAGATCCCGAAAATTTTCGCCAAGCTGCTCTACGGCTCGAAGTTCCATCGGCTCCGCATGAGCCGGGGCCAGCAGGGGATCGGCATCTCCGCGGCCGGCATGTACGGGCAGTTGACCACCGGGAAGCCGGTCAAGATCATCTCCCGCACCAGCCCTCGGTCCGCCGCTCATTATTTCGAAGTGCAGATCGACACCAAGAAAAACGAACCGCTGATCCTGGAGAAGAAACAGATCGACTGGGATCAGCCGCGCGGCACGCAGGTCACGTTGGAAGTCGAAGGCCGCTACCAGAAGGGACGGGCGTCGGTCGATGAATATGTGGAGCAGACGATCATCGCCAACCCGCACGTGAAGCTCACGTACTTGACGCCGGAAGGGGAATCGAGGACCTATTCACGCACGTATCACGAATTGCCGCCCTCGCCCCGCGAGATCAAGCCCCATCCCTACGGCATCGAGTTCGGGATGATGCTGAAAATGCTCCACGACACCAAAAGCCATTCGGTGGCAGGCTTTCTCGCGAGCGATTTCTGCCGGGTGTCGCCCGCGCTGGCCGAGGAGATCTGCAAGACTGCGAAGGTCTCGCCCGACGCCAAGCCCCGGTCCATTCACGGCCATGCGGCGGAGATTCTGTACAAGACGATTCAGACGACCAAAATCATGGCGCCGCCGACCAACTGCCTCTCGCCCATCGGCGAGAAGGCGATTCTGTCGGGCCTGTATAAGCAGATCAAGGGCGAGTTCTATACGGCGGTCAGCCGACCGCCGGCCGTGTACCGGGGCAATCCCTTCATCATCGAAGCGGGCTTGGCCTATGGACGGGGGCCGGAAGAAGCAGCCAAGACCCAGAAGGCCGTCGAGCAGCCGCGGGCGGAAGGCGAGCATCAGGACGAGGACCAGGAACTGGCCCGCGTAATCCGGTATGCCAACCGCGTGCCATTGCTCTATCAACAGTCGGCCTGCGCCACCTTCAAGGCAGTGCTCGACACGACCTGGCGCAACTACGGCATCCCTCAGTCTCGCGGGGCGCTTCCGGCCGGGCCAATGGTGATCTTCGTCCACATGGCCTCGGTGTGGGTCCCGTTTACCAGCGAATCCAAAGAGGCGATTGCCGATTACGACGAGATCAGGAAGGAAATCACGCTGGCCCTGCGCGAATGCGGCCGGCGGCTCGGCTTGTTCATGCGGCGCCGGGATCGGGCCGAGAGCGAATTCCGGCGGCGCAACATCTTCGAACTCTATATCGAGGAAGTCGTCGAAGCCTGTAACCGGCTCAAGGGCGGGAAGCTGCCC
>DATIBM010000409.1:0-10131 GCA_035457545.1 Nitrospiraceae bacterium
GGTCCAAAAGAGTGGACCGGCGGATGGAATCGGTCGCCCAGAATCATTGGCAACGTCATCGCGAAGCGATGCGAAAAATCTTTTTGGACGGCCGGAGGCAACCGACTCAACAGACTCATGTCGAGGTGAAAATCGGCGAGAGCCTTCCTCAATAGAGCGATTCGGGAGAGATAGCGCTCGCCGGCTACCGGAGCGAGGATCGACATGGTACGATGAGGCATCAATCTGCCGCGTAGTCAGCGGAGGAGCTGATGCGTCTCGCTGCCCGATCGCTCAAGGTTCTGTTGTTCAGCCTGGCCCTGTGGGTTGCCCCGAACAGGGCGGTGGCCGAATGGTACGTGGCGGGGCAACTCGGGGCGACGTTTGCCGACCGGCTGAAAGATGTTGAAGGCACCAACGGCCTGAGCGGATTGACCGCTCCGGATTTCGACCTCCAGAACTCGGTCGCCTATGGTTTGAAACTCGGCTACTTTCCGGGCGAGAGCTGGATCGGGCTGGAGGCCGAGGCTTTCAACACCACTCCCCACATCAAAAGTTTGGTTGTGAACGATGTGTATGTTCCCGGCATCCATTTCCGAGTCACAACGGTCGGGTTGAATCTCATCGCGCGTTATCCTGGCAAGACCTATCAGCCCTACATCGGCATCGGCGGCGGGGTGGCGATCGGCCGGGTGGGCAATTCCCCGACCACGACCAGCGACACGGATACGGCCTCATCGCTGCAACTGTTGGCAGGCCTTCGCGCCTTTGTCACGCCCCGCGTGGCGGTCTTCACCGAATACAAATACACGGACGCGACGTTTCAATTTAATGGGGCTTTCGGGTCGGTTGGCGGATTTCAGGCGGACTATGCCGCCCAGCACCTCATGTTCGGCATGTCGTACCATTTCTGAGGGAGTCAGGTGAATGAACCGTTCGTGCCTCGCGATGGTTGGTCTCCTGGCGGGTCTGTTGCTCGGCGGTTGCGCCGAGTCCGAGCACCAGGTGCGAAAGGACGCCGCGCTCATCGGCATTCCGCCTGAATTGGAACAGCAGATCGATTCCACGGTCCCATTTTCTGCCTTACGGGCTGCTCCTTCCGACTATGTCGGACGTGTCGTGGCGCTCGGCGGGATCGTGGTCAAATCGAAGCTGACGAAGGAGCAGACGGAAGTGGAAGTCTTGCAACTTCCCACCTCGGATGGAACGTTGGAGACCAAGCAGCGGATGCGGTCGGAAGGGCGGTTCCTGGCGGTGAAGAAGGAATTCCTGGATCCGGCGACGCTCGAACCGGGCACGCCTGTGACGATAGTCGGAGAGGTCACCGGTTTGACGGTTCGGCGGCTGGATGAGACCGAATATCTCTACCCGGTCATCGAGATCAAGCACCTGACCGATTGGAGCGAGGAGATCTCCAACCGCTCGGCGCGGACTGCCTATGGCGGCGGCTACCCACCCTATTATTGGACGCCCTGGTATTGGGGGTCGCCCTATGGCTACGCGCCCTATTACAGCCCCTATTGGGGCTTCTATCCTCCGTTCTTCGGCTCTCGTCCGATTGCGCCACCGCCGCCGCCTCCTCCGCCGGAACAGATTCCGCCGCAGTTCAGGAAATAGACGCAGAGGGTCTGTGCTTCGCGCACCGGGATGGCAAGGACGGCGGGAGGATGCGTTTGCGAGAATCGGTCAGTACGCATCCTTGGCGCAGCGGAAGCCGGTGCCGCTGGGGCGGCTGTCCATCACGCCCCAATCCCGATCGGCGGTCCGCAAACTCATAGCGGGTTTGAGCCAGGAGCCTCCCCTCATGCCCTTGACCGCACCGCGCGTGGACCCGGGCGGATCGACCAAGGGCGCCGATCGGTAATAGTTGGGGTCGTGCCAGTCCTGCACCCATTCCGCGACATTTCCGGCCATGTCGAAGAGGCCGTAGGGGCTCACGCCCTCGGGAAAGCTGCCGACCGGAAGCGTGAGGACCTCGCCCTTGATGCCCTTTTCCTTGGACAGTTTCGCTCCCTCTCCTTTGATCCAAAAGGCCTCCCAGTCGGCGCCGCTTTGAAAGTCGACAGTGCGGCCGGCCCAGTAGCTGGCGCTATTGGCTTTCCTGTGATCCCAGTCATTCCCCCAAGGAAAGCGGCGACCGTCCGTGCCGCGGGCGGCCTTTTCCCATTCCGCCTCCGTCGGCAGCCGCTTGCCCGACCAACGGCAATAGGCTACGGCGTCGTCCCAACTCACGTTGACGACCGGATGGTTGCCGATCCCCGGCAGGGGTTTGCCTGCTTCCCAAAGGGTCGAGGCCGGTTTGGGGTTTTCCGGAACGCGATGCCCGGTCGCCTGCACAAATCGCAGGTAGTCGTCGTTGGTGACTTCGTAGCGATCGATCAGAAAGGCGCTGAGATAGACGAGCCGTTGAGGCGCTTCGTCGGGGAAGGCGTCGCTGCCGAGCGGGCTGCCCATCCGGAATTCTCCGGCCGGGATGAGGACCATGTCCTGAGACGGAGAATGGAGTTCGGCGGCGTGAAGGAGTCGGTGAGGCCAGAAGGCCGAACAGGCCACAAGCAAGACCAGTAGGCGGACGATCACGATGGCTTGCGAAGCCGGCAGGCCTTGGCCACTTCGTCCCGATATTTGGTCCACAGCGTAAGGGCCCGGGAAAGACAGGCCAGCACCGCCCGTTGTTGCCGGGCGGTCGCGGCATGGGTCAAGACCATGGCGTAGGCATCCTGACGGTGCCCGGCTTCGACCTGTTGATGAGCGCGGATCAAATCCATCTTTGCACGAGAGATGTGATGGTGCCGCACGAGCGGATGCTGGTCGATGTACTGTTCGATCTCTTCCCGGGATTTGGGCTTCGATGGCTCCGCGATCTCGCGCCGATCCTTGACGCTGCCCTCCACGAAAATGGCCAACGCCGCCGCGCCAACGACCCAGTCGCGATGGGCTGAAACCCGGTCGAGCCATGCGCGATAGACGGCGGCGGCCGGCAAGAGCCTGGCTTGCCGGAAGTCGTCCAACTCGTACCCCAGTCCTTGCATCATCTCCTGAAACAGGTCTGGATGGGATCGTCCGAAGGACAGGCCGCCCGTGTCCTCCTCATAGATATTGGCCGCCAGCATGCGGCGGACGTCCGGAGGCGGATTCTGGCCGTGGACCCGCGCCAGGAGCACCGGGAAATCCCTGACATAGACAAGATATTCCTGCTGGTAGTGAATCTTCAGTTGGTCCTTCGTGATGCCCGGTCCCATGAGGATGGGCCAGGCCCAATGATGTTTGCGATCCATCACCGAAAGGCAGGCTTCGGCAAAGGCTTGGCGGCTGAGCGGCGCGTCCGCTGCCGTTGGCCTGGTCGTTCGGGATCGCCTTGCTTTCACGTGAGGGGCCTCCTAGAATTTGCCGTCACGACACAGGCGCTGCGGAAAGGATACGATGGCGATGAATCCTGTCACGTTGCAAAAGCCGGATGACATCTTGACGTTTCTCGCCGATATTTCTCTCAAGGGAGCGGGGTTCACCTCCGACTGCCTGCTTGACTATGTGCTCGAAGAAGGCTTTACCGAGCCGATCTTTCTCAATGCCAGCGGGGAAGACGCCGACGCGTTCTACAAGGGGGCGCCGAACGCCTGGGCCCTGTATCAAGTCCGCGAATGGAAACGCGTGCTCACGATTTCCGGGGGGACGGGCCGAGCGCGCCGGGTGCAGATCACCGAGACGCCCTGACGCGTATGCTGCGTCCATCGCAGTGTACGGAGGGGAGGGGGAATTTGCAAACGATTGCACGGATTCACGGACCGCAACCATGAGCAGGTGGGGAGAACGGTGATGGTGGCCTTGATTGAACCGCAGGACGAAGGGCAGTTGGCGGTCGTGCGGAGCCTGTTGGATGCCAACGACATCCCTTACTACGTCAAGAACGAATGGTTCGGAAGCCTGTATCCGGGATTCCCGCTTCCCTTTAACCAGCGGGTCGTCATGGTTCTGGAAGATGATTACGTCCGCGCCGAGATCCTGCTGCGAGGATTGCGTGATGACCGAGTCCCGCCCGCCGCGTCCTGACGCCGGTCAGTGGTACCAGCCGCCGACCAGCACGCCCTCTTCGAAGTACAGATACCGGTGTTTGACCGTGGCGCTGTCGATCCAATCCTCATACACCCATTCTTCCCGGCGCAATCCGTCGTTGGTGTAGCTGACCCGCATGGTGTAGGGCGAGCCCCAGGATTGCATGACCTGTTCCCTGGTCATGCCGACGGCGACGCGTTTCTCCGCCACGTGCTTTTCAAAGGTCGGATCGGTCAGCACGGGATAGAATCGCCAGGCCAGCATTGCCGCAAACATCAGGCCGAAGCCGACATAGATGGTCTTGCGCACGAGCGGGCGGCACAGAAACGGTTTGGAGTCTGCGGCTGCGGGGGAAAGCGGTTCACCCGACTCCGGCAGGCGGTCGGTCGAATGGTCCTCGGGCAGGTCGGACAAAAGACCTGGCTTGGAGGCTTGTGCAGGAGCGTCCATGGTGCGTATCGTAACGAAGCAGGCTGCGGCCGGTCAAGGCGACTTGGGCGAGCCCCTCAACGTATCAGCGGTTGACCGGGAATCGCTCCGGTCATTCCGCATACTGAGGCATGGGAATTTTCTTGGGGGCCGGCGGCGGCGGTGGTGGCAGATCGGCAAATTCCCGGGAATAGGGATTCAGAATCGGCTCGTGCGTGTTCTTGAGTCGCTTCTGGGTCAGTTGGAGACTTTGCGCGGCGATCTCCATGCGATCGATCTTGGCGGTCAAGGTCAGGGGTTGGGGCAGACCTTGGAGTGAAAACAGTTGGAACGCCAGCGTCCAGTCCCACTTGTCCTTGCTCGGATCCCGCACGACGAAGCGCGCGTCCGGAGACGGGTTGCCCTTGAAGAGCAACAGCCAAATACTGGAACGGAACGCCGGGGCGTCCGGCTCGGACGGGGGACGGAACTCCGGCACAAGCGCCGGGACCTGTGAAATCGGGACCGGGGGCGAAAATTCGACGTCCACGAGATTCACGTAGAGGGTCGGCTCGTCGGAGTGGTCGTTGGGATTGATCACGAAGCCGAACGAATACCGGACCTCGACGCCGTCGCGCTTGAAGGTGTACACGTCTTCCCCGTTTTGCGGCGCGATGAGTTTCTTGAAGTATTTCTGCCAGTCCGCGTAGGAATAGTATTTAAAGACCCGGAGGGCGGCCTTGCGGTCTCGCGCCGCCTGCGGCATGCCGAGTTTGTCGTGCAGCTCGGTTTGGGTCAGTCCGATGAATCCGTCTTCGAAGTAGGGGGCGGACGAAGCGGGAGCGGGGAGCAAATACCACAACAGCCACGCGCAAACGAAGCTTCCGATGAACAGGCGATGCGTTGCGACCACGATCAGGCTCCGTTTTTTTATCCTACGAAGGGGGCGGTCTGAAGTCAAGCAAGGGACCGCACAATTGCGCAATTGTTGAAGGGGTGACGGCTTCTCGATAAGATCGGCCTCTATGCCTTATGGTAGGATGACGGATTCCACAGCGGCCGGCTGCCAAACCAAGGAGTCACTGAGCGACCCATGACGCATCCCATCGAACAATTGTTGCGCGAGCGTATTCTCATTCTCGACGGCGCCATGGGGACGATGATCCAGCGGTATAGGCTGGACGAGGCGGCGTTCCGAGGCGAACGGTTCCAAGACTGGCCGAAGGATCTCAAGGGCAACAACGATCTGCTGAACGTCACCCGTCCGGCGGTCATCGAGGAGATCCACCGGCAATACCTCGATGCCGGCGCCGACATTATCGAAACCAATACCTTCAACTCGCAGGCGATCTCCTTGGCCGATTACGGGCTGGAGTCCCTGGCCTATGAGCTGTCGAAGTCCGGGGCGGAATGCGCCCGCCGCGCCGTCGAGGCGGTGAGACAAACCCAGCCGAGCCGTGTCTGCTTCGTTGCCGGAGCGATCGGTCCCACGACCAAGACTTCTTCCATTTCCACGGACGTGAACAACCCCGGCGCCCGAGGGGCGACCTTCGACGAATTGGTGCGAGCCTACTACGACCATGTCCGTGGGTTGGTGGACGGAGGGGCCGACCTCCTGCTCGTGGAGACTATCTTCGACACGCTGAATGCCAAGGCCGCCTTCTTCGCGATCGAGCAACTGTTCGAAGAGCGCCGCTCTCGGCTTCCGGTCATGGCGTCGGTGACGTTTATCCAGGCCGGCAGCAACAGAGGCGTGACCGGCCAGACCGTCGAGGCATTCTGGAATTCCATCTCGCACGTGCCCCTGCTTAGTGTCGGGATGAATTGCGCGCTGGGACCGAAGGAAATGCGGCCGCTGATCGAGGAACTTGCGGGCTTGGCGCCGATCTACATCAGCTCGCACCCGAACGCGGGATTGCCGAACCCGCTGTTGCCGACGGGATTTCCGGAGACGCCGGAGACGCTCGCGCCGCAGTTGGAGGAGTGGGTGAGGAACGGCTGGCTGAACATCGTCGGCGGCTGTTGCGGGACGACGCCCGACCACATCCGAGCCATCGCGGAACGGGTGAAGGCCCTGCCTCCGCGCAAGCCGCATCCGGTCGAGCGACATCTTCGCTTGAGCGGCTTGGAAGCCGTGACGGTCCGGCCAGATTCCAACTTCGTCAACATCGGCGAGCGGACGAACGTGACCGGATCGCCCAAGTTCGCCCAGTTGATCCTGAACGGCCGCTACGAAGAGGCCCTGAGCGTGGCGCGCCAGCAGGTCGAAGGGGGGGCGCAGATCGTCGATGTGAACATGGATGAAGGCTTGCTGGATTCCGAGGCCGCGATGGAGAAGTTTCTGCGGCTGATCGCCTCGGAGCCGGAGATCGCCAAGGTCCCGATCATGGTCGACAGTTCCCGGTGGGACGTGATCGAGACCGGGCTCAAGAACATCCAGGGGAAGGGCATCGTCAACTCCATCAGCCTCAAGGAGGGGGAAGAGGTCTTCCGCCGCCACGCCAGGCTGATCCGCCGGTACGGGGCGGCGATGGTGGTGATGGCGTTCGACGAGACCGGGCAGGCGGACACGTTCGAGCGCAAGATCGCCATTTGCGAGCGGGCCTATCGGATTCTCACCGAGCGTGAGGGGGTGCCGCCCGAGGACATTATTTTCGACCCCAATATCCTGACCGTCGCCACCGGCATGGAGGAGCATAACCACTATGCCGTGAACTTCATCGAGGCCACGCGCTGGATCAAATCCCATTTGCCGTATTGCAAGGTGAGCGGCGGCATCAGCAATATCTCCTTCTCGTTCCGCGGCAACAACCTGGTCCGGGAGGCGATGCATGCGGCCTTCCTCTACCATGCGATCAAAGCCGGTCTGGACATGGGGATCGTGAACGCCGGCCAATTGGCCGTCTATGAGGAGATTCCCAAGGATCTGCTGGAACTCGTGGAGGATGTCCTGCTCGATCGCCGTCCTGACGCCACAGAACGGCTGGTCGCATTCGCCGAAACCGTCAAGCAGAAGGAGAAGGGCGCGGCCAAGGACGAGACCTGGCGGCGCGCGCCGGTCGAGGAACGGCTGTCGCATTCGCTGGTCAAGGGCATCACGGACTACATCGAGCAGGATGTCGAGGAAGCCCGCGTGAAGTTCGGCAAGCCGCTTCGGGTGATCGAGGGGCCGTTGATGGACGGGATGAACGTCGTCGGCGATCTCTTCGGAGCCGGCAAGATGTTCCTGCCGCAGGTGGTCAAGAGCGCACGGGTCATGAAGAAGGCGGTGGCCTATCTACTGCCCTATATGGAAGCGGAGAAACAGGCGGGGGGTGGCCGGTCGCAGGGAACCGTCCTGCTCGCGACCGTCAAGGGCGACGTGCACGACATCGGCAAGAACATCGTGGGGGTCGTGCTCGGCTGCAACAACTATACGGTCATCGACCTGGGAGTCATGGTGCCCTGCGAGAAAATCCTGGCGACGGCCAAAGCCGAGGAGGTCGATCTGGTCGGGCTGAGCGGGCTCATCACCCCGTCGCTCGAAGAAATGGCGCATGTGGCCAGAGAAATGAACCGTGAAGGGTTTAAGATTCCGCTGTTGATCGGCGGGGCCACGACCAGCAAGGCCCACACGGCCGTGAAGATCGCGCCGGCCTATGCGGAGCCGGTGGTGCATGTGTTGGATGCCTCCCGGGCGGTTGGGGTGTTGGGGCAACTGATGAATCCCGCCGATCGCGCGGGGTTCACCGAGCAGAACCGGCGCGACCAGGAGCGTATCCGGCAGGCCCATCAGGACCGAGGCCCGAAGCATCTGGCGCCGATTGCGGAGGCGCGGGCCAGAAAATTTGCGACTGACTGGGTTTCCGTCGATGTGCCGGTTCCGGAACGGTGCGGAGTCCAGGTAATCGAGGAGCAGCCGCTGGACGCGTTGGTCGAGTACATTGATTGGACGCCCTTCTTCCATACCTGGGAGCTGCGCGGCCGCTATCCGACGATCTTTCAGGATGCCACGGTCGGGCCGAAGGCCAAGGAACTGTTCGACGACGCGCAGCGGTTGCTGAACGAGATCGTCTCCAAGCGACTCCTGACCGCGAAGGGAGTCTACGGGCTGTTTCCTGCCAACAGCGTGGGGGATGATATCGAGGTCTATGCCGATGGGGCCCGCACCCGGCTGCTCACGACCTTCCATTCGCTGCGCCAGCAATCGGAGAAGCCGGCCGATCAGGCCCATCTGGCGCTGGCGGACTTCGTGGCGCCCAAGGATTCCAGGCGGGGCGATTTCATCGGCGCCTTTGCCGTAACGGCAGGGATCGGGATCGAAGCCCTGTGCGAACGGTTCGAACGCGACCATGACGACTACAATTCCATCATGGCCAAGGCGCTCGCCGACCGGCTGGCGGAGGCCTTTGCCGAGTACCTCCATGCGCGCGTGCGCCGCGAGTGGGGATACGGCAAGGACGAGCGGTTGAGCAACGAGGACCTGATCCGGGAACGGTATCGGGGCATCAGGCCGGCGCCAGGCTATCCGGCCTGTCCGGACCATACGGAGAAGCGGTTGATCTTCGACCTGCTCGATGCGGAGAAACAGACCTCGATCAGCCTGACCGACTCGCTGGCCATGTATCCGGCCGCCTCGGTCAGCGGCTGGTACTTCGCCCATCCGGAAGCCCGATACTTCGGCGTCGGCAAGATCGGACGGGATCAGGTGGAGGACTATGCGCGCCGAAAGGGCATGACGGTCGTGGATGTTGAGCGATGGCTCGCGCCGAACCTGGGTTATGAGCCTTAGCGCGCATTATTCATGAACACTTCTACTGCAATTGCGGCCTTGCTCCTGCGACAAGCTGGCATGCGGCTTACTGGCATGCCAGCGGGCGGGCTCGCCTCTCACGGTCTCAACATAGTGTTTTCAGTATGCCTCGGCCCCTCGAGGCTCCACGCGCCCGTCTCGCAACGCGACTCCCGGGTACCCGTTGCGGTTTCCATTGCGACAGGTGGAACGCAACGAACCATCATGAATAATGCGCGCTAGAGAGGTCACCCGGTAGGGAATCGTCCGGCCGACGAGGTCTGCGTCGGATTGGAGGACGGCTATCCGCAATCCTTCCATCACCCACCTGACCCGCTCTTCAGCCCATTCGTTGAAGGCGGCCGTATTCTCAAATACCAGGTCCCAGGTCTTAACCGCGTCGAGCAGCAACAGGCGGTGTGGTTGGTTGTGGCCCGGGAAATACACGACCAGGACGGCGGACTTGCCGGTCAGGCTTACATCCACGAAGACGTGCAGCATAGCCGAGGCGGGCATCGCGACTCCCTTGGCGGCAGCTTCAACGATCGGCCGGTAGAGGCGCTGCAGAAATGTCAATGACGCCTCATAGGGCCTTGCTGACCGGAGCAGGTAGGGATTCGACCGTTCCCCGAAGAGCTGGTCGCAGAAATAGGGCACGGATTCCCAGGAAGGCAGTTCGCCTGCCTCGATCGCGGTTTCGCACACATAGGCCAGCCAATGGCGAGAGTGCTTCATCGTACGGCGTATCTGTCAGGCAGTTAATAATGAAAGAGCGGGACGCACCGGGTGTCCAGGGGAGAGGGCGGCATGGGGCATCGCTGGGGTGGTCCAAATCGCATGACCAAAATCTATCGGATGACAGCCGGCTCCGTCAAATAGGGGACTCGTTGAACGTGACCGTCGCCGAACCGGAGGCGTCC
>DATIBM010000410.1:0-10977 GCA_035457545.1 Nitrospiraceae bacterium
GCACAAGATCACGTTGCTGGTCAACCAAACCACGACCTTGCCGGTCAATGGCGGCGAGTTGGCCATTATCGGCGTTGATGACCCGTCGCTCCATCGAGCCCGCCTCCACCAGGTGCCGCCTCCTCATCCGGACCGGTTCACCTTGCTCCTGGCCCATGCCCCGAATATCTTGCAGATCCTCCACGACGAGCACCATCTCGATTTGATCCTCACCGGCCATAGCCATGGCGGCCAGTGGCGGCCTCCCTACCTGCGTCCCTTTTGGCTGCCGCCCGGCTGCGCCGGCAAGGTGGGCGGGCTGTATGAAGTGGGCCGGCACCGGCTGTATGTGAATCGCGGGCTCGGCTGGTCGGCCTTGCCCCTCCGGTGGAATTGCCCGCCGGAGGTCCTGTTGATCGAATGGACCTAGCACGTCATTGGTCAATCGGAAAACCGTCAAGCGTCAAACGAACTCTCTCAGCCGGAAGCACCTCCACCTTGACTCGGAGTAGGCGGTTCCACGATTGACGTTTGACGCCTTCACCCTTTCACGGTTGACGATTGACGTTTGACGATTTTGCAGGCCGTTCCGTTTAACCTATCCGCTCCCAGGCTTCCCGCGCGCGGCTGCGAACCGTCTGGTCCCAATCCTCCTTCATCATCACGGCCAGCTTCTCCTTCGCCTGTTTCGCCCTCATTCGTCCCAACCCCAAGGCCGCGCACCCGCGGACATAGGCATGGTCGTCGTCCAGGGCCGCCATCAATGCCGGCACGGCGGATGGGTCCTGCAGCACGCCCAGGTGGCTGGCCGCCATGCCGCGAAGGCGATGTTGCTTGTCCCCCACCGCCTGCTTGAGCGTGGCCGAAAAAATGTCCTTTAACTCTCCGGCCACCTCTTCAAGACCGTTCCGTTGATATTCATTGATCTCGACGAGTTGGAAGGCCAGGTCGCGGCGCGCCTCCCACGTATGCGCCTTCTTGAAGGATGCAAGCAAGCGGGCCCGTTGCGCTTGTTGCGCGCGCCGCTTGCGGAAGGGACGGACCAGCAGCCATCCGCCGGCCGCGACCACGCAGGCCAGGGCCGTAGCCGGCACGACCTGCTCGACGACGTAATCCTGGACATCCGGCGGGGTCCGTTTCCAGATCCACACCGCCGTCACCACCAGCCCGATCAGCAGGAACACCAGCGTCAGCCGGACCTGTCCCCGTTCGTTGCGCGCGCGCATGCGGCACTATAAAAAGCGCGTCTTCGACCCGTCAACAGCCGGACCGGCAGAGACCGCGGGTATCCATTCCCTCGGCGGGCTTGACTCTCCATCACGGTCCTTCTACGATCCGGCGCCGATCGCCATGTCGTCGCCGAAGTTGCCCGATCTGAAAGATGATCCGCACCTGAAAGTGATCCGTCCGCTCGTGGAGGCCTATCTGGCTTTCTCGCGCGCCGACAACCGGCACATCCGCGCGATGAAACTCACGCCCGCGCAATTCGACGTGATCGCGACGTTGGGCGACACGGACGGCCTGACCTGTTCGGAACTGTCGCAGGCCACGCTCGTGACCAAGGGCACCCTGACCGGCGTCTTGGATCGCCTGGCGGCGAAGGGGTTGATCCGGCGGGATCCGGACTCGCAGGACCGCCGCGCGGTGCGCATTAGCCTCACGGACAAGGGCGACGCCTTGTTCCGGAAGACCTACGGGGCGCACATCACGTACCTGCGCCCGTTTTTCGAGCGGGCGCTCAACAAGCACCAGGCCGGCCAGGCGGCCGAGTTGCTGGTCCGCATTCGAGACAGTTTCATCCAGCCCCGTTGACGATGCGACTCACGGTCCTTGGGTCCGGCACCAACGTGCATCCTCGGCGGGCCGCCGCCGGCTACCTCGTCGAGACCGATCAGCCCTTCGTCATCGATTTCGGCCCGCGCACCCTGTCAAACCTGCTCAAGACGGGGCTGGACCGGCACCGGCTCACCCACCTGCTGTTTTCGCATTTCCACGCCGATCACTTTTCGGACTTCATCACGTTCTATTTCGACGCCGTCATCTATGCGAAGCTCGTGCGCCCGCGTCCCGATCTGACGTTGATCGGTCCGCGCGGCAGCCGCAGACTCTTCCAGACGATCATCCGGACCTTTCCCTCGTTCAACGACGCGCCCTTTCGCGTGCGCATTCAGGAGGTCGCGGACGAGACCTTCACCGTCGGGCAGACCAGCATCACGGCGAGGACCGTGCGCCACACGCCGCGCCTGCATTGCCTCGGCTATCGGCTGGAATATAAGGGGCGCTCGTGGGCCTACTCGGGCGACTCCCAATACTGCCCCGCCCTGGTCTCCCTTTGCGAGGGCAGCGACCTGGCGGTCTTGGACTGTTCCTACCCGGCCAACCGCCCCGGCCCCGCGCATATGCATGCCGGCGACTGCGGCCGCGTGGCGCAGGAGTCAGGCGTGGCGCGGCTGCTGCTGTCCCACTTCTATCAACTGGCGGAGCGGTATGACGTCAAAGCGCAGGCGGGCAAACACTTCCGGGGAAGGATTACGAAGGCGAGGGATCTGCTGCGGATCGCCTGGTGACGTTAGTCCGCGGTCTTGGCGTCCGCTTCGAGAATGTTCATGAAGCGCGTGAGCCGCGCCTTCTTCAACGGCTCTTCCATCTTGCTGTAGATCGCCACCAGATTCTTGATCGTCCGGATGAGGATCGCGCGGATGGAACTCGGCTGGAGGTAGCGGTCGTCGAAGCCGTATCCCGCTTCGGTCAGAAACCGGATGCAGTTTTTTTCCGTCAACAGGGCGCCGGAGTTGAAACAGTCGATAAAAATCTTGTACCGCTCCGAGTCGAATTTGACGAGGAAGTGTCCCGGCATGCCGATGCCGCACACGGGCAAGCCCAGCCGCTTGCCGATCAAGAGATAGATGGTCGAGAGGCTGATCGGAATGCCGGTGCGCCGGTCGAGCACCTTGTTGATATAACTGTTGTCGGCCTCGTAATAGTTCTTGGTGTTGCCGCAATAGCCCAACTCGGCGAACAGGTATCGCCCGAGCGCCTTGACGGTTTCTTCCCCGCTGGATCGGGGGCCGATATATCCCCGGACTTCGGCCGCCATGTGATCCAGTTGCCGGGTGAAGTAGGCGACATCCAGATTGGGGTAGGCATAGCGCGCGATCAGAAACACCCCCGCTTCCAGATCCATCCGGTGATCGGGCGCCATCGCCAGATCCTGCAGTTCCTGTTCCAGCTTCCCGCCGCGAATCTCCTCCAGGATCACCGCGATCCGCTGGACCATCTCCGGTTCTTCCCGCTCCGCTTCCTGGAGCAGCGGCACGGCGCTGGTCCCCATGTCCACGAGTTTTCCGGTGATCGTTCGGACGATCCGCTCGTCCTCGTCGCTCAAGAGGCGGATCATGGCCCTGATTTGACTTTCACTTGTCGGCATCGTCCCTACTCCCCCGGATCCTGCCGAACCGACAGGCTGCGTCATCCCATCGCCCGCCGAAACGCCTTGGCGCCGCCATAGAGGCAGAGGGCGTCAAATATCGCCATCCCCGCGGCCACCACGCCGATTTTCGGCAGGGCCTCGCTCCATCCCGACAGGATCAATGGACGCACCGCATCGATCGCCCAGGTCATTGGATTAAACTGCGCCAGGAACCCCATCCAGGACGGCATCGCCGCCAACGGCACCAGCGCCGAACTCAAAAAGATCATCGGCAAGGACAGGAAGCCCAGCACGGAAAAGAAATCGCCGTGGCTCTTGACGGAAAAGGCCATCGCCATCGAAATGGCCGTGAGGCCCACGCCAAACGCCATGCCGATCAGGAGAATCATGGCCACGCCGGCCAGCCCCGTCGCCGGGCGGACGCCGAAGAGCCAGGCGACGCCCAAAATCACCAGCACCTGCATCGACGTGATTCCCATGACGAACAGGAACCGGCTCACGATGACCGAGGTCCGATGGATCGGGGTGGACATCAGCCGCTCCAGGAAGCCGTTTTCCTTGTCGAAGAGCAGGTCCACGCCCCCGGCCAGGCCGTTGTTCAACACGGTCATCACGACGACGCCCGCGGCCAGAAAGCTGATGTAGTTGGGCGCCTGGACGACCTGCGTATCGGCCGCTCGCTGGAAGAGGTTCCCGAAGAAGATGAGCCAGAACAGCATGGGCTGGACCAACGTGAACAGCATGCTGAATTTTTCGCGGCTGAGCCTCCGGACCCACCGCAGCGTGAGGGCGCTGACTTCCTGCCAGTATTCACGCATCGTTCGGCTCCGCCAATGAGAAATGAGAAATTCGAAGTGAGGAATGGCGATGGACCATGCTCACATTCCTCTGATCCGGCGGCTTGGAAATTCCACATTCCTCATTTCTCATTCCACATTTCGAATTGCTCATTCCTCATGATTCTCCGTGGGGATCTCTTCCCGGATCGCGCGCCCCGTGTGGGCGATGAACACGTCGTCCAGCCGCGGCCTATGATAGTCGATAAATTCCAATTGGCAATAAGTCCGATTGGCTGCATCCAAAATGGCCGGAAGGGCCTTTTCGGGGGAGTCCACCCGGATGTCCAAGCCCAGCGGCTTCATCGTGACCGCGCGAACGGAGGGAAGCCCGCGCACGGCCGCCGCCAAGGCATCGAGCGCCTCGCCGTTCTTGATGGTCAGCGAGACCAGATCGCCGCCGAGCCCCAATTTCAATTCGGTCGGAGACCCCAAGGCCTTGATCGTTCCCCGGTCGATGATGGCCAGGCGGTCGCACAATTGATCGGCTTCATCCAAATAATTCGTGGTCATGACCACGGTCAGGCCCCGTTGCCGCAACATCCGTACATAGTCCCAAATCCGCAACCGGCTTGGCACGTCCAGTCCCAAGGTCGGCTCGTCGAGGAACAGAATCTTGGGATTCGGCAACAGGCCGCAGGCGATATCCAACTTCCGCTTCATGCCGCCCGAGTAGGTCTTGGCCGGCCGGTCCGCATGGCCTTCCAGATCGACGAGCTTCAGCAGTTCGGCGATGCGCCGCCGGGCCTCGTCCTTCGGCAGATGATAGAGCGAGGCGAGCAGCTCGAGATGTTCACGGCCGGTCAGAAACCGGTCGATCGCCCGTTCCTGCGGCACGTAGCCGATCATCCGCCGGACGCGGTCCGCCTCCCGCACGACGTCGTGGCCCAGGATCGACACATGTCCGGTCGTCGGCCGGAGGAGCGTGATCATCACGCGCAGGGTCGTGCTCTTGCCGGCCCCGTTGGGACCCAGCAATCCGAAAATCTCCCCTTCATACACCTGGAAAGAAAGGTCGTGAACCGCCTGAAACTGGTCGTAGGCCTTGCCGAGGCGGGCGACGTCGATCGCCACGGTCCGTTCGCTCATGCTCATCCCCAACCTTTCACGCCATGTTGCTCATGCAGCTTGAAGTGGATGAGATCCAGCAATCGACGGGTCTGCTGGCGCAGGCTCTCCGATTCGAGCAGCAACTGCTTTTCCAGCGGGGTGCAATCCAGATAGGCGGACACCCGCTGAACCAAGCTGTCGTCGCTCACCCCCTGGCGAAGAAATTCTTTCCAGACGTGACTGTTCTCGCGCTCCCCGATATAGCGTTCCAAGTCCTGCTCCAGCTTCGTCCGAAGCGCCGACTCGATGGATCGGTCGTCGGCCTGGGGGCGCAGGACGATCTTGGCCCGCCGGTAGCGCCGGTCATACAACTCTTCCTGGATCTCGTACCGTTCCATGCCTTGGAGCAGGATGTTCGACCGGCCGTCCGGCAAAAGCTGCACGGTCACCAATCGGCCGACGCAGCCCATCGAAAAGATCGGAGGGTTTCCGTAGTAGTTCGATTCCCAGCCCTCTTTCAGCAACGCCATCCCGATGCAGCGGCCCTCGCGGGCCGCATCCTGAACCATCTCACGGTACCGGGGCTCGAACACATGCAACGGCAGGTAGGTCCGGGGGAAAAAGACGACAGTGGGAAGGGCAAAAATCGGAATGATGTCAGGAACTTGCAGCCCCTCCTCGGAGGCGTCCCGGGCGGGCTGAGGTGCATTATGGCCGGACTCCATCAGCATGGCCCACGATAGCCCATGGGGTCTATGATGTCAACGCTGGAGCCCTGCCCCGTCGCGGTGAACGGCAGGACCTTTTCGCGGCCGATACGTCTATTTCCCCATGCGCTTGAGATGGTATATAGCCGTCATGTGCGATCGCATCGAGAGAAGCAGGCTCACCTGTTCCTCGGTGTGGCGCGGCTTGCTGTCATGGTCGTTTCCGATATGGCTTGCGGCAACCATTGTCTTCCCGGCCGTGGCGGTCTCCTCTTCCTCAAGCAGCGAGCACCGGCGGGCGCAAGAGCACGCGACACTCAAGGCCAATTCATTTCAACAGGCGTTGCCGGGCTACCGGTACCTCTTTCCACGAGACCACGGCTCTCATCCGGCCTTTCAGACCGAATGGTGGTATTACACCGGACACCTCAAGGCAGCGGACGGACGGACGTTCGGGTACGAGCTGACGTTCTTCCGCCGGGGCGTCAGCCGAACCGAGAAGGCTGGTGCGGGTTCGGCCCCAGCTAAAGAACCTTCCCGCTGGCGCATTCATGATCTCTACTTGGCGCACTTCGCGCTGACCGACCTGGCGCAGGGACAGTTTCACTATGCGGAAAAAATCAGCCGGGAGGGTCTCGGGAAGGCCGGAGCCGAGCAGGACCGGTTACGGGTCTGGATCGACCGGTGGAGCGCGGTGAGCACGGTGAGATCAGATGCATCGACGGCGGGATTGGCGAAGGAATCGAAAGACCCGGATGGGTCCCATCACCTGACGGCGGCCACGGAGGACTACGGCATCGAGTTGATCCTCTCTCCGACCAAACCACCCGTCATTCACGGATCGCAGGGAATCAGCCGGAAAGGAGCCAAGCCGGAGGAGGCCTCTCATTACTATTCGCTGACCAGGTTGTCCACCAGAGGCACCCTCACAGTGAAGGGCGAGCGCATTCCGGTGACGGGACAGAGCTGGATGGATCACGAATTCGGCTCCGGCGAGTTGAGCGCCGAACTCGTGGGATGGGATTGGTTCAGTCTCCAACTCAATACGGGCGACGAACTCATGTGGTACCGGCTCCGGCGGACAGACGGCCAAGCCGATCCCGCCTCCAGCGGCACCTGGGCCGGCGCCGACGGGCAGACGATACCGCTCACGACGGAGTCCATCCGGCTGGACGAGCTGGAGCGGTGGACCAGCCCGCACAGCGGCGCCCGCTATCCGAGCCGCTGGCGCCTGTCCAGCAAGACCTTGGACCTCGTCCTGGACATCGACCCGCTCTTGAACGATCAGGAGTTGATCACCAGGCGCAGCACCCGCGTGACCTATTGGGAAGGCGCGGCGCGTCTCACCGGAACCCTGCGCGGCAAGCCGGTCGCCGGACAGGGTTATGTGGAGCTCACCGGCTATGCCGAACGGTACCGACCGGCCGCGACGCCATGAGCCGATCCGCCTCCCCGCCTTGACTCAGATCGGAGAGCCCCGTTAGGGTGCCGTTCGTCGCCCCGTCGCGTGCTCCAATCGCCATGCTGATCCGCTCGATTCAGCTCTGCCTGTTTCTGTCTGCCCTGCTGCCGGCGCTCGGCTGCGATCGGCCGAGCGAATCCGTCGTGTCCATCGCCGTCCACCCGACCAAACCCTCGATCCTCTACGTCGCCACCAACGACGCCGTGTTCAAGAGCCGCGACAACGGAGCCACCTGGTCCAGAATGCCCAACTTCAGCGCCCGGCGCGTGACCACCGTCGCCATCGATCCGAAGTTTCCCGCCACCATCTATGCCGGCACGATGGGGGACGCGGTGTACAAGAGCCCCGACGGCGGACAACGGTGGCTGCCGCACAACGTGGGCCTGAAGGAGCATGTGTCCTACGTCAATCAGTTCGTCTTCCATCCCCAGGACAGCCAGACGATCTTTGCGGCCACCACGGTGGGGGCCTTCGTCACGCGGGACGGAGGCCGCAGTTGGATGGAGCAGATGGCGGGCATGACCGAGGTCCACATCGTCGTCACCCTCGCGATCAATCCCCGGAACACGCAGATTCTCTACGCCGGCACGACCGGCGGGGTCTACAAGAGCATCGACGGGGCCGCCACCTGGAAAAAGGTCAACAACGGCTTGATCCCCGAACGCATCCTCGAAGCGTCGCTGTCATTGGGCATCAACCTGCTGGCCGTCGATCCCGAGTCGCCCGATACGGTCTATGCCGCCACGACCAAGGGACTGTTCAAGACCACGGACGGGGCGCAGTCCTGGAGGCGCATCGGGGAGTCGCTGCCCGACCAGTTCATGAGTTGGGTCATGATCGATCCCCATTCGCCGCGGACGGTCTACGTCGCAGGCCGGGAAGGGGTGCACAAGAGCACCGACGGGGGCGCCACGTGGAAGGCGGCCAATCAGGGCCTCGCCACGTTGAACGTGCGTTGCCTGCTGATCAGCCCGCACGATGCGCGCACGCTTTACGCCGGCACCAACGGGAGCGGATTGTATCGCTCGACCGACGGGGGTGACAGTTGGACGGCGATTCCGTTGGTGTTGGAACCGGCAGGCTCTGGTTCGCGGCCGGCGCAAGGATGAATGGCGAGGTGACGATGGCCCGGCTCTACCTGATTCGCCATGGCGAGACTGATTGGAACCGGAGCGGCCGCATTATGGGAACGCAGCCGGTTCCCCTGAACGCCAAGGGCCGGCGGCAGGCGGCCGAACTGGCGGCCGTCCTTGCCGAGCTTCACAAGATACAGCCGCTGGCGGCGCTCTATACCAGCCCGCTTCTGCGCACGGTCCAGACGGCGGAGGTCCTGGCTTCGTCCTGCTCCCTCCCGATCACGATGGATGAGAGGCTCAGGGAAATCGGCGTGGGGGATTGGGAGGGACGATACTGGCGCGACCTGGATCAGGAGCCGGTTCGCTTGCACTGGTACAGCCGGCCCCACGAAGCCCGGTTTCCGAACGGCGAATGCTTGGGCGACGTGCAGGCCCGGGCGCTGCCCGCCGTGGCCGAGGCCCTCGACCGTTATCCCGGCGGCGCGGTCGCCCTCGTGTCGCACGGCGACGTGCTGCGAGCGATTCTCGCCCACTATCTTGGCGCCGGGCTTGAACCGACAAGCCGCTTGCGGTTCGACCATGCCTCCTTGACGGTTCTGCACCTCACAGAAGGGACCTGGGTCGTTTCCTGCGTGAACTACCGCCCGATCCCCGGCGATTTGCTGTAGCAGGATGGTGAACCAGCCCGCCAGACAGGTGATCGCGGCAGCCGCTCCGCCGTCAGTCTTCAATCGACCAACGATCAAGAGGACAAGATACGAAGACGTGCCGCTCCTCTACGTTTGACGAATGACGAGTGACGGACGTCCGCCCTCCTGCTTGCTGCGCCGATCACAGGTCAGTAGCCGGAACTGGACCCGGAGCCGGCTCCCTGAGCGGCGCCCTTGCCATGGTGATACTGGCCGCGATAGCCGTTCAGCGCGTCGGTGAGGGCCTTCCATTCCTGCTCCGTGAGCGTGTCCTTCATCTCAAAGCGGAGCTTCAAGATCCGGGCCGCGTGCTGCATCCGATGATTATTGATGTCGTCCAGAATCTTGGTGAACTCTTCCGGCGTCGCGTCGTAGCGCGCGTTCAGGGTATAGAGCTGCTGATGGCCGGTACGGCTCTGTTCGGTGGAGGCGGTCACTTCGTTCATGATCTCCTGCGCGAGGTCCTTCACGCGCTTGGCCTTGGCCGGGTCCTGGATCGTCTTGTCGATCAGGGCTCCGACTTCCTGCTTGCCCTTCTCCAGCGACGTGTGGCCGGCCGGCCCCATGGCGCTCGCTCCGTACGGCATGCCGCCGTGGTGCGATCCGCAGGCCGCGGTGCCCGTCGCCATCCCGACCGCCACCAGTCCTACCAGCATCATCCGCGCAGACTTCGTCATTGCAGCATCCCTCCTGAGTTTGTTATTCCTTCTTCGCACACTGGACTGTTGCCGTTGATGATCAGCCGCTGAGGAATCGTGCCATGGTCTCTCCATCAGCCGACCAGCCACCCGCGTCCGATCCCATCCGGCAGCTTCGCGAGACGTTCCGCCGCCACTTGGACACGTTCTACGCCACGCTCAAGCTGGCCCCGCCTTACCATAGCGTCGAGCAGGGCATTCTCCACCTGACCAGAATCCTCAACGCATTGCCGGTCGAGGAACGGCAGCGGATCGCCAACGATCCCGCCGCTCAGTGGACCTGTTTCCGGGAGGCCTTCGTCGCATCGGGGCTGAACATGAAACATCGCGGGATTCTGGCCGGTCTGGCCCGCCGCCGCGAGACCCTGGATCTGCCGGCGGAATATCATTGCCTCTTGGATACATTCCTCACGTAGCCGCTTCGTCAGGCATCAACCGTCAATCGTGCAGAAGTAAAGCTGGTCGATGCTGAGCCACAGTGAACGGGGTCGCCGCTCCTCATTCGCCACTCCAAATTCGATTGACGTCTGACGAATGACGATTGGCGATTGACGGCGACCGTAATCACGCCCGCGACGGTTCCGATTGCCTCACGTCATCGCTCGGCACGCTCGTCTGGTCGTCCACCGCCGGTCCCAGCAGCGCCTGGCGCAACTCCTCCCACACCTGCATCAATCTCATATTTTCCAGCCGGTAGGCCAACGACACCGTCACCAATCCGAACGCGAAGACCAGCGCGCCAAGCCCCGCCACGCCGACTCCCATGACGATCCCCGACAGCGACGTGAATCCGCCCTGAAGCAGATACGAGATGAGAAACCCCGCCGTGCCCAATCCGACCAGCGCGAACCAGAGCAGGGTGACAATGGCAGAAGACCAGGGAATCCGCTTCGTGCAGACAAGCTCGACGCCGCCTGCCCCGGACGCAATGTCGATCGAGCCCTTCATCGGCCAGGCGGTCCGAAATCGCGAGGCAAAGCGCCGGCAGTCCGGTTGCAGCACCATCCGGCGTTCGTTGGGAAACAGCCGCGCGGCGCCGTGCGGCAACGG
>DATIBM010000411.1:0-2164 GCA_035457545.1 Nitrospiraceae bacterium
CAGTCCCAACAACGCCCCCGCCTTGACCTGCGTGATCTGCTTCCCCAACACCTGGCGCATCACATGTACCCGCCGCAGTTCCTTCCCCCTCATGATCACTCTGTCCTCTCCGACCATCCGGCCCTCCTGATACAAGCCGGCGGTCTACCGATGAAGAGGACATTTCTATCTTGGCGAAAGCGGACATTATCATTTTGGGATTACAGCCGACAGCTTCATTCGTCCGGTCGTTTGTTGTTCTCCGGCCAGGGCCTATGATAGGGTCGCGCCCGTGAAGAAACCAACTAACCGTTCCGCACAGACGTCGCTGCTAGCCCTTCCATCCGCCGATGGCCCGACCGTGGCCATCATCGGCCGGCCGAACGTG
Source organism: Nitrospiraceae bacterium (assembly GCA_035457545.1). Lineage (GTDB taxonomy): Bacteria > Nitrospirota > Nitrospiria > Nitrospirales > Nitrospiraceae > Nitrospira_G. Next base: position 368 of record DATIBM010000411.1, read on the forward strand.
GGGAAGTCCACGCTGTTCAACCGGATTTTGGGCCATCGCTCCGCCATCGTGGACGACGTGCCCGGGGTCACGCGCGACCGCAACTACGCCGACGCGTCCTTTCGAGGGCGTCCGTTCAGACTGGTGGATACGGGCGGGCTCGACCCGAGCGCCAGCGAAGGGATGCTGGCCCTGATCCGGCATCAGACGCAACTGGCGATCGCGGAAGCCGACGTGCTGATCTTTGTGATGGACGGGCGGGACGGGGTCACGCCGGCCGACGAAGCGGTGGTTTCCCTGCTGCGCGGAATCAAGAAACCCGTCTACTACGCGATCAATAAGATCGACACGGCCAAGGCCGAGCCTCTGGTCGCCGATTTCTACCGCTTGGGACTGGACCACCTCTATCCGGTCTCCGCCGAGCACGGGATCGGCGTGGACGATATGCTGGAGGCAGTCTATCCGCACCTGCCCGAGCAACCTTCCGAAGGATCGCTGGCCGACGTGCCGCGCGTCGCAATCGTCGGGCGGCCCAACGTCGGAAAATCGACGTTGGTCAACGCCGTGCTCGGACAAGACCGTTGCGTGGTCAGCGACATCCCCGGCACGACGCGCGATCCCATCGACAGCCTCGCGACCTTGGACGGCCGGCAGTATATCTTTACGGACACGGCCGGCATCAGGCGGCGCGGCCGCATCGAACGAGGGGTCGAAGGGTACAGCGTGGGCCGGTCCTTGCGCGCGCTGGGACGGTCGGATGTCGCCGTGCTGCTGCTGGATGCGGAGGAAGGGCTGACGGAACAGGACACGAAAATAGCCGGATTGATCCTCCGGCAGGGCCGCGCCTGCATCCTGCTGGTCAACAAATGGGATCTGCGGGCGCATGAGGCCGGGGCCAAGCAAGCCTACGAGGCCGACCTCCACCGCCGGTTTTCCTTCCTGACCTGGGCGCCCGTGCTCTATGGCTCCGCCCTGAAGCCGGATTCGTTGCGGCCGCTGTTTCCGTTGATCGAGCAGGTCGTCGCCTCCTTCACCAACCGGATTCCGACCGGCCCGCTGAATCAGTTTTTTCAATCGGTGCTGGAGAGCCACCCGCTGCCGATGCGCAAGGGCCGCATCACGAAGACGGCCCGCTCGGCCTTTATCACCCAGGTCGCCACCAAGCCGCCCGTGTTTGCCCTGTTCGTCGGCCATCCGGAAGGGATCACCGCCGCCTATCTCCGTTTTCTGGAGAACCGGCTGCGCGAGCAGTTCCCGCTGAGCGGCACTCCCGTTCGCATCCTTGTCAGAAAGAAGTGACCGCGTGGATCGAAACCGGCGCCTCACTCGCTGTAGGCCGATTCCTCCAGAACCATAACGATACAGTTGTAGACATTTGGATACGCCCGCTGGCCGAACAGACAGGCCATGATCTTGTCGCGTTTTGACGAATCTGCAAAATCGCCGGCCAGTCCATTGGCTCCCCAACCATTCACGAATCGTTCAATAGATGGCGTGAAATTTGCTTATTCTTGTGTGGCCGTGAATTTCTGTTCGAGTCGTTCTCAGTGGGATGTAACCGGACCTTCACATCCAAGTAACCGCGTCGGGACGTAGGGAGGCTAGACTGCGCGAGCGCCTCATCCTTTCGTTGGACGTTTCACCAGGGATGATATCGATGCACCGTGCGACAACCGGCATTCGACAGATCCGGTCCGTCCCTGCGCCTGTAGGCGTCCGCCTACTGATTGACAACATTTCACAACCTTTTACACGGCGGGGCTCATGGAAGAACAGTTGATGGCATCCAACATGTCACGGGGATATGTGCCGTTCCCC
>DATIBM010000412.1:0-2834 GCA_035457545.1 Nitrospiraceae bacterium
TAACCCGTTGTACGTCAAGGAGTTCTGGATTGGCCAATCCCTGGAGGCTTTGCCGGGTTATTATGAAGCCACCTGACAACTCCCACCAGGATCCAGCAGACATGTCACCAGCCGAAAGGGCCGAAAACCAGCAGCGGTGGAATGCGTTTGGGACTGCCCGTCGGCTCGACATGGCGCAACATCCTGAGCGGTACCGGATCTCTAGTTGTCCAGTCAAGAATAGGGAGTTTTACCAGGAGTTCTTGGACCTGGTGAGTCCTCTGACGGGCAAGCAATTGCTGGAGTTGGGGTCCGGCCGCGGGGATCTATCGGTTTGGCTGGCTCAACATGGGGCGACGGTCACGGCAGTGGACTTGGGACACGATCTGGTCTCTGCCGCCGCCCAACTCGCCACCCTGAACGGAGTGTCCTGTGATTTCCGGCAGGGCAACATTTCGGACCTTACTGGGATCGATTCCGACGCGTTCGATGTAGCCTTGGGAATTGCGGTTCTGCACCATCTGCCTGAGGCTGAGGTCTTAAGAACGGTCCAAGAGTGTCACCGAGTCCTTAAGCCCGGAGGCATCGCGGTATTCGTGGAGACCGTGGAAAACAGCCGGTGGTTCGACCTGTTGCAAAAGCTCTTCCCGGCCGGCCGGAGGGACAGCGCCTACTACCGTCCCTCGATTCTGAGCCGGCGCCGTTGGAAAGAATACGCTGCGCAGTTGGATGAGCGCGCAATGACCAACGAGGAGCTGTTCTCCGCCAGCCAAGGGCTTTTCCGCATGACCCGGATCACCAGCTACGGATTCCTGATTCGGCTGGCCCGGTTGTTCGGACCCTCCTATACCGAGCCGCTGATGGCCATCGATCGTTTTCTCTTCCGTTTCCTGCCCCCGCTCAGGCGCTACTGTCGCATGGCGCTGGTCGTCTACACCAAGTAGCCGGCCGGCGTCCGTACGAGATCGCCTCGCCCACCTGTCACCCAGTCACCGCGATGCGCTGTACCAGGACCTGAGGCCACGGCGCGCTGCTTACCGCCTAGGCCGGGCGCTCGGCTCCTCGCTCAGGCTTCGACCGCGGCACGCAAGGACGCCAGCGATCGGTCGGCCTGTCGCTCTCGAGAGAATTCCGGCGCGGCTCTCAAGGAGGCATCCGCCATGTTTCGCCGCCGGGCATGGTCGTTCATCAGGGATTCGACGGCTCGAGCCAGGTCAGCCGGTCGTTCCGAGGGCACGACGATTCCCACTCCCCGACCCCGGACCAGGTCGGCGCCGGGGCCCTCGGGTCCGGAATAGATGATGGGCAGGCCCATCGCCATCGACTCGAAAATTTTTGAGGGAATGACCGTGCGAAACACCTCGGCGTTGCGAAGGTGGATCAGCGAAACCTGACAGACGCTCCAGTAGGCGGGCACGTCCTCTTTGAGCTGGCGGGGCGCAAATACAACGTTCCCGATCCCCTCCCTCTGCACCAGCGACTCGAGACCCTCCTTGGCGGCACCGACCCCCACAATGAACAGGAGCGCTGGGGTGTCCTGCAGCAGGCGAAACGCGCGGATGGCGTGTTCGAGACCGTGGGAGAGTCCGATGGTGCCGATGTATCCCACCACGAACCTGCCTGACAGGCGATATCGCTCCATTACCGTTCGGTCAACTGGCCTGGGAGTGAATAGTTCCAGGTTGGCCCCGGTGACGATCACGTCAATCTTTTGTCGAGGGATGCCCCGGGCGACGATATTATCCGCGATCCCCGGCGACAGCGCGATGACACGGGCGGAGCGCCGGTAAAGCATTAATTCGGTGCCCTCGAGGAATCGGTAGACCATCCCAGGGCGCAGTCCGGCGTTCTCCAGCAGGGACGCGGGCCAAAGGTCTCGCACCTCGATGACGTGTGGAACCCTCCGCAGGAAGGCATGAAAGCACCCCGCGTAGGCAACGAACAGATGCGGCGAAGAGGAGATGATGACATCAGGCTTGGGCTCCCCGAAGGCCGCCCAGAACGACGAGCACATGTACGACAGGTAGTCCAGAATCCGTCGCACAAATCCCTCGTTCCGGGCGATGTAGGTCTTGACCCGGATCACTCGGATGCCATCCATCACCTCGACGGCGCGCCAGGAGTTCCGGTAGCCGGAGAAGACCCTTCCTTCCGGAAAATTCGGGGCACTTGTCATCACAGTGACCTGGTGCCCGCCGACGACCCAGAGCCGGCAGCGTTCGAAGATGTGCGCAGCGGGCGCACTCGGTTCCGGACGAAAATGATCCGTGAAAAACAGTATTTTCAGCTTTGACCGCCCGGAAGGAGGCGACGGTAGAGGCTGACTGGATCTCGAAGCAATTTCATGATGGCGTCCGCGATCGCCGCGGCTTCATCGAATCGACCGGGCCGCACGATTCTCCCTCCAATAGCGCTCGCCACGCTGGGAATCAGGACCGAAGATCGGCAGACCCGACTACGCCGGATTGCGCTGCAAGACCGACCAGCGCCGTCGCGGACTGGTCCGGAGACTGCGGGAGAAAGGAACCCGTCGTAGTGAACGTGCGGGGAGTGAACAGCGACCAAGGATCATTAGCACGGGAAAGCCCATCCGCGTTGCTGCCCGTGACACTCCGCTGGGTGTAATCCACAGCCACGAGGCCTCCTCCTTGTGATTCCGCCTTAGCCTGACAGGCGCCGGTACAGACCTAGCAGCCGGCCTTCCTGCGACCCCCAGTTATAGCGCTCACGAACCGCGGCCTGACCGCGTTGCCCCATCGCGGCCGCCAGTGCCTGGTCGTTGAGCAGGCGATTCGCCGCTTCGGCTATCGCTTCGGGCCGCTCTGGATCCACGAGAATACCGCAGCCGGCTTCCT
>DATIBM010000413.1:0-6619 GCA_035457545.1 Nitrospiraceae bacterium
CAAATCGTGCTTGACCCGGGTTTCGGTTTTGGTAAGCTGGTGCCACACAACCTGGCCATGCTCGACCGATTACATGAGCTGTGCGAGCTCGGACGCCCGCTGTTGGTGGGCCTCTCCCGAAAATCGTTCATTGGGCAGGTCACCGGTCGGCCGGTGGCGGAGCGAGAGTTCGGCACGGCGGCAGCCGTCGCCCTGGCCGTGGAGCGGGGCGCCACTCTGCTTCGCGTCCACGATGTCGGACACATGGCCGATGCGGTGAAGGTCGTGGAGGCGGTGATGCGCCAACGCGCTCAGAGATAAGGACGGGATCGCTATGCGAAAACTCTTCGGCACGGACGGGGTGCGGGGCGTCGCCAACCTCGAGCCCATGACCAGCGAAATCGCGATGCAACTGGGACGGGCGGCCGCCCATATTTTTCAGCGGCGGGCGGGCCGGCACCAAATCGTGATCGGCAAGGACACGCGCCTCTCTGGCTACATGCTGGAGTCGGCGTTGACGTCCGGAATCTGCTCCATGGGCGTCGATGTCCTGCTTGTCGGCCCGCTCCCGACCCCCGCCATCGCCTTCCTGACCCGCAGCCTGCGCGCGGATGCCGGCGTTGTGATTTCCGCCTCGCACAATCCTTATCAAGACAACGGCATCAAATTTTTCTCGAACAACGGCCTGAAATTGCCCGATGAGCTGGAAGCGCGCATCGAGTCGCTGATTGTTTCCGACGAAATCAAACACCTGCGTCCCACGGCCGACGCGATCGGCAAGGCCTTTCGAATCGACGACGCCGAGGGCCGCTATATTGAATTCGTCAAGCGGAGTTTGCCCAAGGATCTCGATTTCCAGGGCCTCCGGGTGGTCGTGGACTGCGCGCATGGCGCCGCCTACAAGGTGGCCCCGACCATTTTGCGCGAGTTGGGGGCCTCGGTGGAGGCGGTTGGGATCAAGCCGGACGGCATGAACATCAACGCCGGCTGCGGGGCCGTCCACCCAGAGCAGTTGCAAGAGAGCGTGCTCCGGCACCAGGCCCACATCGGGATCGCCCTCGACGGAGACGCCGACCGCGCGATTTTCGTCTGCGAACAGGGCACCGTGGTGGACGGGGATCACATCATGGCCGCCTTGGCCTTTGATCTGCACGAACGCAACCAGCTTGCGCAACAGACGGTCGTCGGCACGGTCATGAGCAATTTCGGCCTCGAACTGGCCCTCGGCAAAGCCGGGGTGAAGCTGGTCCGCACGCCGGTGGGCGACCGTTACATTCTCGAACGGATGATCGCGGACGGCTATAATTTCGGCGGCGAGCAATCCGGGCATATGATCTTTCTCGATCACAACACGACCGGCGACGGGCTGATCGCCGGCCTTCAGGTGCTGTCGCTGATGAAACGGACCGGCAAACCGCTGTCGGAATTGGCATGTGCGATGACCAGGATCCCGCAGGTGCTCATCGGTGTGAAGGTCAACAGCAAGCCGGACCTGTCTTCCATTCCCGCCATCCACGAGGCCATTCGGGCCTCGGAAACCAGGCTCAACAGCAACGGCCGCGTGTTGGTCCGCTATTCCGGCACGGAACCGCTGTTGCGCATCATGGTGGAAGGATCGGATGACGCCTTGATTCGAACCCTCGCCGAGGACTTGGCGGGCGTGGTTCGCCTCCACCTGTCATAGCCCAACCACAGGAGCTTCCGTCTGATGCTTGCCCTCCTGACGGCCTGTTTCCTCCTCGGGCTGCTCATGGGCTCTTACCTGTCGTTCTTTCCCGTCACGGTGTTCTGTCTCCTGGTCGTGATCGGTCTCGCCGTCACATGGTTCGAATGGAAGGAGCGAATTGCCGTTCGCGAGGGCCTCCTCTGCTTCGCCGTCGTCCTGGCCGCCACCTGCTATTGGTCAGCCTACAATTTGGCCGCGGGCGGCAGGATTTCGTTGCCCCTGTCCTTGGACGAGGAGCCCGCTCGCCTCGTCGGTCGTGTCGTGGAGCCGGTCCGCCGGATCACCGGCCAGCATATCCTGGTCGTCGAAGTCTCCGAAACAGGATCGCCACCCGTGGTGACGCCGATCTCCGGTCGCGTGCGACTGACCTGGCGCCAACCGGACGTGCTGGTTCTACAGGGGGATGTGATCGAATATCGGGGGCGCCTCCATCCTCCGCACGGCCTGAACAATCCGGGAGGGTTCGACTTCGAGGCCTATCTCGCCGGACAGGGCATCGTCGCTGTCTCCTCAGTCACCGGCCCGGGCCGCTTGCATCGTTTGGAATCGGGGCTGGACTCTTGGCGATGGGCTCCCTGGGCCATGATCGATTTGTGGCGGCTCCGCGTTCAACAGGCGGCAGAGGTCTCGCTGGATCAGCCGCTGCGGGGGCTGTTCCTGGGCATCATTCTCGGCGAGCAACACGAGTTACCCGCCCATATCCGCGATGCCTTCATGACGACGGGGACCGTTCACATCCTCTCAATCTCCGGCTCCCACCTCGGCCTGATCGCCTTCCTGACCTTTGTGATCGTCCGGGCTCTCTGCCGCGCCTTGCCGAACCGGTGGACGTTGACGCTCAACCGATGGCGACTGACCGGAACACGGCTAGCGATCCTCGCGACGGTTCCTGTGGTCGTCGTCTATGCCCTGTTGGCCGGGGCGGAAGTCGCGACCAGACGGGCCTTGGTCATGGTGCTGGCCTTCTTGTTCGCCGCCTGGTCCGGCCGTGACAAGCCGCTTCTCCCGATTCTTTCCCTGACTGCCCTGTCGATGTTGCTGGTCAATCCACAAGCCTTGTTTGACGTGTCGTTTCAATTATCCTATTTGTCGGTTCTGGCTATCGCCCTCTATCTTTCGCTCCGAGCCGAAGATCCCGAGTCGGATTCTCCCTCCTTCGATGCAGCGGCAACTGTCCCGCTCCGCTCTTTCCGGCCAAACTGGGAGAGGGCGGGGCAATGGCTGGGACACTCCCTGCTGCTGTCCCTCGCCATTACGCTGGTCACGCTGCCGTTGGTCGCCCGCTATTTCCATCAATTCGCCTGGATCAGCCCCTTTGCCAACCTGGTCATCGTCCCCTTGGCCGGATTCGTGGTGGTCCCGGTCGGCCTTCTGTCGGCCTTCTGGTTGTTGGCGTCGGGAGGCGAGGGCCTGCCGCTGGTCCAATTAAACGAGGCCGTCCTTCTGCTGTTGACCAACACGACGGAATTGTGGGCAAAGATTCCTGCCGTGGACCGGCACGTCGCCGCGCCATCGTTGTTGCTGTTGTGCACGTACTACGCTCTGCTGGCGCTCGCGGTCCGTCCCAACATTCAAAAACCGACCCGCCTGGCCGCGATCGGCTCGCTCGCGGCCCTGCTGCTCTGGTGGGCGATGTCGCCCGTGACGATGTTGCTTCCAGGGCAGGTGCGAGTCACCTTTCTGGATGTCGGACAAGGAGACGCCACGGTGATTCAACTGGCCGGAGATCAGGACGACCAGCGAGATCAAACCATCGTGATTGACGGAGGCGGCCGCTACGGCCAGTTCGATCTCGGCGCCTCCGTGGTCGGCCCCTACCTCTGGGATCAGGGCACCCACCGGATCGATCACCTGATCGGGACCCATCCCCAACTCGACCATATCGGCGGCATCCCCTGGCTCATTCGCCACTTTGAGGTCGGCCGGTATTGGGGCAACAGGGTCCCGCGCAGCGAGGCCTTCTATCTAGACCTCCGGCAGGCCCTCTCCGAGAAAGGGTTGAATGAGCTGATCCCGGCGGCAGGGGAGACCGTCGCGGCAGAGGCCGGCTGTATCCTGTCGATCGTGAGTCCGATGCCATCCGAGATCACCCCGGTCGGCGTGGAGTGGTCGCCCCGTTCAGGCTCCGCGTTGAACAACCTTTCGGTCGCCTCACGGCTGGCATGCGGCGCGGCCTCTTTCCTGTTTGCGGCCGATCTTGAGCGGCCCGGCCTTGCGCGGCTTGTCCGGCAAGGGCTCGCGCCGCGGACGCAGGTCGTGAAGGTCCCGCATCATGGAGCGGCCAGCTCGCTCGACCTCGCTTGGATAGGGGCGACGGATGCGCAGATCGCGGTCATATCCGTTGGACGCTACAATCCTTACCGCCATCCCCATCCGCAGATCCTCGCGTCCTATCAGGCACAGGGCTCCCGCCTGTTCCGCACCGATCAGGACGGAGCGATCACCATCACCGGTTCGGCTGGGTCGCAGCACCTCCTGATCAGCTCGGCCTCCCAGTTGAAGTTCGAGCGGGTTTCATTGACCACGACAGTCTGGGACCAGGAGCGTCGAAACTACCGTCGAGTCTGCCTCCGGCAGTTTGGGCCGGCCTGCTGGAGAGCGGGATAACCGGAACGTCTGAGACTCGATCCGCCGAATCTTACTTCTTCGTATTGATCAGATCTGGACTCCGCCTGCTCGGTTCCTGTTGCCTTCCGTTGTTGCCTGTCTCTGCTCCAAAATTGTACGCAGGATGGCAATGAATGGCACCCCTAGGTCCATTTGTCACGGATTCGTGTAGCAAGTCGTTGAAAGACACCACCAATCATCAATTCCAACATTGGCACATCGTATGCAGTGCTCTCGTCCTTTAATGACCATTCCTGATCGACAAGGGCCGATCATCACCACGAGGCTGTATGGGAAAGTTAGTGCGAGTCGTCATCCAGTTGCCGATTGAACTCAAGCAGCAGTTGGACCTCCTCAAGCAACAGGGCTATACCGCGAGCGGCTACATTCGCGCCGTTCTCGAGCGTGAATTCGCCAAGGTCGAAGAGGAGAAGCCGGACAATCCTCATCCCGCGGTGCGGCCGATTCCCCGCTCCATCGCCGGATAACCGATGGCCCGTCTCACCGACCTCATTCGCCAGACCGACCGCCTCTCTCCGCTCGCCGGTCCGGTTTTCACTTCCACCTCGTTCAAGCCGGCCGCGCCGCCCCCCGTCGCCACGGAAACGGACGGCGGGCCGACCGACCGTGAGTGGTATCAACGCGCGATCCTTGAGGTCTCCCGGCTCGGCCGTGCCGTCGCCGAACAGGGTGACTTGGACCTCAAGCCGCTGACCGGGCTGGCCTCGGCTCTGACCAGTTCCTCCCGGAATCATGACGATCTCCTGCGGCACGCCGTGTCCGGTTCGCAGGCCCTTTCCCCATTGGCCGCCAATTGCGTGAATGTGGCGATCATCGGGAATCGCTTGGCCGAGGGGCTGGGCTATTCACAGGCCGAACGCGAGTGCGTCACACTCGCCGGCCTGGTTCATGACTTGGGGATGTTCCTGATGCCGGATTCGCTCGTCGCCAAGCCCCAGGCCCTGACCAGCAGCGAGCGGGCGCTGGTCTATCACCACCCCCGCAACGGAGCCTTGGCGCTGAGCCGCGTGGACACCTCCTACCGATGGCTCGCGTCGATCGTGGAGCAGGAGCATGAACGATGGGACGGGCAGGGGTACCCGCATCAACTCTCCGGCCCCCGGATCCATCGCTTTGCGCAGGTGATCGGACTCGCGGACGTGTTGGACGCCTTGGTGAACCCGCGTCCCTATCGCCGGTCCCTCAGCGCCCATCAGGCCGTCCACCAGCTCGTGACCGACCAGAAGCATGTCTTTCCGCAGGAACTGTTGCGCTCGCTGTTGAATCGCATCTCCCTTTACCCACCTGGAACCAAGGTGAGGCTCAGCACCGGAGACGACGCCGCGGTCGAACGGCTCAATGAGCGCACACCCCTCAGGCCGGTTGTCCGCTTGATCGCCCCGACCGCCATGGCCGAGCGCACTCTCGATCTGTCCCGCACTCCGTCCGTCCATATCGTGGAGGTCCTGGCGCAGTCGCCTTCCGGAGGAACCCAGGTATGAACCCTCCGATGGGACGGCTCGCCGAACGAACGATCGCATGGCTGCTGATCATGGTGCTTGGAACGGGAACCCTGTCCTGTCGCAACCCGGCCCAATCGACCCTGACTCCATCGGACATGGCGCCGGCCGGCACGCCCTTTCCGCCCCTCCCAAAAGGGGATGCCTACGCGGACGAATCCGTCGTGAGCGCAGACGCCAGAATCGACCCGGGCGACACGGTCGAGGTGTTGATCCATCGAGGAGCCGGCGAAGAGAAATTTTCGGGCACTGTGCGCGAATCGGGCCACATCACGCTGTCCTTCGTCGATATCGATGTCAGGGGGCTGACGGTCTCCGAGGCCGAAGCCAGGATCACCGACAGTGTCAGGCCCTACATGCGGAACCCTAAGGTGCAGGTGTCGCTCAAAAAACGCGGCGTCCGCGTGAAGCGGATCTTCGTGTTCGGAGAGGTGCGCAAACCCGGCATGTATCCCATGTCGCGCAACATGACCGTGCTGCACGCCCTGTCCGCGGCGGACAACTATACGGAAACCGCGCTGGTCGATGAAATCCGTGTCATCCGCGGAGACTTGAACCGGCCGCAGATCTATACGGCCGATCTGGCGCGCTTGTGGACCTACGGTGATATGACGCGGAATCTGGCGCTGGAAGAAAACGATGTCGTCTTTGTGCCGCGGGAACACCTGGGCGACGGCTCGGAAACCGCCAAGAAACTGATGCCGGTGATTCAGGCCGCCGTTGCGCCCTTCTATCCGTTGTTCGCGATCCCGCTGTTCGTTCCTGCGGCGCAAATCAGATAGGAGCG
>DATIBM010000414.1:0-3744 GCA_035457545.1 Nitrospiraceae bacterium
CTGGGACAAGCCCGCCGCGGCCTGCCTCTCCTCCAGAATCCAGCGGGGGATTCCGATCGACCGGGTGACGTTATCCCTCGTGGAACGGGCGGAGAAAATTCTGCGCGACGCGGGGTTCCGTCAGGTTCGGGTGCGGTCTGACGGCAAGACGGCCCGCCTCGAAGTCGGATCGGACGAGGTCGGCCGGTTGCTCGAATATGCCCGCCATGCGGCGATCGTCGACGAGATCCGGACCCTGGGATTTGACGAGGTCGAGATCAATCCGGAAGGATACCGGACGGGAAATGCGAACCGCGTGCGGCCGCCGTTCATCGTTACCCGTCAATTGACGGTTGACAATGAACGTCCTCAGCCCTTGCCCTGAGAGCGGGCCACCGCCTCCAGCGCCTCATTCGCAAACCGTTTGTGATCGGCGTCGGTCAAGCTCCGCTCCACCAGCTTTTCCGCCACCATCAGGGCCAGTTCGGTCGTCTGGGTGCGGATTTCCTGTACCGCCTGCCTGCGGGCCTGCTCGATTTCTCTCGTGGATTCGGCTTTGATGCGTTCCGCTTCGGCGGTCAGGCGCTGTTCGTTCTCTTCCAGCAAACGCTGCGCGCGTTCCCTTGCCTGACCGAGCAGGGCCTCCGCTTCCTTGGACGCCTGGCTGAGCTTGGCCTCGTACTCGCGCAGCACCCGCTCCGCCTCCGCCCGCTGGCGTTCAGCCTGATCGAGCGATTCCCTGATCTTGCGCTCCCTCGTTTCCAGCGTCTCCAGAATGGCCGGAAACGCAAACTTGTAGAGCACCCAAAAGAGGATCGCGAACGAGACGACCTCCCAGAAGATGAGCGAGGAGAAGAAGTGGCTCTCAAATTGCGGCATGTATGCGCTCGTGAAACGTTAAACGTGCCTCGTTAACGAGACGCCGTCTCGATTAACGGTTGACGAATAACGGTCAACGCTCCCTTACTTGCGAAGCCCCATGATGATGAAGGCAATGACCAGCCCGTACAAGGCAATCGCTTCCACCAGAGCGAACCCGATCCACATGTACTTGCCGACCCGCCCTTCCGCCTCGGGCTGGCGCGCCACCGCTTCGATCATCTTGCCGAAAATATAGCCGATCCCCACGCCGGCCCCGGCAAAGCCGGCCGCGGCCAACCCCATGCCCAACAATGCTGCTGCTGCGGAATCCATGATGGTCTCTCCTCCTTTAAATCTGACGCACCGACGCCTCAGTGCGCATGCTCGTCCCCATGTCCGTGGAGCGTCACGGCGTCTCCCAGATAGACACAGGTCAGCACGGTGAAAATGTAGGCTTGAATGAACGCGATGCCGACCTCCAACGCGTTCATCGCGATCGTGAACGCGAACGGCAACCAGCCGATCAAGAGCCCTCCGCTGATCGCCAACCCGAATAATACGCCTAGGATCGTATGGCCGGCCGTCATGTTGGCGAACAAGCGCACCGCCAACGAGACGGGCCTCGCCAATTGGCTCACCAGTTCGATCGGGATCATCAATGGCAGCAACCAGCCGGGCGTCCCCGGAGGAACCAGAATGCCAAGAAACTTCCCCCCATGGAGCACAAACCCCAGCACAATACTAAGTCCATAGACCACCAGCGCAAAGACCGCCGTCACAATCAACTGGCTGGTGACGGTATAGGAGCCGGGGATCAACCCCAACAAATTGCTGAAGAGAATGAACAGGAACAGCGTCGCGACGAAGGGAAAGAACTTCATCCCCTGGGGTCCGATCGTATCCAAAATGATGCCCCGGATAAAATCGACCAGCACTTCGGCCAAGCTCTGGAGCTTGGAGGGCACCAGGCTGCGGGATCTGGCCGCGACGATGAGGAGGATCGACACCAAGGCCACGACGATCCACATCCAGATCACGGCCTTGTTGATCGAAATATCGAATCCAAACAGCGAGATCGGAATAATCTCGTGCAGCTCAAACGGATGGAGCGGATTTTCTTCCAAGAGCACCCACCCTTTCTCGTGACATCACGCCCGGTCTAGGACGGCCACCGTTGCGCGGCTCGGTACGCATTGCGCACGCCAGCCGCGCCGCCCAGCACCAACCCGACCACCATGCCCCAGGGGCTCGTGTTGAACAGGTAGGTATCGGCCACCCACCCGAGTCCACCGCCCACGATCAAGGCGGCGAGCACCTCGGTTCCCACGCGAAGCGCCTGACCCAGGCCCGCATAGAAGGGATCCGTCGAGGGAGGCATCACATTGCTTCGTCAACTACGTCACACACCCATACCCACGCGCAGCCAACGAAAAGCGCGCCATTCAACCAAATCTTCGGTTCATTTGTCAAGGGAAGCCGGTGGCCGCGGCCGCTCGCTTGCCGGAGCGGCGGATTGCCTCATGGCTGGCATGCGATGAACATGATGTGTCAAAATTTGCCGATATGCCCAGGTACGTGACGGATCGTCCGAAACGCCCTCACTGTCCGAGATGAGCAACCAACGAGACACGAACATCCTCCCAACCAAAGCCGGCTTCTTGTCCGGCGCGCCTCAGCCGTTGGTGCTCACCTGTCCCCTTCCGGCGGCTGATCCCTACCGGCTGTACCGCAGGATCGCCCGGACGGGAGAGCCGTCGTTTCTCCTCGAGAGCGGCGCCCCGACCACGCCGGCCGCCCGCTATTCGTTCTTCGGTTCCTCCCCCTCGCATCTGCTCCGTGGCAAGAACGGCACAGCCGAGCTGATCGGTTCCGATCGGAGGACCTTCGCCGTCACCACACCCCTGGCGGCCCTGTCCTCTTTGCTGTCTCAACCGACGTTGACTGCGCCGGCAGGTCTTCCTCCGTTCGCCGGCGGGGCGGTGGGCTATTGGGGTTACGATCTGGTTCGTCAATACGAACCGCTTCCCGATCAGGCCCTCAACGACTGGAACCTGCCGGACATCCAACTGGGATTGTTCGACCTCGTGGCCGCCATCGACCATCACCGGCAGACGCTTCATGTGATCTTCGCACCGTCCTGGGATCGATTCGCCGGCGAGGATCGCGACAAGTTGTTTGCCGAAGGGCTGGACCGTATGGAAGCCTTCCATGCCTGCCTTGTCGGCCCGACGGCGAAGGGTTCGGAAGGTGGTTTGGAAGACCGCATCGAGAGCCTAATCGGCCCTGCGGTTCCCGGACAATCGGCGGATGACTATGTGGAACGGGTGGAGCGCTGTCAGGAGTATATCCGGGCCGGAGACATCTACCAGGCGAACCTGTCTCATCGGTTTCACTTCGCCCTGGGTTCCTCGACAGGATCGCCGTCATGCCACCGTGACGTGGGTCGGGCGATCTACGTACGGCTGCGTGACGTGAATCCGTCGCCGTTTTCCGCATTGCTGAGCTTCAGGGACGTGACCCTGGTGAGCTGCTCGCCCGAACGACTGATCCAAGTTCATGGCCAGACCGTGACAACCAGACCCATCGCCGGCACCAGGCCGCGAAGCGGGGACCCCGCCCGTGACGAACGCCTCCGGCAAGAATTGCTGGCCAACGCCAAGGAGCGCGCCGAACATGTCATGTTGGTGGACCTCGAACGAAACGACCTGGGACGGATTTGCCGCTATGGCTCCGTCCGGGTCAACGAGTTCATGACTGTCGAGGAATATTCCCATGTGCGCCATCTCGTTTCGAACGTCACGGGCGTCTTGAGACCGGACGTTCCGCGTCTGGACCTCATCAAATCCGTCTTTCCCGGGGGAACGATTACGGGCGTCCCCAAGATTCGTTGCATGCAGATTATCG
>DATIBM010000415.1:0-4290 GCA_035457545.1 Nitrospiraceae bacterium
CGACACCGCCAGCCATGAGCTGATCCAGCTGCTCGGCTCGATTGAAGAGGCGTTGATCGCGGCGGAAAGCGGCCATCGTCGTTATCTCGTCACCGGTGATGAATCGTATCTCAAAGCGTATCGCGGCCTCGTAGACGAAATGCCGGAATTCTCCCGTTACCTTCAGGCGTTGGCCGCTCCCTCCCAGCAACAGGCGCGCATTGCTGAATTGGAACGACTCATCCAGCAGCAACTGGACATTGAGACCGACGCCATCAATCGCCGGGCTACCCAGGGCGCCGAAGCAGTCCGACACCTGGCGCTGCCCGGTGTGGCCAAACGTGAATTGGACGAGATCCATCGACTGATGGCTGAGCTTGAAAGCTCAGAACAGCAGGCCACCCGCACCAGAGTGCTGCGATCCGCGGGAACGACCCGCAATACCATCGCGCTCCTCGTGCTGGGAGCGGTGTTGCAGCTCGTGCTTCTCGCCTCGGTCTACGTGCTGATTCATCATGACATTACGAACCGTCGTCGCGTCGCGGCGGAATTGCGTCGGCAGGGAGAATTGCTTCAGGCCGCAAACAAGGAATTGGAAGCGTTCAGCTATTCGGTATCACACGACCTGAGGGCGCCGCTGCGTCATATCGACGGCTATGCAGCGCTTCTGTCAAAGACGGCCGGCGAGGCCCTCAATGACAAGGCGCGTCGCTACCTGGAAACCATCTCCGACTCCGCGAAGCAGATGGGGCAACTGATCGATGATCTTCTGGTCTTTTCCCGCATGGGGCGCCAGGACATGCTTCACAGCACCGTCAATCTGAATCAGTTGGTCAAGACGGTGATTCATGATTTGCGTCTTGACTTGCAAGGGAACACGATCTCTTGGACAATTGGCACGTTGCCGGACGTGCCTGGCGATCCAGCCATGTTGCGGCAGGTCTTCATCAACTTATTGTCCAACGCGGTCAAGTTCACCGCGACGCGGCCCAAGCCATGCATTGAAATCGGCGCCACGCGTGATACCCCCGGCGAGGTGACCGTGTTCGTGCGTGACAACGGGGTCGGCTTCGACATGCAGTACGCGAACAAGCTCTTTGGCGTCTTTCAGCGGCTTCACCGGAACGATGAGTTCGAGGGCACCGGCATTGGTCTCGCCAACGTGCGCCGGATCATACACCGTCACGGCGGCCGGACCTGGGCAGAGGGAGCCGTGGAGCAGGGCGCAACGTTTTATCTGTCACTTCCCTTGAAAAGGACATCCTCATGACCACCGTAAAACCGATTCTCTTGGCGGAAGACAATCCGCGCGACGCGGAATTGGCGTTAGCCGCGATGGAAGAGCACCACATTGCGGACAAAGTGGTCGTCTGTCATGATGGAGCGGAAGTACTGGATTATTTGTACTGCCGCGGCGCCTTCAAGAGCCGGGAATGCGGCAACCCGGTCGTCGTGTTCTTGGATCTGAAGATGCCAAAAGTCGACGGCATCGAGGTCCTGAGAACGATCAAGAACGATGCAAACCTCAAACCGATTCCCGTCGTGATGCTGACGTCGTCACGTGAAGAGCGCGATTTGGCCCAGAGCTATGCCCTCGGGGCCAATGCCTATGTCGTCAAGCCCGTAGAGTTTCAGCAGTTCATCTCGGCGGTGAAGGAGCTCGGCGTATTCTGGGGAGTGATCAACGAACCGCCGCCTGAGGGGAACTAAATCCGCTGGCCGAGAGGATCTGTGAAAGCCCCGCTCAGTCTGCTGTTTCTCGAAGACGATCCTATCGATGCCGATCTGGTCGCTGCCACGCTGACGGAGGCCGGACTCTCGTGCACCGTCACGCGTGTGGACACACGCGTCGATTTTTTGAAAGCTCTCGAATCAGGCGGCTTCGATCTCATTCTTGCGGATTATTCCATTCCTGGTTTCGACGGGATGACGGCTCTCTCCCTTGCCCGAGAACATGCACCGGATATTCCGTTCCTCTTCGTCTCCGCCACGATCGGCGAGGAATTGGCCATTGATGCGATGCACCTTGGCGCGACGGATTATGTCTTGAAGCAGCGACTAGGGCGCCTCGTCCCTTCCGTGCAGCGGGCGCTCCGCGAACGCGATGAACGCCGAGAGCGCAAACGAGCCGAAGAAGCGCTTGCGCAGAGCGAGCGGCAGTTCCGTCAAGCTCAGAAAATGGAGGCGGTCGGACGCCTCGCCGGAGGCATTGCGCACGACTTCAATAACTTATTGACCGTCATCATGGGATACAGCCATGTCCTGGCGACGGAATTGGGCCGCCAACATCCCCTCTACGGCAAGATCGAAGAGACTCAAAAGGCCGGCGAACGCGCGGCAATGCTTGTGCGCCAACTGCTGGCCTTCAGTCGTAAGCAGCCCCTTGAGCCCAGGAACCTGAGTCTCAACAACGTCGTCGCCAACCTGGAAGGCATGCTGCAGCGATTGATCGGCGCCGACATTCGTCTGGTGATTTCCCTCGACCCAGGGAACGGCCAGGTTCGGGCGGACCAAGCTCAATTGGAACAAGTGTTGATGAACCTGGTGGTAAATGCACGAGATGCCATGCTCAATGGAGGGACGCTCACGATCGAGACGGCGCAGGTCGAATTGGCCAGGAGTCCCCTGTACCATGTTGACCCCCTCCCGCCGGGACCCTACGTCAAGCTCTCGGTGGGAGACACCGGAAGCGGCATGGATCGCGAGACTCAGGCCCACATCTTCGAGCCGTTTTTCACCACCAAAGAGGAAGGAAAAGGAAGCGGGCTGGGTCTTTCGACCGTGTTCGGCATTGTCACGCAATCCGGCGGGGCGATCGACGTCACGAGTCGGGTGGGGCATGGCACAAGATTCGACATCTTCTTTCCCAGGGTGGCGGCCGACGCCCACGCTGCCTCGTCCGCCCAGGCCTCCACTCAGCCGGCGGGGGGCCACGAGACGATCCTGTTGGTGGAAGATGATGCCAGTGTGCGCCTCTTGCTGAGGGACGCCCTGAGAAAGCTGGGATACCGTGTCATCGAAGCCAGGCAGGGCCTCGAGGCGTGCCTCCTCGCCTCTCAAGAATTGGATCGTCTGGATTTGCTGCTGACCGACATGGTGATGCCAGGCATGGGCGGGCGAGAACTGGCGCAACATCTCATGGCGATCAAGCCCGAGCTTCGGATTCTCTTCATGTCAGGCTTTACGGACGATGTCGGGATTCTCGCCGGCCATGAACGGGGCACCAGCGGTTTCCTTCAGAAGCCTTTTACGCCCGAGCTTCTGGCCCGCACGGTCAGGAAGATTCTGGATGCTCCGTCGAACACCTATCCTCAGACAGCCGCGAAGCGGGCCGCGCGCTGAGCGTGCACTCCAACTGACAGGACGAGCAGGTTTGACGCTGAGGAGGAGCCTCCCTATACTTCGCGTGGACACGATGAAACGGCGTCGATACTCGGTCTGCACCCATCTGTTCGTCGCCGTCGCAGTGTTCGTCTTTGGATCTTTCCCCCATCCACTGTCCGCACAATCCATCCTGTGGGACCATCCGACGGACGGACTCGCCATCGGCGTCTGGGATCCGACGCCCCTGTGTCGCGACGTACCTCCGCTGGTCCTCTCAGACGTTGACCCGGCTCACTATCAGATCTCCGTTCACTATTTCCGTAACGAGCCCTTGCGAGAACCGCCCGATATTCATGAGTGGCAGAGGCGGACCGGTCATGATCTCGTGTTCAATGCCGGTCTTTTCCGGGAGGACTTTTCCTACCTTGGACTTCTCTATACACAGGGCAAATCGCTGGGCAGCAAACGGCATGCGTCCTGGATGGGACTCTTTGTGGCCGAACCGACGGAGGCAGGTGCGCTACGGGCGGGCATTCTCGACTTGTCGCTCGATCCGTTCGACGAGCAACGTCCACCCTATGAAGAAGCCGCCCAATCCTTGATGCTCTTGGATCGCACGGGGAAGGTCCGTGTGAAACAGACCGGCAAGCAATCCCAGCAGACTATCGTCGCCGAGCTGCTGAACGGCCACATTCTCGTCATGAAGACGACGGAGGTCGCCTCTCTCTATGCGATCGGCCAGTGTCTGCACGATGCCTATCCGCAAATTCGTCAGGCCATGGCCATGGATGGAGGATCATCCTCGGATTTGTCGATCAGCCCCACGCTGCAAAAAGCGGTGGAGAGAACCGGAGGCGCGCACCCGTGGATGGGACTCCTGAATGCCGGGCCAACCGGTCATATGGGCTTGCCCGCGGTCATCGGCATCAGTCCACGCCGGAGTGCATCACGCCCCTGAGTGCGTCGACCATTTTCAACAGTCGGTTA
>DATIBM010000416.1:0-10447 GCA_035457545.1 Nitrospiraceae bacterium
TCCATTACGGGCCGTGAGCCAATCAACCAGCCATAATAGACCCACAGGATCTGAAAGGTGCCCATGATAGCCGCCATGGTCGGGTTCATGCCTAGCGAAGACCGCCGCTTGAGCATGGCCATCAGGTCCGGGAGCGCTGCAAATGTCGTTCCGAAACCTGCTATGAATCCAATGAGTTCTGTCCAAGACATCAGGTCATCCTTATCTTCTTAACGATTGCTGGCGCGCGTGGTCGCGCATCGTTCAGTGTGCATCAAGCCGAGATCCTGCCCATCCCTTGACCCAATCCACGATTCATTTGGCGATGGTCTTCGGCGGAAAGTCCTTATACGCCTTGGCGATGGCCTCTTCGACCAGTTCGATATTTTCCTGTGCCGTGTCTTCGAGGTTGGCCACCATCGTGGCGCGCCACACCAATTCCTTCTTGCCCGGCTCCACGAGATCGGTGATCAACGTGCCTTCCTTGTACTCATAGGTCGTAACACCGCTATAACCCGCGCCCCAGCCATATCCACCGCGCCACCCATAGGCGCCGACGGTCGGTCCGGTGCTTTCGATCCGCTGTTTCTCCTTGATCCCGACCCAGTAATGGACCTGCAAATCGGGATGCTCCTCCAACGCGACCTGTTGAAGCCCCTTCTGGGTGAGTTCCCGGGCGATGATCGTTTCGAGTCGCTTCCGAGTCAGGGAATTGTTGAGCACGCCGCCTTGATTCAGATCCGTCAGTCCTGCGAACGCGAAGGACCGGAACCGCGAGAAATCGACCGACGGATCGAAGTCGGTCTTGACGTCAATAGTCGTGCAACCAACCATGCTAGAGACGAAGACGAGAAAAGTGATGGTTCTTAACAAGTTCATCATGAACTCCATAGAAGAGGGTAAATACGCCGTCATACTTTAACGATTACGTCAACGATCATGAATCAGCGTGTTAAGCCGTCCTGTCACGTTCCTTGCTCAGAACCACACGCCGGTTGCTGGCTCGATTCCGACCTTATCCTGCTGTTGACTGGGGTGTCTTGATCAGGCGCTCGACCGGGAACCCTTGATCCGCCGCCCGTGATCGAAGCGCGCGGTAGGCCTCGTCACTCATGACTGGCGTTCGGCTCAGGATCCACAGATGGTTGCGGTCGGGAGTGCCAACCAGCGCATAGCGGTACTCCTGATCGACCTCAATGATCCAGTAATCTCCCCGTGCCAAGAATCCGAACGTCACCTTCAACCGGGCGTTGGTGCCAGGCTCGACGACCTGCGCTGTGCCCTCGATGCTCTGTAACTCCCCGTCGAACGAGCGGGTGCGGCACTGATTAACGACCTTGATCGTGCCGTCATCGAGAGGAGTGTATTGAGCCTGAGTGGCGACGCAATCCCGTTGAAACCGTTCCGGGAACCTGGCGATTTCATACCAGGTTCCCGCATAGCGGGACAGGTCGACATGCCGAGCGGTGCTCAGGGGCGGATGGATCGTACACCCGAGCGCTCCCGCAATGCCAGCGAAGAGACCGGCTGTCAGAATGATTCGACCCGTCGAGCGACGCCAAGTCATAGCCTCTCCCTTTTTTACCGCGCTCCCCCTTCTCTCAAGAGGGCTGCGATCTCACGCTGGCCCTTTCGCTGCGCGTGTTGGAGAGCGGTGACACCGTCTCGGTCCGCCAGGTTCAGATCGGCGCCCGCCTCCATGAGCAGGCGCACGATTTCCTGATGACGAGGGCCGCCCTGGCCCAGAATCACCGCCTCCAACAAGGCGGTCCATCCCAGCCGGTTCACATGATTGAGGTCGATTTCGGTTTCCACGAGCCTACGGACCACCTCGACGTGCCCACGCTCGCAGGCCGGAATGAGCGCCGTCCCTCCGAACCGGTTGTAGATTGTAAAGTTGGGGCGGGCTTTCAAAATCAAAACCAAGATCTCGGTCCGGCCTTCGGCTCCGGCATAGAGCAGCGGGCTGTCCTGGCGGTCGTCTTGCGCGTTCACGTCGGCTCCGGCTTCGATCAGGAGCCGGGCCGCATCAACAGAATTGTGCATCGTTGCCACCAGGAGAGGAGTTTGTTTCTGATCATTTCGACAATCGACCAGCATCGAGGTTTGCAAGGCTCGGCGGAGTACCGCGATGTCGTTTTTCTGCGCCGCCTTCAAGAGGTCGAAACAATCCAGTGGGTCATCACCGTAGGCGACGAGTGGTGCCGCCATGGACATGACGAGGAGCGATAATGTCGCGAGGCCGGTCAAGCTGAGCTGATCCAGGAGAGAGGTGAGGACCATTGGAATCGGACGGGCCAATGCGTAAGGTTCGGCCGACCTACGGCGTCGGCCCTTCCGGATCGCCCGGCATTCGGTTCATCGAGCCAGACCGCTGTTCGACGCAGCGTCCAGCCTGGTGTGGCGTAGCTTATCGGCTGGGTCGATTGTCGGGAACTGTCAAAACTGACAGGCCCGTGTCCTTGTCTCTGCTGGCGATCACCTGTTCCGCCGGCACTCCATAAGACCCGCTCGGCGAAGACACGCATGAACTCGATGCCACCCGCCGAAACGATGAAGGTCTTGAAGTGATGGGCGCGGAGGTAGGCGAGCACTTCGAGCGTGGGCTGATAGCCCATTTCCGGAAAGAGCCTTCCGGTCTTGGGGCGCTGAAGCTTGCAGACCGTGTGCGCGGCTTTGTGGAGCTTCATCGGCCCACAGCATACCGCAGGACACCGGACCTTGCTCACACCCCCTCCCTTCCGGGCGGGGACCTCTCGCTAAATTAGAGTTCCGCATCCCATTTTCCTGGCGCTTACTTAATTGCTCGGTCGTGACAAGCTCTCTACCTGTTCCAGCCGCGTTCTCTCGAATGGTGAGAGGCGCCCTGCATCTGTTCTCATTGTCTATCGCGTTGAACCATGCGGGGCGGCTTTTCTTCGCACCGTCGAATATGACAAGCGCGGCTCAGCGCATGCCATCCGGTACGAAATAGAACATCAGGGCGAAAATGATATAGATAGTCAGCAACTGGACGCCCTTGAACCAATTGGACTGACCATCCCCGGATACAATCGCCCCGATGAAGACCCCGAGGAACAGCGATCCGACTTCTATCCGGCTGAATGACAAGTCGAGCGGATGCGGTGCGATAAAACGGCTCGCGAGCACGAGCACAGGCGCCACGAACAGCGCAATTTGCATGGAGCTGCCCATCGCAATCCCCACGGATAAATCCATGTTGTTCTTTCGCGCCATGACGATGGCCGATCCGGTCTCCGCGATGCCACCGACGATGGCGAGGAACACGATACCCATGAAGATCTGCGACATACCGAGAGCTTTACCCGTGCCCTCCGCGGCCCCGACGAGGATTTCGCTCATCCAGGCAGCCAGGATCGAGGCGCCGATCAGACTCGCGACCGCACGGAACACGCCCCATTGTCTGCTTTGGTGCTGGCTGCCACTGACGCCCTCCACGCTGGCGTAGGAACCGCGATGCGTCTTGAGCGAGAAGAGCAGATACAGCCCATAGGCCAGCAATAACACCAGCGCGATCCCGATGTTGAGAAGGTGCTCCTGGCGCATTCCGTCCTCCGGTGTGAAAAGACGGCTGAATGCACTGGGCACGACCATGCTGATCGCGGCCAGCAGCATCATCGTGCCGTTCATGCGCGCGGCAACGGGATTATATTTCTGGTCGTGGTGCCGAATGCCGCCCAGGAGAAACGCCGCGCCGAGGGCCAGGAGAAGGTTTGCCAAGATTCCGCCAACGAGAGAGGCCCGGACCATGTCCACATAGCCCGCCTTGAGTGCCACGAGCGAAATGATCAGTTCCGGCGTGTTGCCGAACGTCGCGTTCAGCAGGCCGCCCGCCGCGTCGCCGGTGCGCGCGGCCAGTTGCTCGGTGGACTGCACGATCCACGCCGCAATGGGTACAATCGCCAGCGCCGCGCAGAAGAAGATCAACGGGATGGGCGCCGTCCCCGCATGCTCAAGCCCAATCGTCAGCGGGAGAAACAACAGCAGCCAGTACACGGAGGGTTTCATCAAGTGGTGCCGTTCCGCGAAGCAGCCGGCCGCTGACCGGTGATGACAACGTCGTTGCCGGCGGTGGGCCTGATGGCGACAGTCCGGCGTTCTGCAGTGGCTCGTCCGTTGAGCTCACACCCTGCCCAATGGCCGACAGGCCTGAAAAGGCAAGTCTTCAGATGCCTCTCACCTGATGGCGCACAGGACGCGCGAATCTGGTCACCGATGGCGCATGGTCGGTCCTGGAGTCAGGCGGGGCCAGCCTATCCCACCTTGTATCCTTTCCCCTCCAAGCAGACACCATAGGCCCGATTGAATTTTTGCTGGCTCGCCTGACGATCCGCCGCCTGCTCCTGGACCTGGTGTTGGTACTCCATCTCAGCGCGGCGCCTTCGCGTCGCGCCCACCCCGCCTCCTACGGCAGCGCCGATCGCGGCGCCCTTGCCGGCGTCTCCTCCGATGGCGCCCCCGATGGCGCCGATTGCAGCGCCCCCTGCCGCTCCCCGAACAGCCTGCCCGCCCTGCGGCGGCGGCGGGGCCGCCGCCGCGGTTTGTTGGTTCGGATCAATGCCGGTCTGTTCCTTGGCCCACTTGTAACAGGTGAATTGATCCATTTCCTGCTGCTCTTTGGTTTGTCCCTTTTCGGGATAGACGAACATCTGGGCGCCGATATCGGATGGGATTCCTATCACAGCGATGAGCACCGCCAACACGGCGACAGGCATTGTACGAATCATAAGGGCCTCCGAATGGTTCATGATGATGGGCGCCTGGTGTCAATTCTTCTCCGGGATTCGATAGGTCAACGAAGGCCATACGGCAACGCCTTCCCCTTCCTGCTCCGCCGTTTCGAACCCCACAACTGCAGTTATCTGGCGAACCAGGATGCGCGAAATCATCTCACCTTCTCCGGTGATGCCTTGAAATCTTCCCGTTCCCCCTTCGATCTTGAAAGGGCCGCGACAGCCCTCCAGGTCCCCAGTGCAGGTGAAGCGCGCGTAGATGCGGTTGCCGTCCTCATCGGTCAGGATGCAGCGACCCTGTCCCGTCTTTGTCATGGATTTCAAGTCGCCTTCGGCGGTGGCGGGACAGACGATGGACGCGGCGTGCAAGGCGCCTTGGCCGTCCTCGACATAGAGCGTCCCGCTATACACGCCCACCAAATAGGCTTGGTCCTGGCCGACCGGAAAAACGAACGACCGCGCCTTCCATGTCGCCGCCGCCTTCACTGTCCCTTCTTCCGCGCCGGCGACCGAACCGAAACTCACGACTGCCGCAAGAATCGCAAAAACCGCGGCCATCATTGTTTTCATACTGTCCCTCCTCTGTTTTTCCGCCGAACGTTCTTATGGCATGTTGAATTCCCTGATCTCACCGAGGATCGATCACGGTCCTGGCGACATCGAAATCCTTCAGCCTGCGCTTTTCACCAGTCGGAATCCTAGATGGTTCGTGCCGGTATCCGGCTCCCCCTTCCCCCGCCCGCCCGCGATGTAGCGGGCGCAATACTGGTCCGTGCAGAGGAACGACCCGCCCTTATGCACTTTCTTCTTCACGCCAGGCTCGCTTGGGTCGAAACTGTCTGCCGGGCCTTGGGGGTTGCGTGTAACGGATCCCCGACTGACCAACGACCGATAGTAGTCATGGCGGTACCAATCACTGGTCCATTCCCAGACGTTGCCGGCCATGTCGTAGAGCCCGTAGCCGTTTGGCGGAAAGGACGCCACGGGCGCCGCGCTCGTATAGCCGTCTTCTTTCGTATTGTTCTCCGGAAAATGGCCTTGAAACGTATTGGCCATGAACTTGCCGTCAGGCTTTAACTCATCGCCCCACACATATGGTTTGCGATCGAGACCGCCCCGTGCGGCGAATTCAAACTCGGCCTCCGTGGGCAGGCGCTTTCCCGCCCATTTCGCATAGGCGAGCGCGTCTTCGTAGGCGATATGGACGACAGGGTAGTTCCCACGGTCCTTGCTGCGGCTCTGCGGTCCTTCCGGATGGCGCCAGTGCGCACCCTTGATGTACGACCACCACTGGAAGTGATCGTTCAGCCGTACCGGATGATCGGGCGGCGAGAAGACGACCGATCCCGCCGCGAGATTCTCTGGCGGCGCGCCGGGAAAATCCTCCGCCCGCGGCGTCCGCTCTGCGACGGTCACGTACTTGGTCGCGTTCACGAATCGCGCGAACTGCTCGTTCGTAACCTCGGTCTTGTCCATCCAGAATCCGTCGACAGACACGCGATGCCAGGGTTGAGCATCCGGAAACTCGTCTGCGCCCATCCAGAATTCGCTGCCCGGAATCCAGACCATGCCCT
The DNA here is from genome assembly GCA_035457545.1 of Nitrospiraceae bacterium. Classification (GTDB taxonomy): domain Bacteria; phylum Nitrospirota; class Nitrospiria; order Nitrospirales; family Nitrospiraceae; genus Nitrospira_G. The sequence goes on from DATIBM010000416.1 coordinate 6,308, forward strand.
CCGGCGCAGGTCCCGGCGCCGCCGATGTCGTGCGCGCAGGATCGCTGGCAGGCTGAAGGGAGCTAGACCTGGAGGGTGATTGGGTGACAGCATCGAGGTTGCGATTCGCTTTGGCGGTGGAAATGGCCATGTCGCATGTCATGGCGGCCGGGGCTTGCGGCGAGCGTGGCGCGCCGTAGGACCAGTACCACCAGCCGGCGACGGCGGTAGCACCGACGACCAGCAATCCCAAAACCAATCGGAGGCGTGACAGCGCCGACATGACCTTCTGGGTCTCTGTATCTTGCTTCAGGTTAAGAACGCCACATTCGGTTATTGCAGAATCGACCGTCCACTCGGCGACAAGACGCACATGTTGACCGTGCAGGGGATTCACGTTGACGCATAGACGCCCTTCACCCTCAGACGTACTTACGCGTTGAACTTCGATAGCTCCGCCGAAAGGACCATGAGTCCTCGCACAAAGAGCAGGCCAATGACGGCGTGGCCCAGCCCTGCCGCCTTGAGCAGTAAACCGCCTAGGCTCAGACTTGCGGCGGCCCAGAGGATGAGCACTGCGGCAAGTACATTGTATGAAGTGATGCTATAGACAATGGCGAGTCCGGCTGGACTTGTGACATATTCTCGAGCTCTGACGCACGCTATCCCTAGTGCGAACATTCCGGCTCCGAAGAACCGCGTGAACACAATTGCGATATTGTCAGCCGGGCCTCCTAGCAAGACGTCGATGACCACATCCGGGTCAATCAGCGTCAGCACTCCACCCAACGCTTCAACGCCCCCGGAGATAGTGAGTAACCGGCGTAGCGACACCGACATCACCTCGTCAGTCGGAAAGCGCTTTCCGCCTGGACATCGCTTGGATCATCCTGTCGTCCGTGTCCGGGCTCTCGGTCCTCGGTGCCACAAGGCTGATGGTCACGCTGTGAATCTTGCCGGTGAACTTGTTGTCGCCTTGCTTGTAGTCGTCAGAGACGTTCGTCTCGCCATCCACACCAACGTCTGCGCCCTCATCTCCGGAATAAAAAAACGGCTGGGTTTTCGGAATGTGCCCCTCGGCGACCGTCTTGCCGTCCACGCTCAGGATCGACTTGCCACCAGTACCCTGCTTGGCCGAATCCGGGATGAACTCGTACATGATCACGTGTTTTCCAGGTGCAAGGGCCGTTGGGTTCGCGATATTCGTGCGTTCCAGGGCGAACCAGTTGTATTCGTGGTGCACCTTGCCGTCCTTCATATACAGGACCCATCCCCCGAAGTACCCGGCCTGGGCGATGATGACGCCCTGTGTCTTCTCGTCCCTGACCTCCACATCGGCGGTGATGGTATGGTGCATCCCCTTCACGTTGATGAAGGCGTTTTCCATCATGCCCGTCATGCCGGGGTAGACCGTCAGCGACTTCCGGCCGCCCATCAGGTCCGGACGGCCCGCGAGGGTCGGGTTGAAGCGCTCGAAGCGCCGATCGTCGAGGGGCAACACGTTGTTTCGGATGGCCTCCTTCATGAAGATCGCCTGCAGCGCCTTCAGCTTCTCCGGATACTTCTGGGCCAGGTCGGTCGCCTGGCTGAAATCCTCATCCACGTTGTAGAGCTCCCAGACATCGTCCTTAAATTGCGGGAGGTCCGCCCCTCCCAGCCAGGGGATCGAATGACGTGTCGCCGCCATCCAGCCCTTATGATAGATGGCGCGGTTCCCGAACTTCTCGAAGTACTGCGTGGTGCGGCGATCTCGAGCCGTGGCGTTGTCGACCGTGTACAGCATCGAAACGCCGTCCATGGGTCGCTGCTCCACGCCGTTGACCCGCTTGGGCTGCGGCAGTTTCGCGGCCTCCAGCACGGTGGGGGCAACGTCGATCACGTGGTGGAATTGGCTGCGGATCTGGTTCTTGGCCTTAATCCCCTTCGGCCATTGGAGAACCAGACCGTTGCGCGTGCCTCCGAAGTGGCTGGCGACCTGCTTGGTCCATTGGAAGGGGGTGTCGCCTGCCCAGGCCCAGCCAATGGCAAAATGCGGGAACGTGGTGGGACCACCCCAATCGTCGATACGGTTCATCATCTGTTCGGCGTTGCCGATGATGCCGTTCAGCGCCATCATCTCGTTGTACGTACCTTCCGGGCCGCCTTCGGCGCTGGCGCCGTTGTCCCCGACGATGTAGAAGAACAGTGTATTATCGAGTTCGCCGATGGCATCCAACTGCGCCACCAGCCGTCCTATTTCATAGTCGGTGTGTTCGCCAAAGCCGGCGAACGTCTCCATCTGGCGCTCAAAGAGCCGTTTCTGCTCAGGGCTCATGTCATCCCAGGCCGGGATTTCCTTGGGCCGGGGGGTAAGCTTGGTGTTGGCCGGAATCACGCCCAGTCTCTTCTGGCGTTCGTAGGTTTCCTCCTGCAGCTTGTCCCAGCCACCGCTGAACCGACCCTTGTACTTTTCTATCCATTCCTTCGGCACATGGTGCGGGGCGTGGGTGGCTCCTGGAGCGAAGTACAGATAAAAAGGCTTGTCCGGTGTCAGGGTCTGCTGGGCGCTGACCCAGTTGATTGCTTGATCGGTCATGTCCGTGGTGAAGTGGTAGCCCGGGGACCGCTCGTGCTCAATGCGCACCATCCCGTCGTAGATGGCCGGCGCCCACTGGTTAGTCTCGCCGCCGATAAAGCCATAGAACTTGTCGAAGCCCGATCGTGTCGGCCAGCGATCGTACGGACCCGAGACCGAGACTTCCCATGGTGCGGTCTCGTGGTACTTGCCGAAGGCGGCGGTGCTGTAACCGTTCTGGCGCAGGATCTCGGCCAGCGTCGTGATGTTCGTTGGGCGCACACCGGTGTATCCTGGGAAGGCGGTCGCGACTTCCATGACCGCCCCGGTGTTGGTCGCGTGGTGATTGCGGCCGGTCAGCAAGGCCATCCGGGTGGGGCTGCACAAAGCGGTGGTGTGGAAGCGGTTGTATTTGAGGCCGCCCGCCGCCAGCTTCTCGAGGGTGGGCATGTGGATGGGCCCGCCGAAGGCGCTGGACATGCCGAAACCAAGATCATCGATCAGCACGATGAGCACGTTCGGCGCACCTGCCGGCGCCGACACCTCGAATCGGGGTGGCGCTTTCGCCTTGCGCGCGTCCAGCTCGGTGATCGGTTTGAGTTTAGGCTCCGGGATCGGCAGCACCGTGCGATCGATAGACCCAGCTTGGGTCATGGATGGCACTATTGATGGCACTATCACTGCCACCGGAAGCAACGCCGCCAACGTGAGGCTGATGGCGGTGAGTCTCGCGTCTCTTCTCATCTGCTCTCCTTTCGACAGCCGTTCCGAAGATGTTTCAACTCGTCCCGTTTGGCGTCCGGCTGCCGCTTCCCCAGATGAAACTGACCTGGAAGAAATTGATGTAGACGCCGGGAAACTGGCCCACGACGCTGCCGCCCAGCGGTCCACGCTCCTGGTTCACAGACATATTGCCGCTATAGGCCAATTCATAACTAAAGGCGACATTGAGCGTGGAGCTGGCTTGCCATTCGGCGCCAAGTCCGAACCGGAAGACTTGGCCGATGGGGAGGGTGACCGTGCGGTCCTGATCCTTCAGCATTGAACTATCCCAGGCGAAGCCCGTATTGATCAGCCAAGCTTGATTCAGTCGATAGCGGCTTCCCAGCGCCACATGGTAGGTGTCTTGATAGTTCAAGTTGATCGTTCCGCTCGGGCTCAGCGCGTCCCCGGTGACACCGATATCCACTTTTCCGAACTGGCTCCAGTCTTGCCATCCAAAGTCCAGCATGAGCGCCCAGCGGTCCGTGAATTCATGGTAGGCGCTCAGCATCACCTGATGAGGGACTCTGACTCGCAAATCGATTTGATTACCCAGCAGACCGCGGTTCTGCAGCACGGTTCCGATCGGGCCGGACAGACCGGTGAATTCGGGGACATCGGAAAAATTCAGCTTCACCTGTGAATAATAGGTGACCCCGAATCGCATCCCCTTCTTGGGTTCGAACAGCATTCCGACGTTTCCGCCGGCTCCTGCCGTCGTGTCCTTCACCTGCATCTGCCCGTCCGGTACATCGAGGAAGAGCCGATTATTGACGGCGGCGCTGTAGTTCAGGTAACCGACCATGACGTTGGCGGCAGCACCTATCGAGAGTTGGTCAGTGATG
>DATIBM010000417.1:0-8889 GCA_035457545.1 Nitrospiraceae bacterium
GGCGCCCGATCAAGCCGGCGGCGGATCATCCGTGGCGCAAGCGGTGGCTGCCAGACAGAGGACAACACGCGGCGGCAGCCGGAACATAACCCGGACATTTCTACTTTGGGAAGAAGAGGACATTTCTATTTGGGCTTGACAGTCGTTGTCTCGCTCCTTGACTCCTCCCGTCCGACGGCCTAGCCTTCGGCCGGAAGTGGCGATGAATCGGTTGAGCGGATGCATGTCAACCGGGAAAGGACGACGATGCGGACCATGCGAGTGATCGCCCTCATGATCGTATTCTTGGTCTTGCCGATTGCAGTTTTGGCCGGGGATGGCGCCAAGCCGGAGCCGCCGGCCCTGACCGTGGCCGCCAACGGCACCGTGACCGTCGCGCCCGATACGGCGTTCGTGACGCTTGGCATGGAGACGGCCGGCAAGTCGCTGGCGGAAACGCAGAATCAGAACTCGGCCGTCATGCAAAAGGTGATGGAGCGGTTGCGGGGGCTGAAGATCGAGAAGGAGCGCATTCAAACTTCGTCGTTTACGGTGTCACCCCACTATAAACCACCGCCCAAACGGCCTTCGGATGCGCCGCCGGTCTTGCCGGAGATCATCGGCTACACGGTGAGCAATACCCTCACCGTGGAGGTCCGGGATCTGGACAAGGTCGCCTCGGTGATCGAGGAGGCCCTCTCGGCCGGCGCCAACCACTTCCACGGATTGCATTGGGGGTTGCGGGATGAGCAACAGGCCCGCCTGAATGCCCTGAAACTCGCCGCGGCCAAGGCACGGGACAAAGCGGCCACCCTAGGCGAATCGCTCAACGTCAAGCTCGTGCGGCTCGTGAACGTGACCGAAGGGGGCCATCTCGTCCGTCCCGCGCCCCATATGGCCCGCGCCACCATGGCGATGGAGGCCACGGGCGGCGAGGTGCCGATCTCTTCCGGTGAGATCAAGGTCGAGGCCACCGTGACCCTGGTCTACGAGATCGCGCCTAACTGACGAGCGAACATTCGTCACTCGTCATTGGTCATTCGACGGGTGTCTCCTTCTCAGGCTGTAACGAATGACGCTTGACGATTGACCATTGACGCATGACGGCCGTTTGGGATGCCGCGATCACCCGCCAGGCGGGTACCCGGTTGGCGGACTTGTTCAACATCCTGCCGGCTAACCGGGGGCGTTGCCCGGCTTCCACTTGATACTGCACCCAATGCTGGGTTGTTGCTTGGCATCGACCGGCCGGCCCGCGAGCGCCGCATCGATCGCCGCGCGCAGATCGCGGCCCGTGACAGGTTTGCTGTTGCCGGGACGGCTGTCGTCAAGCTGCCCTCGGTAGACCAGGCGCCGCCGGGCGTCGAACAGGTAGAAGTCCGGCGTGCAGGCGGCCCTGTAGGCCTTGGCGACCTCCTGGGTCTCGTCGAAGCAGAAGGGAAACCGCCAGCCGAGTCGTTCCGCCATTTCCTTGAGCCGTTCCGGGGCGTCGTCCGGGTACGAGGCCGGATCGTTGCTGCTGATGCCGACGATGCCCAGACCGGTCTCCGCATAGTCCCGTCCGAGCCTGCCAAGTTCTTCCTGGACGTGCTGCACATAGGGGCAATGCCGGCAGAGAAACATGACCAGCAAGGCCTGTTTTCCGTGGAATGAATCGAGCGAGATGAGCCGGCCGGTTACGACATCGCGGAGAGCGAACGGGGGAGCAATGTTCCCGAGCGGGAGCATAACCGATGCCACTGCCATAGGCACCTCTTCTGGTTGGGGGGAACGACCCCGATGCGATGGATTGTGATGGACCATCCGACTGTAGCAGCGGGCTTCCGTGCGACTCAAGTGCCGCCTGTTTTGACAATTTGCGCGGAACCTGTACAATGGCGGCGTTTCTTCATGCCTGGCCTTGTCCTGATCCGTCCTCATGCCCCATTGAGGGTGCACACTGATCACGGAACATGCCCCCAGCATCGACCCCGGAGACAGTGACCTCCGCGGCGTGACAAACCCGGTCTCCTGGAAGGCTCGGCATGTCGCCTCGGCTGCAAACCCGTTCATGAATCCCCAAGAGATGGGCTTCCATATTACGATCGTGGTCCTGCTCGCCGGGATCTTCTTCATTGATGTCCAGATGGGGTTGGGGTTCACGCCTTGGCTCCTCTATATGGTTCCCATCGGTATCACCTATTGGACGACGTACCTCTATGCCCCGTTGGTCGTGGCCGGCCTGTCCACCCTGTTGGTCCTGCTCGGCTATATTGTGTCCCCGCCGTTGATGCCCGAATCTGTCGCGCTGACGAATCGGGCAATCGGCACGATCACGTTCTGGGTCTTAGGCCTCTTGATCGTCGCCTATAAGGTCCTGGCCGCGCGCCTCTCCGCTCTCACCGACCGGTTGACCGTCGAGCTCAAGGAACGGACCGAGGATCTCGGCCGGGTGGTGCGCGCTTTGAAGGTCGAGCAGGAACATCAGAATCGGCCGGTGGGCGACCGGACGAATACCGGTGATGAGTTTAAGCGCGAGGTGACGAACGTGTTGGCGGCCGAGAGCCGACGCCTTCAGGAGAAGGTCGAGGATCTCCAGCAGGGAGAACCGCCCATGGAAAACGGAGAGGAGAGCCTCGAAAAGACCCGGAGCGAACTGGAACGGCTCGGCAAGCAGTTGGAGCAACTGCAACGCGACCTCCTCCGCCCGTGACCATGCTGCCTCCGGCGCTCCGCCTCGATCACTACCGGATGCTTGTTCATCACATTGTGCCTCTTGCAACGATCCTTCCGGCGTTTTGACCCGATAAAAAACCACATGCTATAGTCCGCCGTTCCGTTGCGAGGGCTGGTGACCGACCTTCGGCCCCTTGTCCGCGCGTGTCCATTATCTCCCTACAGCAGAGGTCACGATCCATGGTTGAAATGCCTGTCAGGATGTATCTCTCGGCGCTCCTCAAGAAGGCGCGCGAATCCGTCACCCCCATGGCCCTGCTCTCGGGACCGGTGAAGGAGGCCGCCCTTCGGACTGTGGCCGAGCTGATTGCCGAACGGACGGACGACCTCTTGGCTGCCAACCGGGAGGATGTCCTGGCGGTGGGGAAAAGCCTCGAAGGCGAGAAGGATAAGGATCGGGTCAAGGCGGCGGTCAATCGCGTAAAGCTGGCGGAGGATGACCTCAAACTGATGGCCGACCGTATGCAACGGGTGGCGGATCTCGACGATCCGGCGGGGCAGGTGGTGGAGCAGATGGAGCGGCCGAACGGCATGCAGGTCCGGCGAGTTCGCGTTCCCATCGGCGTGCTCGGGATCATCTCGGAGCTGAACCCCAACACCACGATGGAGATCCTGGCGCTCTGTTTCAAGGCGGGCAACGTATCGGTGTTTCGCGGCGCGCCCGAATGGGCAGCCACCCATCAGGCGTTGGCGGCCCTGCTGCGGGAGGCGGGAGAGCGGCACCGGATTCCGGCGGCGGCCATCACCCTGATCGACCGGCCCGAAAAAGACGTGGCGCTGGAACTGATGCGCGCGACGCGCCAACAGATCGATGCGTTGATCGTGCGCGGCGGAGCGGGGCTCCGTAGGGCCGTGGCCGACACGTCCCGGCTTCCGATCCTCTGCCATGACGGGGCGGTCAATCACATGTACATCGACGGCGAAGTCGATATCCCCATGGCGCAGAACCTCATCGTCAACGCCAAGGCGCAACAGCCCTCGGAGCCGAGTTCCGTGGACACGGTCCTGGTCCAACAGAACATTGCGCGCCAATTCCTGCCGGCCCTGATCCGCCGCTTGCTCGATGAATTCAACGTGGACGTCCTCGGCTGCCCCAAGACGGTCGCCATGATCGGGGCGCAACCGTTGCCGCGGTATCGGAACCTGGTCCCGGCTTCAGACGAAGATTGGGGCAAGCAATTTCTCGCGCCGACCCTGGCGGTCAAGATGGTCAAGGATCTGGACGAAGCCTTGGCGCATATCGCGCAATATGGGACCGGCCATACCGCTGTGATCGCCACGCGCGACTATGCCCATGCCATGCGATTTGTCCGCGAGGTGGATGCCGCAGCCGTGCTGGTCAATGCCTCGTCTCGGTTGCACGGCGGCGAGGAGTTCGGGTTGGGCGGGGAGGTGGGACTCAGCTCGTCCCGGTTGCATGCCCGGGGGCCGATCGGCCTTGAGGCCTTGACCATCCTCAAATACGTCGTGCTGGGCACCGGCCAGTTGCGTCACCCGCACCCGGTCCCGACGGCGTATGAAGATGCCATTATGCTCAAGCGGTTCTGATCTGATTTTCGGGAAACGTGAAACGTAAGACGGAAGACGTCTTCAGTGGAGGCGCGTTTTGCTCTGATTTCTTACCTCTCCCGTCTTACGTTCCACGTTTCACGGTCAACATCTTACGTTTCACGTTCGACGAGTGACGCGCCCCGTCTCACGCTTGACGAGTGACGTTTGACGTTTCACATCCCCGTGACCGGCACGAAACTGCAGGAAGTCATCGTCGACCATCTCTTCTGGTGGGACCTCCGTCCATTCACGTCCGACCGTGACTACGAGCGCTGGCAGCGCGAGCGTCTCCAGGCCGCCGATCTCCATCAATTGAACCTGCTCGCCGAAGCCCGCCACCGGAATCCCTGCGAAGCGGAGCCGGACCTGGCCTTCTATGAGTTTGCGGCGCAGCCCCGGATCTACCCGGTGCTCTATAGCCAGCGGTTCGACTATTACCTGACCGTCGGCGCCACCATGCTGCCGCGTCTCGACCAATCGCGGCTGGTGCTGGACTTCGGCTGCGGCTTGGGCATCCTGACCACGCTCTACGCCCGGCATTACCCAACGGTCTCGTTCGTCGGATTGGACCGGTCGCCCGGTTCCATTGCCGTAGCTCGTGAGCGGATCGCCGCCCTGGGTTTGAAGAACCTGACGTTCATGGCGCTCGACCCGGACCGCGAATCGTTCACCGGCTCATACGATACGGTCGTCTCCAGCCATTCGCTGTTTCAGTCGGAACAGGACCCGGGCCTCCCAAGCCGATCGTGGGACAGCTTCGCACGGGCGGCCGATCCGGCGGCCCAGCAAGCATTCGAAGCCAGAACCGGTTTGGGCCGGCGGCTGGATTGGGTCTTGAGCGTCTTGGCTCCGGCAGGACGGTTGTTGCTGTTCGAGAAGGCCCGCCATCTTGGCCGTCGCATCGGCTTGCAACGCGCCCTGGCCGCGCGCGGGCTTGCGTGCGTTGACCCACCGCTGCCATTGCACTACCTCTCGGTCGAGGAACCGACCGACGACGGGCCTCTGTTTGTTCTGAGTCGGCACCGCGATCACGCGGCGATTCATCCCTGGGATGAATCGCCTGAGCGAACCGACGGCGACCATCATTTCATCTGCAAAGGCGCTGCTGCCGAGTCCGTCTGGTCCCGCCTGCCTCGCCGCCACGCGACACGAAGCCTTTTGTTCAAGCCGCCCGGGTTGTCGTCGGGGCGACTCGAATGGGGTCGATCCGACCGGTTGCGTTATCTCTCTCTCACCCGCGCGAGCGGCGCCCATGGCTTGTGGGTGGGACTACCGGGACCGGACGACGAGCTGGACGGCTCCCTGTTCCGCTCAGTGGCCTCGGCCGACCCGATCGCTCCTGACTACCTGGAACAGCTCGATGAGCAGTTGAAATCCCGCGGCCTTGAGGATGACCCGGCCTTGGTTCCCCTGTACGAGAACCATACGGCGGCCGCCCAGTTGTTGTGGATCGAGCTTCCCGAGAAAATCCGCCTCAAGGAATATGACTCGCCGCTGCCGGACGGCCGCCACCTTCATATCGAGCTGGGCCAGACGGGCGACCTGTCCTATCTCTACTGCGCCAACACGTTCGATCAACGACAGCTTGTCCTGGTCGAATCCGATCGGCAATCTCTGCTCGAGCACTATTTCGAGGAACTCACCTCCAGACCGGCTCTGTCCGCTCCTGTCTCGGGCCATCCCACTGGCCCGTCACGGTAGCTCCATCCGGCTCTAGTGGTGGTCCGCCGACAGTCACAGTCCCCGGCGTTCCGGCCTTGACCCTTGAAAACACGCCAGCTTACAATGCGGAGGTTCGTATAATCGTGGCCTTCATTTTAGATACGCCTGCCGCTGCCACAAGGCAGCGGGCATGATATGCGCGTTGAGTATTCCAAAGGGCAGCAGGCCAGTTCGGAGCTGATCCAGCTTCACCGGCGCGCCTCCTCCGAGGCCTCGTCGGGCCGCAAGGCCAAGGTGTTGCTGGTCTTTGCTCCTGATTGGTATCCGTCCGAGCCCTACCTCAGCCTGCCGACCCTGACCGCCGTCCTTCGCCAAGCCGGCCACACGGTCGTCCAAAAAGACGTCAACCTCGAAATGTACGATTGGTACTTCAGCGAGGACTGCCTCAAGAAGGTCCTGCGGCGGGTGCCGCAACAGCTCGACCGTCTCCGCAAGCTGGCGAACAACCGCGGCCTGGAGGAGTGGGAGCAGGATCTCCAGCTCGCCCTCTGCGACCTGACCCGCAGCAGGATCGCCGAATTGACCAAGAAGGCCGAGCAGGCCAAACAGATCGTCCGTTCCGAAGAGTTTTACGACGCGGACAAGCTGGAGTGGGCGATTTCGACGTTCCGCGAGATCACGTCGGTGATTTCAATGGTCTATGCCCCGGCTCGGATCTGCATGCCGCCGATGGAGACCGATCTGTCCTACAAGGTCTTCGTGTCGTCGGAAATCATGGACGCAGTGCAGGACCGGCAGGTCAACGTCTATCGCGACGTGTTCGAGCAGATCCTCAAGCCGGCCATCGTCGCTGAACAGCCGGACGTGATCGGCATTTCCATCGTACTCCAGCAGCAGTTGTTTTCGACCATGACCTTCTGCGCGTTGATCAAAGAACAATTTCCGAATATCCATGTGACGATCGGCGGCAACACAGTGACGCGGCTCCGGGACGATCTGCCGAAGTCGCCGCTGTTCCAGTATTTCGACAGCGCGGTGGTGTACGAAGGGGAGACGGCGTTTCTCCAGCTCGTGGAGGCCGTGACGGCGGGACGCAGCCTCGACGGCATCCCCAACCTGATCTATCGGGACGCCGCCGGCATTCACACCTCCACGCTGTCCTATGCCGAAGATATGGCCTCGCTGCCGCCGCCCGACTTCGACGGGCTGCCGCTGGAGAAGTATTTCGTGCCGACCCGCGTGTTGCCTTATCTCGCCACGCGCGGCTGCTACTGGGGGCGCTGCGAGTTCTGCGACCACGGGGAAGGCTATACCGCCGGCTATCGCACCAAGAAGATCGAACAAATTATCGACGACATTGGGCGGCTCAAGAGCAAGTACGCCACCACGCACTTCCATTTTACCGACGAATCCTATCCGCCGGCGCTGTTCCGCAAGCTGACCCGCCGCCTGGTGGAGACGAACATGGGCATCCAGTGGACGACCCACATGCGGTTCGAGAAGAGCCTGCTCGAACAGTCCGTCTGGGACGACGCCTGGGCCTCCGGCTGCCGCTACCTTCACTTCGGCTACGAGTCGGGCAACGAGCGGGTGCTGAAGCTGATGGACAAGGCCACGACCACGGAGATCATGGAGAAGAGCCTGGAATTGTCCTCCCGCGTGGGCATCTGGAACCACATTATGGGCTTCTTCGGTTTTCCCGGCGAAACACCGGAAGAGGCCTGGCAGTCGGTCCGGTTCTTGGAGGACCACAAAAATCTGGTGCATTCGATCGGGTTCGGCACGTTCGACTTGAGCAAGCATACGCCGGTCGCCAAAAACCCCGAGAAATTCGGCGTGACGCCGTACAAGAATCCCGAGTGGGACCTGGCGCTCGACTATTACTACACCGTGAAGCAGGGGATGGGCGTCGAAGAGGCGGAGCGGCTCTTCGAAGAATTCGAACGGAAGCACCATGCAGGATGGGACCTGCGCATCTTCATCCGCGAGTACATCTTCCTCTACGTCGCCCGGTTCGGGACCAACCGCCTGCCCATGCTCCAGTTCAATCCCGGCCGCCCTGGAACCGCCGCAGCCCCCATTGAAGCGAAGGTCTGTTGACCGGATGAGTATGGAACAGGAGTCGCTATGTCCGAGGCCTTGATCCAGGTAGGACGCGACCCATCGAAAGCGTCCTCCGCTTCCTCCGGGCGGAAACTCAAAACGCTGCTGCTGTTCCCTCCCGAGTGGGTGCCGACCGCTCCCTACCTTGCCCTCCCAAGCCTGACCGCCGTCCTGCGCCAGGCCGGGCATGAAGTCGTGCAAAAAGACATCAACATCGAGATGTACGATCTCTTTTTCAGCGACACTTTTTTGTTTTGGATCAGCGGGCGGCTGGACCTCCAACGCCGGTTATTGGAGGAGCGCGAGCGCCGTGCGGCGCTGACGGACCAGGAAACGGACCAACTGGCTCTCTTGCGGGAGAAGTGCGCCGTCGAGGTCTTCGACCTGGCCGAGCGGGCCATGGAGGCCAAGCGCATCGTGCGCAGCCAGGATTTCTACGATGCGGACAAGCTCGAGTGGGCGCTCAACACCTTCCGCGAGGCGATGCAATATATCTCCGCCGCCTACTATCCGGCCTCGCTCGTCTTCTACCCGATGGAGAGCAATCTCGGCTATCGGCCGGGCGTGTCGCGCGAGGTCTTCGCCTGTTTGGAGGACGAGCAGGTGAACATCTATCGCGATGTCTGCCGGCAGCTCGTGTTGCCGGTGGTGAACCGGGAACAGCCGGACGTCGTCGGCGTCTCGATCGGCACGCAAATGCAACTGTTGGCCGGGTTGACCTTCTGCAAGATGATCAAGGAAACCTTCCCGAATGTCCACGTGGTGGTCGGCGGCAACGTCATCACGCGGCTCCAGGAAGAGCTGCCGCATCAGGAGCGGTTCTTCACCGAGGTCTTCGATTCCGCCATCCTCTATGAAGGCGAGCATGCCTTGCTCTGG
>DATIBM010000418.1:0-3055 GCA_035457545.1 Nitrospiraceae bacterium
GGCGCCCGATCAAGCCGGCGGCGGATCATCCGTGGCGCAAGCGGTGGCTGCCAGACAGAGGACAACACGCGGCGGCAGCCGGAACATAACCCGGACATTTCTACTTGGGGAAGAAGAGGACATTTCTATTTGGGCTTGACATTGCGTATCGAATCGCTTGACATCCCTTCAGTCGGCACCTAAGCTTTGAGGCGGATCCTCTCGCTCGGAAGAGGCCGGGACCACATCATCATGACACGACGCGCCTGGATCATCCTGGCTGTGTTGCTGATCGGCTCTCTGGCCGGATGCGGGGGATGGCGAAGCGGCTATCTGAACGATCAGGTGGGAAAGGCGACCCGGCACGATATCGCGCAGGAACTCGGCAAACCGACGCACAGAATCCCGGAATCCCACGGCCTCTCACAGTGGATCTATCAAGACTGTCCGCTCTATCAGGCCTGTTATGTGTGGGTGCTGACGTTTGACGAGAATAAAGTCCTTCAAACCTGGGAACGAGCCCCTGCGCAGTCATGAGACGACCGCACGCGAGAGGTTGCATTCAACGCCCGATCAGCCGATGGTTGATTGCCGCCTGGGCAGCCCTCTGGCTCACCGTCAGCGCATGCGGCCCGCAGTCGGTTACCCTCCATAGCCAAACACGGCTGCCGATGATTCTTCAGGAGAGCGCCTACACGGAATCCGGCTGCCGCGAGCACCTCACTGACCGAGCCCATGAACTCGGCATGACCTTGCAGTCCGTCTCGGTCAAGGGCTGGTTCTTCGGCGACACCCTGTTGTGGCCCCTCTATAAAGGATACGTGTGCTTCGGCACCGATCGGGACCTTCCAGCCTTGATCGTCGGCTCTCCGACGACCGCCTATTATTATTGAGTCTTACTCGCACCGGTCCGGCCGGTTGCTTGGCCTCGTTGACCCGGCATTTCCCTTGTCCCATCCCTGGAGTCCACGTGTGGTACTGGATCGACATCATGGTGGGCCGATGGCGGTTTCTTTGGCTCACTTGCCTGCTCATCATCGTCTGGGTCACCACCGTTCCGGGCAACGTGTTCGTCGGCCACTCCCACTGGTTCCTGGTCAAGTGGATTCCCCTGCAAGACTTTCTCCTTTCGTTTGAATACCTGAGCGACCTCGCGGGCAATATCCTTCTGTTTGTGCCATTGGGCTTCTCGCAGCTCCGCCTCGACTCGCGCCTGGGCCGCAGCGGCATCCCGGGCGCGCTCGCGGTCGCCGTCATTCTGTCTCTCTCGGTGGAGTTATTTCAGGTCTATTCGCACGGACGCGCGCCGTCGGTGACCGACGTGTTGTGCAACGGCTTCGGCGCCTCGCTCGGAGCCTTGGCGGCCCGGTGGGAAGCCGGCCCCGTTACTTCCATCCAACCACGTCATACCCGCGCTCGCGGAGACAGCGATTCACGTACTGCTTGTAAACCTGACTGGGCTGGCGACGGCTGAACATCGAACGGAGCAACCCATGCGTCGCCCCGCCGGCCGCTCCCGCCGCCGCGCCGGTCATCGCTCCTTGTCCCGGATTGCCGCGAATCGCCCCGGCCACCGCTCCTCCCGCTGCTCCTGCAGCGGACCCCATGGCTGCTCCTGTGGCAGTTCTGGTCGCAGTCCCCCCGACCTTGCCCGAATCCGGCTCAGCACCGGCTGCCTCGGCCGCCTCCTGACAGAGCTCGATATCCTGTCCGGCAACGGTCTCACCGACCTCCTGCAGATGAGCATTGGGATACAGGATCGGTTTCGAGGCGGAGCAGCCTGCCGACACGGCAACGGCCAAGAGCAATGCAGCCACGCCGGCGCCCATCCGCCGGTCGATGATCCGCCGGGCCGTCATGACGGGATCTGTAGCTCCCGCCGACGGAGGGCCTTCATCATCTGCGGGTCACTCAGCCCCACTTCGCTGAGCGCGTCCATGATGTGCAGGTTTCCGGCCTCGGCCAATTCTTTGGCCTTGGCATATTGCGCGCGATTGAACCGCGCCACGGCCGGTTGGTTGTTAACAATCTGACAGGCCAACACCTCGCCCTCCACTTCAAGCACGCCTCCCTGCTCGATCAAGGTGCGCGCCTGCGCCACGGTGATGCCGTGGAGCTGCGCAAACTCCGCCAGCCCGCCGGTTTCAACCAGCTCGCCATTGGGCATGATGCAGAGCCGCTTGAAATGCGGAGACCAGTCTTTGCGGAAATCGATATACTTGATGTCTCCTCCGCGCGCAACCGACCGGTCCAGCTTGCGAGAGTCCAATCCCAGATTCCTCTGTTCGAGCCTCGCTTGGAGATCGGGGGGCAATGTCCGATAGAACACCCGCGCCGCCGCCTCTGCGAGCGGGATCGCGGCGGATCGGGCGAGTTGCTCCGCCTCGCACATTTGCATCAGATCCAAGAGCCAGGTCTGTTTCGGTTTCACTCCCTCCGGATCGATCCGGCAGACGAACAAACCCTTCGTGATCAGGGAGCCTTCCTGCGGATAGTGATAGAGCCCTCCCTCCCGGAGGACCTTCGTCATCTCCTCCAGCGGCACCTCATAACTTTCCGCCAGCACCTTCGCATGGGTCGCGAGGTCCTCTTCTTCCGTCATCGCACAGACGGTCACATTGCCCGGCGCATCGAATTCCGTATAGTCCTCGATGATGTTGTACAGGGCCGGCGGCTTCGATTGGACGGCTTTCTTCTTGATCTTGAACATGTTCCTCCGAACGCAGGTTGAGGTTCGGGTGGAGGCAACCAGGACAGGTACGGCGCCACAGACACGTATCTGTCCTCAACCTCAGCCTTCACCTTTGGGTTGTCTCTCTCCGTACGGCGGCAGGGTCGTCAATCGATGGTCTTCCACCGGCCCGCCGACGGTAAAATGGTACAGCGATTGAAACGTCCGGTCTTTGAGCCCGAACACCTCATGGACCGGATCGTCGAAGAAACACCCGATCCCGGTCGCCCGCACACCCGCTGCTTCCGCTTCGAGATAGAGCACCTGGCCGATCACGCCGCATTCCCAATAGAGCCGCGGATAGACCCAGGGACCGATCGTCTGCAACGGCTCCTCGAACTCGGC
>DATIBM010000419.1:0-7986 GCA_035457545.1 Nitrospiraceae bacterium
GGATTGGTGTTCCTCGTCGTCGGCGCCATCAGCCTCCTGGTCTATCGCAACACCTCCATCCTCATCACGAACACCAAACATGACGCCCGGAGCCATCGCCTCGTCAAGGGCCTCGACGACCTCCTCGCCCTGTTGGAAGAAGCCGAACGCAGTTCCCGCCGCTACCTGGTCACGGGGGACGACAGTTATCTGGATGCTCACCAAGCCGCCGCCGAATTGGCCCCGGCCTATGTGCTGACGTTTCAGGAATCGGTCAGCGAAAGCCCTTTGCAGCAGGAACGGGTCCGGTTGCTCGAAACCCGCATCAAGCGCGTGCTCGACGCCGAGCGGGCCGGCATCGTCCAACGGCAGAAACACGGCTATCAGGGGGTGCGGCCCCTGGTGTCCGGACGGGACGCCAACCGTGAGCTCGAAGGGGTGCGGCTCATCCTGTCGGAAATCAGCCGGGAAGAAACCGCGTCGATCGAACGCCGGGCCCATGACTCGGCGGCCAGCACCCGCCTGAACATTTGGCTGCTCGGAGGCGGGACGCTGCTGCAATGCGTGCTGTTGTCGTCGGTCTACTACCTCATCCGGCACGACCTGGCCGCGCGGGAGCGGGTGGCTAGGGAACTCGCGCGCAGGGGCGAACTACTGGAAGCGGCCAACAAGGAACTGGAGGCCTTCAGCTACTCCGTCTCGCACGACTTGAGGGCCCCGCTCCGCCATATCGACGGCTACGTCGCCTTGCTGGAGAAGGCCGCCGGGCAGGACCTCAACGAGAAAGCGCGCCGGTACCTCACAACCATTTCCCAGGCCGCCAAACAGATGGGCCAGTTGATCGACGATCTCCTGAGCTTCTCGCGCATGGGACGGGCCGAGATGATGACAACCGACGTGGATATGAACCAACTGGTGAAAGAGGTGATCCAGCATCTGCAACCGGACTTGCACGGACGCGCCGTGGCCTGGCAGATCGAGGATCTGCCGGCCGTCCAGGGCGACCCCTCCATGCTGCGGCAGATCTTCGTCAATTTGATCGCCAACGCCGTGAAGTTCACGGGCACGAGGCCGTTGGCGAAGATCGAGATCGGAGCCGATTCGTCCTCTCCGCAGGAAACCGTCTTTTTCGTGAAGGATAACGGCGTCGGGTTCGACATGGCCTATCGCGACAAGCTGTTCGGCGTCTTTCAGCGGCTCCACCGGGCCGATGAGTTCGAGGGGACGGGGATCGGCCTCGCCAACGTCCGGCGGATCGTCCACCGGCACGGGGGCAGGAGCTGGGCGGAAGGGGAGCCCGACAAGGGCGCCACGTTTTACATCGCCCTGCCCACCCATCGGGCTCCGCTTCAGATGGCGGCATGACCGTGAGCTACAAACCGATCCTGCTGGCCGACGACAACCCTCAGGATGCCGAGTTGGCCCTGGCCGCCATGGAAGAGCAGCGGCTCGCCGAGAAAGTGACCCTCTGCCGGGACGGCTCGGAAGTCCTGGACTATCTCTATCGCCGGGGCTCCTACGCCGCTCGTCCGGACGGCCAGCCTACGGTTATCATGCTGGATCTGAAAATGCCGAAGGTCGACGGGTTGGAGGTGCTCCGCGCCATCAAATCGGACGACCAGTTGAAACGCATCCCGGTCGTCATCTTTACCTCGTCGCGCGAGGAACAGGACATTCTGCGCTGCTACGCCGTCGGGGCCAACGCCTACGTGGTCAAACCGGTCGAGTTCGGGGCGTTCAGGAAAACGGTCACGGAGCTGGGCCTGTTCTGGGGCACGATCAACGAGCCGCCGCCTCCGGACCCGGCGTCGGCGGCACGGTAATCGACGCGAGAGGAGGGCGACATGCCGGCGTCGTTGACCGGGCAGGGAGGCCTCTCTATACTCATCCCCGTTGGTCCAGCCTTCGACGCATCCTGCGTGTCCGTCTCGTCATGCATGCCGATCCGAGTCTCCGATGTACGCCGACTGCGCAGACCGACAAGCTGACAGGGAGCGGCCGGGAGGAAGCTGCGACGCCCTGATGACCAAGACCGGTTCGGTCTTGCGCCGGGGTCTGACGATGATCAGCCGCGCCGCGGTCATGCTGCTGCTCGTCCTCCCCATGGCGGCACCGGCCGCCTCCGATGAAAGCCTCAAGTGGGACAGCGTGGCGGATGGACTGGCGTTTGCGACCTGGAATCCCGGCGCTCGGTGCAGCGAGGACCTTGCAGCGGTGCTCGTGCGCATCGATCCGGAGCGCTACCGGTTTGCGGTCCACCATTTCCAGGACGAAGGCTTGTCTTCTCCCCCCTTGATGGTGGACTGGCAACGGCGCATCGGGGCCAGCCTCATGTTCAACGCCGGCCTGTTTCTCGACGATTTTTCCTACATGGGGCTGCTCTACAAGGACGGGCGTTCGCTCGGGAAGCGGCGTCACCCTCAATGGCAGGCGCTGTTCGTCGCCGAGCCCACGGAGGCGGACCGTCGGAAAGCCGGAGTGCTCGACTTGGCCTTTGAACAGTTTGAAGAGGAACGCCCGGCCTATCGGGAAGCGGCGCAAGCCCTGATGGTCGTCGATCGAACCGGCAAGATCCGGGTCAGGCAATCAGGCAAGCGCGCGCAGCAGACGCTCCTGGCCGAGGACGGAGGCGGCTCGATCTGGCTCCTCAAGACGACGAATCCGGCCACGCTCTATGGGTTGGGCGATTGCCTGCGTCGGTCGTTCCCGGCCATGAAGCAGGTCATGGCGATGGACGGCGGCTCCTCTTCCGAAGTGCTGGTCGGCGCCGACTTGCTGACGCAACTGACCAGATCGGGCTACACGCCTGGTTGGCGGTCCGCCGTCGACGGCACCGCCAGGGCCTCCCACATCCCGCTGCCGGCGGTGATCAGCATCAGGCCGCGGGCGGAGGCGGCCATGCCCTCCCCAACCCGCCATCCGGCGCAACAACCGTCCTCCTCCCGCTGACAGCCATGCGCGCCGCTTCTACCGGCGAGGACGCTCGATCGGATAGCCGGCCTCCGTCCAGGCGTTCATGCTGCCGTCGACGTTATACACGTAGCGGTAGCCCAAGTCGGCCAGCGTCTCCGCGGCGATGTTGCTGCGATGGCCCGACTGGCAGTACACCACGACGTGCTCGTCCGGTTTGGCGCCGATCTCCCGATGCCGGGCCTTGATCTCGCGGAAATCAATGTTGAGATCGGTGCCGGGAATGAACCCGCCTGCATGTTCTTCCGGGCTGCGGACATCGACCAAGAAGAATCCCTTCTTGTCCGGAGAGACCGCCTTCATCAATCCCGCCCGCAATTGCTGCACGTTCAACACATAACTATGGTAGGCGAGTCCAGCCGTGGACCCGGCTACGACGATCGCCAGCGCGATGCCGCCGATCAGAAGCCACCCTGGCCGTTTCATGGACGTCCTCCTTTCGCAACCGATTCCCTGTCCGCCGTCGCGGACCTCCGATTGATTCTTGTCCCGATCGGATCCTCCGCTTATGATACGGACTCCATGAAAAACCGGTCAAGGTTCTGGCTGCTGGCTCTGGCGGTCGCCTGCCAGGGTTGTTCGGAGGGCGCCAAGCTGTTACAGGCGAGCGAGCAGGGGGGCGTCGTGGTCTATCCCTTCAGGCCGGAAACCGGGTCGATGACCTCGACATTTCGGCGGGACGCCATTCGGCTGATCGAAGAACACTGCGGCCGTCGCTACACCATCGTGCGCGAGGGAGAGGCCAAGGGCCGCAGCCGGGTCCACCATGTGCAGGGGGCGGAGGAGGTCATTCAGGAACGGCGGTGGGGCATTCAGTTTGAATGCAAATAATCCAGCCGATCAGCGGGCGCCGGCCGATCCAACCCTGGCGTGAAAATCATCGATCGTCAACAGGCTCAAGAGCGTGAGCCCTTCCGCCTCCACCCGCGCACGGCCATCCTGTTCCTTGCGATCCACGATCACCAGGGCATGCTCGACGTGCAGTCCGGCCTCTCGCGCCGCCGCCACCGCTTTCAACAGGGAGCCGCCGCTGGTCAACACATCGTCCACGATGACCGTCCGGTCGCCCGGACGGACGCCGCCTTCGATCAACTTTCCCAAGCCGTGATCCTTGGCCTGCTTTCGCACGACGAAGGTCCGCCAGGTCCGTCGCGGATTTGCCACAAACGCGTAATCCGAAATGGTGGTGGCGATGGAAATGGCCCCGATCTCCAATCCTCCGAGGCAGTCGAAGTCCACCCCTCTCAACCGTTCCCAGGCAGCCTGTGCCACCAGCCGGCGAGGGCCGGGATGCGCCATGAGCATGCGGCAATCCACATAGAAGGGACTGGTCTGGCCTGAGGCCAGCTTGAATCCCTTGTCGGGGTCGTACCGGAAGGACTGGGTTTCCAGAAACGCCTCGACCAATTCGGCCTTCAACGGCGCATCCTGTTGGATTGAGCGGTTGACCTGCGTCACGGACGAGCCTCCTTGCCTGCTGCCAATTCTGCACGATCCGAAATCGGCACATCGGATGGCCGGCCCCGCGCGAGTATACCGATATCGCGAGTCCCACGCCACACTTCGGCTGGCTCAAATCCACGGCACATGAAGGGGGCCGCTACCGGAGGGGCTTGTCGGACCGTGAAACAGGACCACTCGCCATTGGGGATGCCGACTACAGGATAGTTCCGGATAGGGCTTCCTCAGCCACCGTTCACGGAAAAGCACCAAACGGACTCAGATGGACCGGTCAGTAGGATCCGGTCGTACCGGGCGAGGAAGTGCTGCGGGACGGACGTTGAGACCGACCGGGTTGAGCCTCGCGAGATGAGTCCTTGTCTTCGGCCTGTTTGGCCTGTTCCTCATCCGTCATGTATCGATCCGGTTCCACGCAACCCTGGACCGATCCGCAGAACAGCAGGACGACGATCAACATTCCTAAGCGGATATGAATCATGTGTTGCCTTTCCCTGTCAGGTCCACCGCCGCCTTCACTCTACTACAAGGTTCTAGCCTGGAGAAAGCGGAGATTTCCCCTTCGGGGGAGGCTCGAATACAGAGCGTGAATACAGATAGCCCTATGAGAACCGGTCACGAAAACCGCCGCACCTGCTCCGCCAGGGTCTCGGCGACCAGGTTCAAATCGAACGGCCAGGCATAGCGCAGGGTGATCCCCGGATGTGCGGCCCTCAGTTCCGCGAGGATTTCCGGGATCTCGATTTCCGAATGGGAACCGCCCGGCGTGAACATGGTGGTGATCACCGTTATGTCCGTTGCGCCCTTGCCGACCAGTTCCTCAACCGCTTCCTGCAAGGTCGGGGCGCAGTACTCGTTGTACGCGACCGCAAACAAAGCCCCATTCAGACGCAGGCGGAGATGGGACGCCACCGTCTCCAGCCCGGCGCGATAGGGATCGTTCTCGGGGGTCCTCGGCCACCGCCGGATTCTGCCGTCCAACTCGATCTCCTCTTGGCTCGGGGGCGTGTGGGCGGCTCGCCGCTGCGTCTCCAACCGCTTCAGCCGGGCGACCAGTTCTTGCGGGAAATCTTTGGGAATGCCCCCATGTCCGACGAGCACCACTCCGCGTTGGGTCGAGACCATCGAGCGGCTCCTTTCACGCCTCTCAGGCGGCTACACACGGTTCCTCAACATGAGTTCCTTGGGATGCGGATTCAGATAGATCTGGTCCCGGACGTAGGGCACCTCGAATCGGGCCACGTAATGTTTGACGAGCGTCAGCGGCACGACCAACGGGACCAGGCCGCGATGATAGTCGTCGATGAGACTCAACAACTCCGCCTTTTCAACCCGATCGAGGTGGGCTTTGAAATGTCCCACCAAGTGATGCAGCACGTTCACATGCTTGCGGACCGTCGCCTTGACGGACAGGGCCTCCATGAATAGCTTTCCATATCGCAGAGCCAACTCTTTGGGCCTATAACGGTCGGCCTGCGCGACGATCTGGCCCAAACTCCGATAGTGGGTCGCGCTGTGCGCCAGAAGGAGATACTTGTGAATCGTGTGAAAGCTCACCAGCCCCCGTCGGGTGACGCCGGCCGACAGCAGGCTCTGCCACCGGTCATAGGCGAACACCCGCTCGATGAAGTTTTCGCGGACCAACGGATCGCAGAGCCGTCCCTCCTCCTCGATCGGCGTCAGCGGAAAGTGCTCGCGGAACGCCCGGGCGAAGACCCCCGCCCCGGTCCGGCCCGGCATCCCGTGCCTGTTGTAGAGGCGCACCCGCTCGATGCCGCAGCTCGGGGAATCCTTCTTGAACACGTATCCACACAGACCCTCAGCTTCCAGCTCCCGAACGCGGCGCGACGAGAACTCTGCAAGCGGCCTGGTCAGGTCCCGGTTCGAGCGGATCGTGACCAGCCTTGGATGCTCCGGCTCTCCCACGAGACGCATCGCTTCCCGCGGCGTGCCCAGCCCGGCCTCCACCTCAGGGCAGACCGGCACCCATTCGACGTACCGGCCCAGCACCTCGACCAGAAAGGGATCCCGCTTGTGGCCGCCATCGAATCGGACCTCGTCGCCGAGGAGGCAACGGCTGATGCCGATCCTGATGAGATGCTCCTGACTCACGCCGTCCTCACCGCTTCGGCCAGAGCAAGGTACTCGCGCCGGGCCTTTTCGTGATCGACGAGAGGAGCCGGATACCGGACGCCGATTCGACAGCCGCATCGTTCCTGCTCGTCCAGCCCCATCCGCCATGGCTCGTGGCTGTATCGATCCGGCACCAGCGCCAGCTCCGGCGCGTAGCGCCGCACGTACTCGCCCTCCGGATCAAGCTTCTTCCCCTGCAGCGTCGGGTTGAAGATTCGATAGCCCGGCATGGCGTCGGTGCCGGTCGAGGCGCACCATTGCCAGTTGCCGTTGTTGACGGCCAGGTCGGCATCCAGCAACCGGTTCATGAAATAGCGTTCGCCCCAACGCCAGTCCAGCCGCAAGTCTTTCACGAGAAAGGACGCGACCACCATCCGCACGCGATTGTGCATCCATCCGGTGTGGTTCAGTTGGCGCATGCCGGCGTCCACCAACGGATAGCCGGTCCGCCCCTCGCGCCAGGACTGGAATAGACGGCGGGCCTCCGGCCCGTCTGGACGGGCAGGAGCGACCGCCGCCGCCCGGAACGGCCCGCCCGCCACATGCGGATAGTGGGCCAGCACCTGATGAAAAAAATCCCGCCAGACCAATTCGTCGATCCAGGTCACGACATCGGATCGGGATGCGCCGTTCCCTTGGCTGTGCCGATCGCTCAAGGCTCGCAGCGTTTGCCGGATTGCCGAGCGCGGCGACAGGGTCCCGAACCGGAAGTGCGGAGAGAGCACGGAGGTGTCGTCCTGTGCCGGCCGGTTGCGTCCCGTGCCGTAGCGGTGAATCGGGCCATCCAGAAACGATCGCAACCGGTCGAGGGCCTGCCGCTCCCCGCCGGGAATCGTCGGTGCCACGTCCTCATACCCCAAGTCTGAAGCGGAGGGGAACGGCTAGATCTCTTTGGAGGGAACCGGGGCTGACTGTCTTGAATGAGACACGGTCGCCGATTCCGGGACAGCGACCCGCCACTTGGTCCACCATTTCGCTCGATAGGCGCCGTAACGTTGAAAGCCCCCTCCGTCCGCTGTGCGGATCTCCTCCGGCTCGAAGACCACATGGTCCTTGAAGGTCCGTACCGCGACCCCTTGCCTGGCCAAGGCCCGCTCAACGGCGTGGTCCCGTTCGATCGCGGCCGGTTCATAGTCCCGGTTCCACAGCACCACGTCGGCCTGCACGTCGCGCGCCAGCTTCGGGATCTCCTCGCGAGGATCACCTCGCCTCCACTGGAATGCCAACCCATACCCGGCCAGCGACCGTTGAAGTTCACTGAGGCAATCCAGCATGAACCGGACGCAGCCCGAACCAAACAGGTGCGACCGAAGCAACGGCTCGTCGAACACGAAGACTGGGATGACCTCCTCATGGTCTCGGAGCGCGTTTGCCAGCGCGGGGTGATCCCGCATCCGCAGATCGCGCCGAAACCACACGATCGCTCTGTTCATATGATCCTTTCTA
>DATIBM010000420.1:0-16793 GCA_035457545.1 Nitrospiraceae bacterium
CTCTTTGATGCCAGAGGCGACCGGATCCCCCCCGATCTGCAGAGCAGTCAGGGCGGCTTGTCGGATCTCAACATGTACAACCTGTTCGGCATGGTTGGGGCCGACTTGGGGGCGCAGCGATTGGAATTGACGGTCAACCGCTTCGTGGCCCAACAGGACAGTGACTATGTGACGGACTTTGCCAATTCCAGTCAGGCCGGCAAGGCGGTTTCGCGAAAGGGGTTGGCGCTCGACGACCAGTCAGGAACGCAGAACACGGTCGTCAACCTGGATTACATCCGCAAAGATCTCTTTGGCAGCCACGTCCGGGCGCAAGCGTACTACCGGGACTACTTGACCCGCTTTTTCCCTTTTGACGGACAGAGCTTCGCGACGCTCGGCAATAACATCATCCAATCCCGGGTTCTCTCGGAAAAGTTCGGCGGGCGCCTCACGGTCGAAACACCTCTTCCCATTGCACAGAAGCTCAAACCGGTATTGCTCTGGGGGGCCGATGTGTCCCAGGAGCAGACCTCTCAGCGGGTGGCGATCATGGACCCCGCCACATTTGCGAACAGCGGCGGGTTGGTGTTTCAACCGATCGACGATCGCGTCTGGGTGCCGCAGATGACACAGCGTTCGCTGGCGTTCTTCGGTCAACTTGAGCTCAAACTCCATGAGCGCTGGCTGGTGCGAGGGGGCGTACGGCATGAACGGATCGGCCTGGAGACGGACGCCTTTACGACGTTGGCCGGGCAGCCAATCGATGCCGGGTCTCGTGACTTCGATGCAACCGTCTTCAACGCGGGCACGGTGGTGTATCTCACCGATGAGGTCAATCTGTTCGCCAACTATTCGCAAGGCTTTTCCATCCCGGACGTCGGGTTAATCATTCGGAGCGCGCCTGCGGGCTTTTCCTTCAGTGACTCTCAACTCTCGCCGATTCGGGTCAATCACTACGAGGTCGGGATCCGGGGAGACTGGAGCAGCCTCCAGACGTCCATCGTCGGGTATTACACTGAATCCCTGCTCGGCGTGACCTCGGCCGGCTTCTTCGCCAACGTTGTCAGGGCGCCGGAGCGCATCTATGGCGTGGAAGGGACGTTGGATGTGCAGTTAGACCGATGGTCCGTCGGCGGGACCGCCACCTATGTCGAAGGTGAGAATGACATCAATCGAACCGGCGACTACAAGTATCTCAATGGATTTCGAATCCCTCCATTGAAGTTGACCGCCTATCTGGAACACCTCACGGTGCCGAAATGGAATTGGCGGAACCGGCTGCAGGTAGTGTATTCCGGCACCAGGGACCCCGGACTAGGGCCTGCTGTCTTCGGGGGGCGTCCGGTGCACAGCTTCACGGTGCTGGATTTTATCAGCACAATCAAATTAGGCCCCGGCCGGATCAAATTCGGCATCGAGAATCTGCTGAACAGCCAGTACTACCTCCCAGTCTCGCAACTCCAGCGTGTCGGGATCGCCAGCCTGACCGCCGCCCGCGGGATGGTCGTCAGCCTCGGCTACAGCGTGACCTGGTGAAGCCCCAGCGACTAGGAGCAAGGGGCAGCCAAGCCGTTCCTTCCCCAGGAGCGGGGTTGACGGACTCGTAAGCCGGCTCACGGGTCTTCTTTTCGTAGCGAAACGACTGGTCGTAGTTGAGATTATTTCTCAACATCACTATAATGCCCCTACGCCGCGGATTCCAGTTTACGTGCCTGCCAAGCGAACGAGACGTCCAGCACATCATGGCCCGCGCCGATATCAGGCAGCTCTTTGACCAACTCGCGCCGGACCTGCAACGATTCCTCACCAGCCGTGTCACCTGCGAGGCCACGGCCGCGGACCTCACGCAGGAGGCATTCCTGCGCCTGGCGCAGATTCCCAACCTGGAGGCGATTGAGAATCTCCGCACCTACCTGTTCAGGATCGCCAACAACCTGGTCATCGACCACCATCGCGCCCGTGCCCGGACGCGATGCTCCTCGCCGGAGGATGAGAGCGCCCTGGTCGAGTATCCAGATGCGGCTGCCACGCCGGAGGCGGCCATCCTCGCCAAAGAGGAACTGGCCGTCGTCCTTCAAGCCCTGGAGGAACTGTCGCCTCTGTGCCGCCGGATCTTCATCCTCAACCGCTTCGAAGGCTTGCCCCACCGCGAGATCGCGGCGCGGCTTGGGATTCACCTCAGCACTGTGGAGAAGAACATCGCCCGCGCCCTGAATCACTGCCGCCAGCGCCTGAACGAGTCCGGCGGGTGAAGGAATTCTCCTCCCTTCCGTCCGGCTTTGGCCGCTCCCATCGTCTTATCCATAGGCCCCCCTTGATTCGCAACGGTTCTTTGCCCTATCTCAAGGGCCGGATTGCCTGGAGATGGCGCAGCATGTCGGCATCGGAGCCTTCCGAACAGGAACGGGAACAGCTTGAAGAAGAGGCCGTGACGTGGATCGTGCGTCTCACGTCGGGCGACGCGACCGACGCCGATCGAGACGCGCTGGCGGCCTGGCGCCGCCGGAGTCCTGACCACGATCTGGCATTCCGGAAGGTGGAGCGGCTGTGGCTAGGCCTCCAGCCGCTGCAAGGGCGCCTGTCTCCTATTATAGAAAGTGAGGCGGCATCCGGACCAACCGGCGTCTCGTCCATTCCCAGGAGCGAGGCGGCCACAGGCCGGATCAGGCGGCCTGTATGGATTCGATGGGGCGCCGTCGCCGCGTCTCTGGCGGCCCTTGCTGTGACGTTGGCCCTGACGAGCGGAACCCTCCCGCTCTTGTGGGCGGATGTCCGTACCGGGGTCGGCGAGCAGCGAACCTTCCCGTTGGATGACGGCAGCGAGATTCTCCTCAATACGCAGGCCGCGGTCGCTGTCCACTACTCCGAGCACATCCGCCTGGTGGACCTGCTGGCCGGGGAAGCGGCATTCCGCGTCGAGCCGGATGCCGCTCGTCCGTTCCTCGTCCAGACGAACGGAGGACAGGTCCGCGCCGTCGGCACGGAGTTCATCGTCCATAAGACCGCGGATGCCGTGCTCGTGACCGTCACAGAAGGCGTGGTGGAGGTCAGCGCCTACCGCGGGCACGCGGCCGCTCCGACTCTGATTCAGACCGGCCAACGGGTGCGGTACGATCCTGCCGGCGTGGGACCGGTCGAACCGGTCGATCTCCGCGTGGCGACGGCGTGGGAACGGGGCAAGCTGATTTTCGAGGCGACGCCGCTGACTCTCGTGGTCGAAGAGATGAATCGCTATCGCCACGGCCACATCGTGATGCTCAATCCGAAACTGGCCGAGCACCTCGTCAGCGGCGTGTTCGATCTCCAACGATTGGATGCCGCCGTCACCACGATCGAGCGGACCCTGCCGATCACCGCCTTCCACTTCACCGACCGCCTGATCTTCTTCCGCTAAACGTCGCAGCCTTCGCCGCGACTCCCCACGCATTTTTTCTCAGCCCATCCGTCCGGGTTTCTTTCCAGTGAGCGTCTATTCTCTGTTGTCGGCATTGAGCCGATGGGAACGGCAGGAACAACGTCGAGGCTGGGCGACTCGGCGGTTCGCCCATTTCCGGGAGTTGGTGTGCGCGCAGCGCTGGTCTGGAGGACGAATGGATTGCCAACCGGGGAGGGAGAGACAACGGGTCAGGAAGGTGGCGGGAGCGCTGCTATGGACATTCGCGTTGGCGTGGTTGCTTGCGCCGGCCCATGCGGAAACAGTCGATCATCAAGACGACGCCGTGCGCCTGGCGGAGGCGGAACGGATCAATTTCGACATCCCGCCGCAACCCTTGCGAAGCGCGCTCACGACGTTCGCGGAGCAAAGCGGCTGGCAACTCTTCTATAGCGCGGAGGTGACGGAAGGCATTCAGAGCCCCGGCCTGTCCGGCATCTACGCGCCGGACCGCGCGCTGAAGGAACTGCTGATCGGGACCGGACTCGGGTTCCGCATGACCGACTCGCGGACGGTCACGATCGAACCGGCCTCATCGACGGCAGTCCCGCCTCCGGTGCCCCCGATGTCGGGCGAAACGGCGCCGTTGGACTCGGCGAATGGCCAGAACGGAGCCCCCAAAAAGAAGCCAGTCAAGCTGCCCGAGGTCCTGGTCAAAGACGTGCGCCAGCGCGGCGACGACACGAAATCCTACATCGCCGAGGAAGCGAACACGGCGACGAGAACCGACACCCCGATCCGCGACGTGCCGCAGTCGATTCAGGTGGTGACCCGCAAGTTGATTGAAGAGCAACGGACGTTCCGGTTGCAAAACACGCTGGAAAATATCTCGGGGATCAATGCGACGGACTCCGCCGTGTCGCTCTACGACAACCTGATCATTCGAGGGTTCGTGGCGACCGACCGAAGCTATTTCCGCAATGGACTCCTCGACCCTTTCGCTCAATTTACGGCGTCCGATACCTACAATATCCGGCGGCTCGAGGTGTTAAAAGGCCCGGCGGCCGTGCTGTATGGGCAGGGAGATCCCGGCGGCATCATCAATATCGTGACGAACAAGCCTCTGTCGCAGGCGGCCTATGGGGCCAATGTCACCATCGGCAATTTCAGTTTCTACCGCTCTGAACTCGACGCCACGGGCCCCCTCAATGCGAGCAAGACGGTGTTCTATCGGCTGAATGTGGCCGGACAAAAGGCGAATAGTTTCATCGACTTTGCCAATCGCGATCTGGCGGCGGTCGCTCCGAGCGTGACATGGCTCATGGGCGCGCGCACGACGTTGACCGTCGAGGCCGATTACTTGCGGCGATGGAGCAACGATCCCTACGGACTTCCGGCCGAAGGCACCTTTCTTCCGAACATCAACGGGCCGCTCCCCCGCAACCGATCCGTGACCCTGGGCGATTTCAGCACGTTCAACCGCACGTCATACCGCGTCGGCTATGACCTCACGCATCAATTCAACAACAACTGGTCCATTCGTAATGCCTATCGGCATACGATCGTGGAAGATGACAGGAACAATTTGTTCGCGTTCCCCATCTTCTTGGAGCCCGACCAGCGAACGCTCCAACGGCTCCAATTTCTGCAACCGGCGGTAGCCCGGCGGCATGCCCATTCGATGGTCACGAATCTGGTGGGGGCTCTGCGCTTCCTGGGCATGGACCATACCCTGTTGACCGGCGTTGAGCTGCGACAAGAGAAAACCGATCAGTTTATTTTTACCTCCGCTGATGCGCCGCCGTTGGATCTCTTTGCCCCGAATTATTCGATCCCCCCTTCGCCCTTTACCGGGACCCCGGTCAGCTTCCAGGCCGATAATAAGACCGCCGCATTCTATATGCAGGATCAAGTGACGATTTTGCAGAACCTGAAAGCAGTGGCCGGCTTCCGGTTCGACTATGTTCACCAGTTCACCCAATCGGCCACATCGAATGAATCCTCGGACACCAACGCCGTCAGCCCACGGCTGGGCCTCGTCTATCAACCGGTGGAACCCGTCTCGCTCTACACGTCTTGGACCAAGGGATTTCAACCGAGCTCGCCCGGGTCGTTCAATGCCAGCGGGCAATTGTTCGATCCGGAGCGGTCCACCCAATATGAAGTGGGAACGAAGATCTTCATGCTCGATAATCGCGTGTCGGTGAATCTTGCCTGGTTTCACCTGACGCGGGAAAATGTCCTCACGCGGGACCCGACGAACCTGCTCTTCCAGGTTGCCACCGGCGAGCAGCGCAGCCAGGGAGTGGAGTTGGATGTGACGGCGCAACTCACCGCCGGGTGGAACGTGATCGCCGGCTATGCCTACACCGATGCTGAAGTGACCAGAGACAATGATCCACAGTTGCTCAACAAGCGTCTGGCCAACGTGCCCTACAACAAGGTCACCCTCTGGTCGACCTATCATTTTCAGGAGGGTCCGCTCAAAGGATTCGGACTGGGCGGCGGCATCTTCGCGTATAGCGATCGCAACGGCTCGCTACTCGTGGACCAACCTGCGATGCCCGGCTATGTCAGGGCCGACGCCGCCCTGTACTACAACCGCACCTTGGAGCCGGGAAACTGGCTGGGGGCCAAGGCCTTGAACGTGGCCCTCAACATACGGAATCTTCTCGACCAGCGGTATGTGGCCACGTCACAGACGGGCTCGCCAATCTTCTTCTTCGGCGAGCCCTTCACCGTGCTGGGCACGGTGGGAGTGAGATTCTGAATTGAGGCGGCTTGTGACGAACATGGGAGGACGTGCCGCCGCCGGCCTGGTTTGGTTGGTGACGCTGGTCGGGTGCAGCGAAGGCCGCTGGGCGCATCCGACGAACAGCGAGGAGCAGGCGGCGCAGGATTGGGAGATCTGCAAGGCGGAGGTCCTCTCGGGCGTCGAACACCAAAAGGAAACGCTCGCCGGCGGGGTGAACCTTAGCGGGTGTATGAAGTCCAAAGGGTATAGCTACGTCGAAGACCAAGCGCCACGCGATCCCGGCGGCGCCAATGTCACGGTGCCCCGCTGATCGTCCCTCCGCTTGCTCACGTTGGTATGTCTATCTCACCGATCATGTCGGCCGTCATGACTCTCAAACGTTGGTATCTCATCCACAAATGGACCAGCCTGATCTGCACGACGTTTCTGCTCCTGCTCTGCCTCACCGGCCTTCCGCTGATCTTTCGAGAAGAGATCGCGCTTTGGTTGGGCCACAACGTCGAGCCTCCGCTGATGGCGGCGGAAACCCGACCGGCGAACCTCGATGACATCGTCGCCGATGCGGCCGCTCGGCGACCCGGCGAGTCGATCCAGTTTGTCTCGCAGGACCATGAGGCGCCGGCCTGGTTCGTGTCATTAGGCGCGACTCCGGACGCCACGGACAGCTCGGCCCTCTTCCTGTACGATGCCCGAACCGGAGCCTTTCTTCATGAGATCCCGCTTCGGCAAGGATTCATGTATGTGATGGTGAAGCTGCATGTCGATCTCTTCGCCGATCTGCCGGGCACGTTGTTCCTCGGGGCAATGGGTCTGCTCTTTCTCGCCTCCGTGGCATCGGGCGTCATGGTCTATGGGCCGTTTATGCGGAAGCTGCCGTTCGGGACCGTTCGAATGGACGGCAGCGGGCGGCTCACCTGGCTGGATCTCCACAATCTTCTGGGGATCGTCACGGTCCTGTGGGTGCTGGTCGTCGGAGGAACCGGTGTCATCAATACGCTTGCCCGTCCGATCTTCGCCTACTGGCAGCAGGCGGAATTGGCCGACATGACGGCGCCCTGGCGCGGGCAACCCGTCCGATCTCCGTTCACCTCGTTGCAGCAGGCGGTAGCCACGGCCAAGGCGGCCGAACCACAGAAAGAGGTGGACTTCGTGGCCTTTCCCGGCACCGCTTTTGCCGGTCCCCATCACTATGCGGTCTTTCTCCGAGGCCGAACCCCGCTCACCGCGCGGCTTGTTGAACCGGTTCTCATCGATGCGGCAACAGGGCGGATCGCCGCCTCCCGCACAATGCCCTGGTACGTGACGGCGTTGCTGGTCTCGGAGCCGCTCCATTTCGGCGACTACGGCGGCCTCCCGCTCAAGATCGTCTGGGCGTTGTTGGACTGGATCACCATCGTGGTGTTGATCAGCGGACTCTATCTGTGGTGGCGGAAGCGTCACGTCCCGGTCGAGCAACTGCTGGTCGAGGCCGACCTCAGTGGCGGAATGGCCGTGGGAATGCCGCCAGGCCAGGCGTCTCGGTGAATCGTCCCCTTTCAGTCCGCCAGGTCTGGGCCATGCCGGTGGCCCTGGCCGCGGTGAGCGCCGTCGGCCTCCTATCGGCTCTCTTCGGCGACGGTATCTGGGATTGGGTGTCGTGGCTGGCCCTCAGTACACCGATCGTGGTGAGTCTCTGGCATGGTCTACAAGGGTGTCGTCGCAAAGATCTGACGTTCTCTCTGAAACCCAATCGGCGCTTCCAAACGCCTGGCTAACATTATCTGCTGGAACCAGGTCTCTTTTTCTCCTTCCCGGGTGTGGTTTTATCCGTCTCATCCGTCTCTACCTTATGGAGGGGTGTTTGCAAATGCCGGGGCATAGGGCTCCATGCTCCGATCTGCACAAAATCATGGACTATGCCCATCGATACGAGCGACGCAGCGATCGCACAGCCGGCTGCGACTGACGAGATGGTGTCTCGACCGGGTAAGGTTACTGATGTCCATCTACCACTCGCCCGTCAGGTCCTCCGTAAGTTGTGGCTCAAGGTTCATCTCTACCTTGGCCTGATCGTCGGCGGCCTGTTCGTGCTCATCAGCCTCACCGGCAGCCTGCTGGTGTTTTACAAAGCCATCGATGAGTGGCTCAATCCGGAATTGGTGCGCAGCTCATCAGCGGGCGAATCCCGCCCCCTCAATGAGATCGTCGCGGCGGCGTACGCGGCGAGGCCGGAGCGGGGCCGCCTGGAGACCATCCGATTGCCTGACCATCCCGGGGACACGGTCCTGGTCTGGTACACGATTCCCACCCATGATCCGGAGGAGCCCCGCTGGATCGAGGTGCGGATCGATCCGGCGACGGCCGAAGTCCTGAGCCGTGACCGCGAGTGGGGCGGCACGTTGGTATCCGTCATCTACGAGCTGCATGAATCGTTGCTGATCGAGAAGCCGGGCCAAACGATCGTCGGCTTCCTCGCGCTCTTCCTGCTCGTCTCGATCGGCACCGGCCTCTATCTCTGGTGGCCGAGCCTGGGCCGGTTGCGACAATCGTTCTCCTTCAACCCGGGTCGGAGCGTCATTCGCTGGCATTACGATGCCCACAAGCTGAGCGGCCTGTACAGCGCCGTGATCTTGGCCATGCTCGCGTTCACCGGCGTCTATCTGGAGTTCTCCGAATATGTGGTCCCGCTGGTCAGAGTCTTTTCTCCCGTGCAGGAACTCCCGAAAAAGGGAGAACTGCGATCCAGGCCTCCCGCACCCAGCGCGCAGGCGCTTTCCGCCGAGCAGGCGGTGGCCCTCGCCCGCGAGATCTTTCCTAATGGGGAACTCAAGTTTCTTGCGGTACCCGATAATCCGGAGGGCATCTTTCGAATCGGACTGCGCCAGCCGGGCGAGGTGCGGGAATCCAGCGGGCAGAGCCAGGTGTGGCTCGATCAGTACAGCGGCGCGGTCTTGCACCTGCGCGACTGGCGGAACTTTACCGCCGGTGATACATTCGTGGCCTGGCTGTTCCCGCTGCACAACGGCGAGGCGTTCGGGCTGGCGGTGCGATGGATCGTCTGCGTGAGCGGATTCGTTCCCCTGGTCCTCTACGTCACGGGGCTTCGTATGTGGTGGCTGAAACGGCGGGCACATCTACGACAGCGCGCACGTGTAAACGCCTCAGCAGCACAGGAGCGGTTTGCGCATGATTGATCTGATCGGGCTGGGTCTTGTGGCCGGCGTCGTCCCGGTCTATCTCGGCATCGGCGTTGCCCTCGTGCTCGGCAAGGTCTTGCCGCGATCCTGGGAGGGCGCCTTAATCGGCGTGGCGACGGGCGTGTTGGCCTACCTCTTTTTCGACCTCATGCACGAAGCCGTGGAACTGACCGGCGCGCGGGACGGACTCTCGTGGGTGGTGTTTCTGGGCAGCCTCGGCATCAGTTTGGTCGGCCTCGTTGCGCTGGAATCCAACCAGATCCTTGGGACCGGATCAGCCGGCCGCCTGCTCTCGCTTCCCTATATGATCGCGGTCGGCATGGGATTCCACAATCTGGGGGAGGGCTTGGCGATCGGCGCCAGCTATGCGAGTGGAGAATGGGTCCTCAGCGCGTTGCTCGTGACCGGGTTTGCGCTCCACAATGGCACCGAAGGATTCGGGATTGTCGGGGCTGCCGGAAAAGCTCCGTTGCCATGGCTCGATGTGTTGTGGCTCGGCCTGCTGGCCGGCGGTCCCACCTGCCTCGGCACCCTGCTGAGCGGGCAGGGCCTGTCCCCGTATTTCTCGATTGCCTTCTATACACTGGCCGCCGGCTCGCTGCTCTATGTGATCCTGTCCCTCACCGCGATCTCCTACACGGCGACGCGTCGCCTCCAAGTCGCCTGCGGGGTCTTTGCCGGCATCAGCCTCATGTACGTCACCGCCATGGTGTTGACCCTCGTGTCGGGTATCCGTAGCTAGCTCAGAGCACAGCCTGAAAAATAAGTCTGTACTTTTCCGATGGGAATCCCTATAAGCATTAGTTGAGACGAGTTCTCAATATCAATATTGAGCGAGCCGCGCTCTGCTGGCGGCCGCGGCAAAGAGGCCAGAGGCGCCGCCCGCGCTGTGAAAGTCGCGGGAGTATGCCGGAGCCCGAGCGTACCACCTAAGCCCGGGCTTTTTTGTTGAAGAGGCTCGTGACAAATCAGAGTACGGTGGAAAGGAGTGCACGATATGACGACAGCGGCGCGCTGTTTCCGATGTGGAGGTCTGCTGGTTCCCGACTACGACAATGAGGAGTATCCTCGCATGCCCACCCTGAAATGTGTCAATTGCGGGCGAACTCCGCCGGGAGGCGCGAGCCGCCACTCGTTGAGCACGCCCGCCTCCCAATGGTCCCGTCCGGGATCGCAGGGGCAAGGTCACCAGCCTCTGGCACGCGTGGGGCGCCCTGCGCCGCAGTTTCGCCTGGCGGCGGTGATGAACGGGGAGCCGACGTACCTGCATTCGACTCGGTATCACGGCCGGTGGGTGATCCTGTGCTTTCCGAGCCTGCTGGGCTTAGTCGAGCGGATGGTGCTCGACCGCCAGAGCCATCTCTTTGCGCGGGCCGACACGGCGCTGCTCGTGGTCGCGCCGGACGATCTGGTTGCCGGAGACCCCGGGACAAGGACAGCCGGGCCGGTGTCAGTCCCGCTGTTGATCGACCCGATGAAGCGGCTGTCCCGCCTCTACGGCGTCAAGCATGGTGCGGCGGCAGGCCGATGCCACACGTTTGCCATCGATCCCGACAACATCGTCAGGTTCCACCATGCGCATCCGCTCACCGTCAGGAGCATGGAGGCGCTTCGACGGCGCCTCAGCCCGCGGGACTTGGGAACGGCCCGCCGCATCGTGATGAGTCGGTGAGTGACGGGAAGGGCCGGTATGCATCTGGCGAGGGAGGCCGAACCAGGGATGAGCGACGGTTCATGAACCTGACGCCCCACGACATCGAGCGGCTGTTTCATGAGTGGTCGGCGGGATCCACCTGTCTGGCTGCATGCAATCCCAGGGCTAGCCCGCATTATTCATGGCGGTTCGTCGCGTTGCACCCGTTGCATTGAAAGCGCAACGGGTACCCGGCAGTCGCCAGGCGTTGGACCCATTGCATGGAAAAGCGCAATGGGTACCCCCAAGCACAGCCGCGAAGAACCAAGGCGTACTTGAAGCAGTACGTCGAGGGACTGAGCGGCGAGCACGCCCGCCATACCAAGCTTCGCTTGAACCGCCGCGTTCGATCACATCGCGGCGGAGAGGCTGTTTGCCTTCGACTTCGCAGGTTGGCTCTGTCGCAGCGGCGAATCGGGGTGCCCATTGCTCTTCTGTTGCAATGGGCCTAAGCAGCAGAAGCGTTCATGAATGATGCGGGCTAGGAGTATGTGTTCGTCCCGGCCCACTGACACTCCTCGGCTCCGTCACGCTGGAGGCCTCTCAACCAGCGCAGAGCTTGCGGCGATCGGCCATGAGTACTTGCCGGATCGTTCGTCCGGCGCATGTCTTCCGTTGAGCGGTCAGGCTTCTGTCTATCGAGGTCCCCGTAATGCCTTGATCTCCTCCTCGCCGAAGGTATGCTGGACCGTGGTGGCGGTCGTGTCGCCGAAATGCCGGAAGGCCCCCTCGATCAGGAGCGGCGCCAGGGCCTGGAGATCCTTGCTCGGGCCGGTCGTCTGCGCATTACCACGCCAGAGCTCGACCACCGAACCGGTCGCGCGTGACTGGGTCAAGTCCGCGGCGATAAGGACCACTTGGGCGACATAGCGGGAAAATCCCGCGGAGGACGAGGGCGAGACGGCCGTTCCATACCCGACGCCGCCTCCCGTCCCGGCAGGACTTCCCAGAGGCGGTCCGCCGGCTGATGACGGCGCCGTGGCCGCCTGTTCGGTGACTCCGTAGGCGAGATAGACACCGAGCTTGGCTACCTTGGCGTCGGTTTCGCGATAGTCCCGCTCCGCCAGCTTGCGGGCCACGAGGCGCGCGTAGGTGGGAAAGGCCGGGTCATGCTCCACCTCTCCCGTCGGGATCACCGCGAAGGTGATGTGGGGTGGAATCGGTTGCATGCCGCGCCCATGGACATCTACGGTGATGCCCCCGGCGCATCCCAGGCTCAACAACATCAACCCCGCCACCAACGTTCGGCAGCCATGCCTCGTCATCGCGTCACCTCAATAGAAATGGAGGAACCACCTCGTATCAGGCCCACCATACGCCCCTGCGCAGGGAAAAGACATGCTTAGGAGCCTGTCCGACATTGACCCTTCTCCTCCGGCAACGATGCACCGCGGGTACCCGCCTGGCGGGTGTGCTTCGTTCTCGGCCACGAAAAATCCGGGGCACCCATTGCTCCGGGATTGCAATGGGTCCCGATTCCAGCGAATACGCCTCCGGCTTTTCGTGGCCCGGGTACCCCGCTGGTGGTGCGGTTTCTGTCATCTGAAACGTCATATAGTGTAGACCTGCGGAAAGGAAGGGGTGTGGGTGTGCCTGGCTGCGTCCACGAGTTGCCAGGAAACCGCAGCCTGTTTATGCCTATGTCTGAACGCCAGTTGAAACGACGGGGGCTGACCTGGGCCATGGTGCTTGGCACCGGCCTCGCGCTCGCCTTGATGATCGCCAAGCTC
Organism: Nitrospiraceae bacterium; assembly: GCA_035457545.1. Lineage (GTDB taxonomy): Bacteria > Nitrospirota > Nitrospiria > Nitrospirales > Nitrospiraceae > Nitrospira_G. The sequence goes on from DATIBM010000420.1 coordinate 12,710, forward strand.
GGCACCAAAGCAGACGGGCGGTCCGGCGAGCTGGAGGGAGCCAGGCCTCCGGTCCCGCTGGTGGAGGTGGCGCCCGTGACGGTCGAGCCGGTTGCGGAATCCCTTAGCGCCGTCGGCACGCTCCAGGCCGTGGCCTCGGTCATGATCCGCCCCGAACTGGCGGGGCTGGTGCGGCGCATCGCGTTTGTCGATGGCCAGAAGGTCGCGCCGCAGGACGTGTTGTTCGAGCTCGATCAAGAGGAGCTTCGGGCGGAACTGGGCCAGGCGGAGGCGCAGGAGAAGATCGCCCGGCTCACCTACGAGCGGCTCAAGCGGCTCTCCGGTCAACAAACGACGATCATTTCTCCACAGCAGCTTGATGAGGCGAGAAGCGCCTGGCAGGCGGCCGAGGCCAACAGCGTGCTGTACCGGACGCGGCTGAAGAAGACGGTCATCCGCGCGCCGTTTGCCGGCACGGTGGGTCTTCGCCGTGTGTCCGCCGGCGACTATGTTGCGCCAGGGCAGGATCTCGTCAATCTCGAAGATCTGCGGATGCTTCACGTGGACTTCAAGGTGCCGGAAGGGTGGCTGTCCAAGGTCGCCGTGGGGCAGTGGGTGGGGTTGCTGACGGATGCCTACCCGGACAGGCTGTTTCAAGGCGAAGTCTCGGCGGTCGATCCGCGACTGGACTCCGTGAATCGGACGGTGGCCCTGCGGGCGGCCGTCCCCAACCAGGAGGGGGCGCTTCGTCCCGGTCTGTTCGTCACCGTCCGTCTGCTGGTCCGGGAGGAGCAGGAGGCGCTGATGATTCCCGAAGAGGCGGTCCTGTTGAAACAGGGCCGGCCCTATGCCTTTCGCTACGACGGATCGGCCGCGCGTCTGACGGAGGTAACCCTGGGGGTACGGCAACAGGGATTGGTCCAGGTCCTCTCCGGCCTGTCGGCGGGCGACCAGGTCGTTCGCACCGGCACCCACAAGCTCAGCGACGGGATGGCCGTCGCGACCCAGGCGCCAGAGGAGTCCTAATGCGTCGCCTCTCTGCGCTTCGTCCGAACCTTCCGACAGTCATGCCCAGGGTCATGACCGTCCGGTCCGTCGCGCGATGATTCTTTCCGATCTCTCGGTCCGCCGTCCCGTCTTGGCGACGGTCATGTCGCTGCTGCTGGTGCTGTTCGGGCTCCTGAGCTTCACCCGCCTGACCTTGCGGGAATATCCGGATATCGCCTACCCGATCGTCTCGGTGAGGACTGTCTATCCCGGCGCCAGCCCGGCGCTGGTGGAAACCGACGTGACCACGGTCCTCGAAGGGGCCATCAGCGGCATCGAAGGCCTCCGTACGATCACCTCCGCCAGCCGGGCCGAAACCTCCCAGATCGTGCTCGAATTCGGACGGACGCGCAGTCTGGATGCGGCGACCAACGACGTGCGGGACGCCATCAGCCGAGTGCGGCGCCAACTCCCGCTCGCCGTCCAGGACCCGCTCGTCGCGAAGGAAACCGGCGACGGCAATGAAATCATGTGGCTCTCGCTCGCCAGCGACCGCCATTCCGAGTTGGAGATGACGGATGTCGCGGAGCGGTTCATCAAGAACCGGTTGGCGATGTTGCCCGGCGTCTCGACCATTCCGTTGGACGGGGAGCGCCGCTATGCGATGAGGATCTGGCTGAACCCCGAGCGATTGGCGGCCCGCCGGCTTGCCGCGCAGGACGTCGAAGAGGCCCTCAGGACGCAAAACCTCACCCTTCCCTCCGGCCGGATCGAGAGCGATCGCACGGAGTTCGACGTCTCGACTCAGGGGGCGCTGGAGACCCCGCAACAATTTCTGCACCTGATCGTCGCTTATCGAGACGGATACCCGGTCAGGATTCAGGACATCGGCCGCGTGGAACTCGGCGCCGAAGACGATCGGAAGCTGGTCCGCGTGAACGGCAAGCCGGCGATCGGGATCGGCGTCGCCAAGCAATCGAAGGCCAATACGTTGGAGGTGGCGCAGGCCGTCAAGCAAGCCTGGCCAGACCTGGTCGCGCTCTTGCCCGAGGGGATGACCTTGCAGGTGGCGTGGGACGGGTCGCTTGCGATCGAGCAATCCATTCGGGAGGTCTACCGGGCTTTGGGACTGGCCCTGATCCTGGTCGTATTAGTGATTTACCTCTTTCTCGGCAGCGTCCGTGCGACGTTCATCCCGGCGGTCGCGATTCCGGCCTCGATCATCGGCGCCGTCACCATCCTCTGGGCCACCGGCTGTTCGCTCAATGTGTTGACGCTGCTCGGGTTTGTCCTCGCCGTCGGCCTGGTGGTGGATGATGCGATCATCGTGCTTGAGAACATCCACCGGCGGATCGAATCCGGGGGGGTGCCGCCCGTCCAGGCCGCCATGGCGGGAAGCAGGGAAATCGGGTTTGCCGTGCTGGCCACGACCCTGTCGTTGGTGGTGGTGTTCATTCCAATCGCGTTTCTGACCGGCGTGGTCGGCCGGCTCTTTTCGGAGTTGGCGATTGCGGTGGCGGCCGCGGTGTTGCTGTCCGGATTCGTCGCGCTGACGCTGACGCCGATGTTATGCGCCACGCTGTTGAAGACCGGACGGCGCCAGACCCGGTTGTCCAAGGTTGCCGAGGAGGCCTTTGCCGGCGTGGTGAGCCGGTATCGGCGCGCGGTCGAGCGTCTGGTGGAGGCGAGGGGGCCGGTGCTTGGCGTCGCGTTGGGGGCGATCGTCGCCAGTGTCTTCCTGTTTCTCCGCCTGCCCATGGAATTGGCTCCGCTGGAAGATGTCGGCTGGTTCGCCGGCCACCTGACGGCGCCGGAAGGCGCCACGATCCGCTATACCGATGGCTATGCCAGGCAAGTGGAGGCCATCGTGGAGAAGGTTCCGGAGGCGACGTTCAACTATATGGTGGTCGCCCGCGGGTATCGCCCCACGATCGTGAACCGCGCATCGAGTTGGGTGACGTTGGCGGACTGGGACAAGCGGGACCGGACGCAACAGGACATTGTGGCGGAACTGAATGCCCGGCTGGGACGGTTGACCGGAGTGAAAATCTCGGTCCTCAACCCGCCGCCGATGGAGCAGTCGCCGGAGAAGACGCCGGTGCAATTCGTGCTGGTCGGATCGACTTATGAAGAGCTGCGCGTTCAAGCCGAACGGCTTGTGCGCGAGGCGGCGGCCCATCCGGGGTTCCTTAACCCGGATATGGACTTGTCGATGAACATGCCCCATGTGACGGTGGAGGCAAATCGGTCCAAATCCGCCGACGTGGGCGTCTCCATGGCCGCCATCGGCCGGACGCTTGAGACCTTCCTGAGCGGGAGGCCCGTGACGACCTTCGCGCGAGACGGACGGGTGTACAACGTCGTGGTCAAGGTGGATGAGCCGTACCGGAACAGCCCGTCGGATATCATGGCCCTTCCGGTGCGCGGCCAACAGGGGCAGTTGATGCCGCTCGGCAATGTCGTGTCGGTGCGGGAAGACGCGGCGCCCGAAGCGCTCCACCATTACGATCGGATGCGCGCCGTCACGATCAGCGCCGGACTCGCCGAGGGATTTTCGCTGGGGGAGGCGCTGGACTATCTGAGCCGGACGGCGAAGGCGAGTCTCCCGGGGATGATGCGGTTCGCCTATGCGGGAGAATCGAAGGAATTCCTTGAAAGCCGGGCAAGCCTCCACGTGACGTTTGGGTTGGCGGTCCTTGTCGTCTATCTGGTGCTTTCGGCGCAATTCGAAAGTTTTCTGTCTCCCCTGGTGATCCTGCTGACGGTGCCGCCGGCGGTGATGGGCGGCCTCTTGGCGCTGGCGTTCACCGGCGGGACGTTGAACATCTACAGCCAGATCGGGCTCATCATCCTGATCGGGCTCGTCACCAAGAACGCGATCCTGATCGTGGAGTTTGCCAATCAGTTGCGCGGCCGAGGCATGGCGGCGCGGGAGGCGATCGTCGAAGCCGCCACCCTCCGGTTCCGTCCGATCATCATGACGACGGCCGCGACGATTCTCGGCGCCTTGCCGTTGGCCCTCGCGACCGGAGCCGGCGCCGCGGGCCGACGGCACATCGGGCTGGTCCTGGTCGGCGGGTTGGCGCTCTCCACCCTGCTGTCGTTGTTCCTGGTCCCG
>DATIBM010000421.1:0-12452 GCA_035457545.1 Nitrospiraceae bacterium
CAGGACAAGGACGATGAATACCGCCGACCAAGTCCACCACGCCGATCTGTTGCTTCCCAACCTCGCGTCCTTCGCCGATTGCGCCATCGCCTACCTGTACCGATCTTCATCGACGGGCAACTGTGAAGCAGCAATGTGTCAGTGCGTAAGACGAGCGTCCTTGAAAGCCGAAACGCGGTGGCTACGGAGCCGCAACCAGATCGGTCGAGGTCCATGTGAAGACAAACAAGACGGTGTACTGATTGTAATAGGCCGTGCCGATCCATGTGGGCGTCGAACGAATGAACCGTCCGGTGACACCGTCGTAGAGATCGACATACAGGCGCACATGCGCCAACTGATCGATCTCCTGGTACAGGGTCAGTTGCGGGAGCGCAAACGGAATCAACACGCTTTGCACGGGCGGCATGCCGAAGAACGTCCTGCCTTGATTCGTGCCGATAGACTCCACCATGACCCGCGCGACGTACGCGGTCTCCCCTGCCGTTCTTCTGACGAGATAGCCCAATGCTCCCAGCCGGGCGGTCGCGGCGTCGCGCACATATCCAAGGTCCCACGACGGCGCATCGACGACGCCGAACGCCTCCTCGTCGCTCATGTGCACATGCGCCCGATCCGTTTGCAGCCCGCCCACCTGAATCCCGACCGTCGAGCCTTTCGGCAGGGGCACGTCGAGATCGATCAGCGCCCGCTTCACCGACTCGGTCAGGAGTAGTTGTTCGGTGGCGCTGCGGGGCGTTTTCGAGACTTCCTGGGGCAAGGCACAGCCTCCACTCGCCACGAGCATCCCGGCCAGGAGCCAGGCCGACGCGGCTCCTCTCGCCGGACGGGCGTGTCGGCGCCCAGGTAGTTTCACAGATTCGCTGGCATCACATGCCTGTTCACGGGATGAAGGTTGGTGCGGAATGGCGTTCATGCGATTGCGACTCCAATTCACGGATTCGGGCGCCTTGACTTTCGACCAGCTTGGCAAGCTGGCGAGCCTCGCGCGTCTGCCGCCAGAGCCCTCCCAGGGAGGCTACCAGATAGAGCACGGCTCCCAACACCGTCGCCCCAAGGATAACCAGCGCCAGCGACAGATCCTGTTCCCAGACCAACCACCGAACTGTGACCGGTTCATGGTTTTGCACGGCGAACAGGGCCGTACAGATGACGAGGAGCAGTCCCACCAGCAGCAGTCCCATCGCTCTACCAGGGCCTCTTTCAGCACGGCCTCGTGGTGCCTCCGCACCCGTGTGGAGAGTGCTGTAAAGCAGCCGCCGTCTCGAGTGAGTCATGGCGATCCTCATGGTTTTCGCACAGAAGGTTCGGCCTGCTCCGGCATGGCGGCGCCTCCCGGTGTAAGAGTCCGCCGATGTTCAAAGACCCAAGCCGCCTCCGCGCCTACCACAAACAGCACCGAGGCGTAGTAGAGCCACAGAAAGAAAAACAGAAAGCCTCCCAGCGCGCCGTACAGGGTGATGTTGGTCTGGGCAAATTGGACGTACCAGGCGAAGGCCTGCTTGGCGAACCCGAACAACGCGACCGCCACACCGGCGCCGACTGCAAGGGAACCGACCTTCAGCGTCTTGACCGGCGAGAATCGATAGAGTCCCAGGATCAAGATTCCGCCCAACAGCACCCCCGTGACCCGATGGATCAGACGGATGCCTTTCCCCCACAAAAACGCCACGCCCGCGAAGTCGGCGCCAATGTTGCCGACCACCGCGAACAGCGACGCCAGGCCGATGGCAACGACCAGCAGCGCAACGCAGAACACCAGCATGAGCAGATCCTGCGCCGTCCCGTGCAACAGGCTCCGGCCTGGGCCGGCCTCGAACACGATGTTCAGCACATGCCGGATGAAACCGAATACGGTCGTGCTCAACGCCACGAACAGGGTGAACCCGACGGCCCCCAACAGGCCTCGATCCGCCACGATGGTCTCCACATTCTCCGCAAAGAGCTGTTCCGACTTCGGGAGAAACTGCCGGATGACCGATTGAACCTCCTCCATGGCCTGCTGCGATTCGAGCACCGTGTACCCGAGCACCGAGACCATGATCAGCGCCAGTGGGATTGCATACAGGAGCAGGCTGAAGGCGAGCCCGCTCGCCAGAAACAATCCGTGATCCCGGCCGAACTTCAGGATCACCTCACGGGCCATCCTCCACGCGAAGAGTCCGATCCGTCTCAGTCGCGTGGATAACGACACCCCTTCCCACCCTTTCTTCACCCCGAGCTTGCCGATCTGCCGACGGGCTGCGCCCTGCTCAGCTTGCCGGGCCGCTCGACCCGGCCGGATATTCGATCAACGGCACGGCGCCCCTGGCCCACGCCTCCAGGATCGGCTCGACGATCCGCCAGGATTCCTCTGCCTCATCATCGCGAATCGACAGAGTCTGATCGCCGTTCAGCACGTTGAGCAGCAGGCGCGCGTAGGTCGGGAGCCCTCCCGATCCCAATGTGCTGTCCAACTCGGCCCGATCCAGATCGAAGAGATCGCCGGGGGCGTTGACATTGATCGACAGCCCGATCCGGTCCGGATCCAGTTCGATCGTGAGCACATTCGGTTTCGGCTGGGCTTGCTGGCCGAACGCCAGATGCGGAACCGGTTTGAAGCGGATCGCGATCTCGCGGCGGTCCCGTTTCAAAGCCTTGCCGGTGCGGAGCAGAAACGGCACGCCGGCCCAGCGCCAGTTATCGACGGCCAGCCTCACCTGGGCGAAGGTTTCCGTGTGGCGGTTGGGATCGACGCCGGACTCGCGGGTATAGGCCGGAATCTCCCGCTCGTCGATGGCGCCCCGCCCATACCGGCCACGGACCGTGTGCCGGACGATTTCATCCGGCGACAGCCGGCGGACCGCGCGCAGCACGTCCACCTTCCGGTCACGCACCGATCGTTCGTCCAATCGGTGCAGCGGCTCCATCGCGATCAGGGCCAGCAACTGGAGCAGATGGTTCTGGATCATGTCGCGCAAGGCCCCCGTGCCGTCATAAAAAACGGCTCGCCCCGCCACCGTCAGGGTTTCGTCCCAGACGATGTCCACGCGTTCGATGTGCTGGGCATTCCACAACGGCTCGAACACGCGATTCGCAAACCGCAACCCCAGCATGTTCTGCACCGTCTGCATCCCCAGAAAATGGTCGAGTCGGAACACGTCCTGTTCCGGAAACGATTCATGGAGCAGACAGTTCAACTCCTGCGCCGACGCCAGGTTGGTTCCGAAGGGCTTCTCCAGCACGATCTTGCTGCCCCTCGGCAGGTTGAGCGCCGCCAAGGTTTCAACAGTCCGGGGGAAAAGAGAGGGAGGAAGGGCCAGGTAGGCGACGAGGGGATCCGTCACCCTCCCCAACGCCGCGGCGATCTGATCGCCGTCCGTCACATCCACACGGCGATATTCCGTGCGCGCCAGGACCGCGTCGCGCGCGCCGGTCGTGATCGACAACGCGCTCGGCGTCATCTTGCCTTCAAGATGGCGGCGGAAGGCGGCGGTATCCCATGGGTCCCGCGCCAGCCCGATGATCCGGAAGTCGGCCGGCAGCTTTTCCGCCTGGTGGAGCCGCGCGATGGCCGGCATCAAGAACCGCGACGTCAGATCCCCGGAGGCGCCCAAAATGACGATGCTCTTGATCATACGCAGCCTCTGGTGACGATCTTGGTGTTTCTCCTGCCGACCTCCTCCTGTCGCTCACCTTCTCTTGCACCCGGCCGCCGGTCTGATCAGCGCGCGGGCCGGCGCCCCGTCGCTGTACGCGATCTTCAACGGCAGGCAGAGGAGATCATACAAGCCGGGCCGGACGTTCGTCAGGTTCAACCCCTCGATGATCCAGATGCCGGCCCTGAGCAAGGTGGTATGGATGGCCGAGGTGTCCGACTCGAATCCCGCCACCGACAGATAGTCGATCCCGACCGTCCGTACCCGGCGCGCGACCAGCCAGCGGGCGGCGGCTTCGCTGAGAAACACAAAATCTTTGAGAAACCGATCGGTCCGCCAGCAGCGGGGAGAATTGCGGGTTTTGAACAGGAGGCGCTCGCCCCGCCGGATCCGATGCGGGCGCAACTCCTCCGGCGTGATCGACTTCCGATCGTGAATCTCAATGACCCGCGCCGGCCCGATCGTCGCCGACAGGGGCATCGCGTCGATTCCCAGTCCGCTGCGGAGAAAATGCAACGGCGCATCCATGTGCGTGCCCGTATGCACCCCCAGCGAGAGAGTGGTCAGAGTGCAGTCGTCCCCCCGCTCCACATCCTGGACGCGAGTGACCCGCACGGGCGGGTTGTCCGGCCACCGGACCATGCCATCTCGAATGGGCACCGTGATGTCGATCCATGGGGTATGTCTCTCGCGTGTGAGGCCTGACGGCCTGTGAAGTCCTGGCATGACGGTCCTCGAAGCAATGGCATGGCCAGACAGGCGCGGAACCACGGTCCTCCGTCTCAGGAACGCGCGATCGGATCGCGTGGGGCATCTCCGCACCGTCACCACCACCGCACCGTCGGACATGAGAGGCCCCCGCTGCGCCCTCGGTTGGCCGAGCGCAGCGAGGGCTCCCGATTCATCTCCTGCTGGGATCGCCCACCTGGACCGTCCCCGAGGTGATCGCCTTCCCTCCAGGCAGGGCCGACTCCATGCGGATGTTGTACTTCACCACCCCGACCTTTTTGAAGCAGACCGCGACGGACTCGTTGGGCGCAATCTCGGCCGAGTCCCGTGTCATCCCGAGGAAATTGGAGAACCCTCGCTCACAGGACAGGGTGTCCCGAGGATCGCCGATGACCAAATCCAAACGCACCGGCAGTGTCCGGTGATTCACCCACCGGATCTCGTCGCCCACGCTGACGACCAAATCGGCGGCATAGGCTCCCGTTCAATGTTCACCGTGTGAATCTCCCCGCTCCGCGAAGTCTGCGGGCCGGCACAAGCCACCAGGCTGCCCGCCACCGCTACCACCGCCATTGCCATGAGCATTCTCATCGACGTCCTCCTTGTCCCCATATGATGATTGTGAGGTGGCTTTCCGACGCCGGGATCACTCCCGGAACCCGCAGAAAGCACAACGTACCCTTTGAGTACCATCCCGTGAGGACATGGAGTAGCGGGGAAACTCCGACAGACGAATATCCTTGTCGGGACAATCCTGACATATTCGTCACTGTCAGGCGAACGGCGCCGCCAATCTGCCGGGAGAATGACAGAACCTCTGGGGAAGGGGCGGTTGACCGATTATCGGGGTTCTGTCGGAGAGACCTGCTCCTGCGAGAGGGGCACCAGGTTTGTCAGGACGTCGATCGCCAGCCGAGGATAGCCGGTCAGGCCTTTGGCGACGGATTCGGCAGGAAGATAGCGGACATCGGGATCGCTTCGCGGCCCCTTGACCTCAAAGAGGGCCGTTGTCAAGCCGGGTCGATCACCAGCCAAGAGCTGGCCGAACAGCGGAATCTTGCTGATGGTATCGGAATAGGCTCCCAAGGGGCTCACGGCCAGGGCCAGATCAAGTTGATCGGTCAGGAGATTGTGAGTCCCGGCCCCGCTGACCTTGACGATGGGACTGTCAAACCGAATGTCTTCGGAGGCCAGCACCCCGTCCTTAATCGCGACCGTCGCCGCAACGGACTCGAACGGCACGCCATCGCGGTCCAGGTCGACCTCGCCTTTCAACAGCGCCGGCACGTTCAGAATCTTGAGGACCTTAGGCAGGACCGTTCCATGCACGATCTGTCCGTGATCGATTCGCACCTTCACCGGATCGACAGTGCGCAAGGTGCCGAGGAAGGGAGTTCCTTCTTGAAAGGTGCCTTGGAATTTTCCCGTCAGCGACGCCAAGCCCCTGACAATCTCCTCGTTCGGCTCGAACAGCGAGACGACACGCTGGACCGGCACCCCGTCGATCTGAACCGCGCCGGTGAGATCGACCCTGGACGGAGCAAGGAAATCCAGCGAAGCCTCTCCCGCCACCGTTCCCTCCTTCGTATCGCCGCTGAAGCGGTCCATCTGGATCCGCCCCTCCCCCATGCGCAGGTGGGCGCTCAATGTGGTGAACTGCAGCCGGCGATACTGCGCCTGCGAGATGAGCAGGCCCACATCGGCATGACCGGCATGGGCCCAGCGGCGCAGCCGGTCGAGGAGCGGTTCACCCGCGTCGGCCGCCTGTCCTTGAGCCTTGTCCGTTTGCGACAGCAGCCGCCACAGATCCAGCTTCGACGATTCGATCGTGAGCACGATGTCCGGTTGGCGCAGCAACCGTTTCATGAATCCCTTGATCATCACGTCGCTCTCGCGGAGCTTGAACGAGATCCGCTCGATGTTGACCTCCCGCCCAGCCAATTGCACCCTCAGCGCAACATCCCTCAACGCATCCTTCATCCGTTCGTCGTGGATCACGCCGTTTCTCAACTCCGCCCATCCATTGAGGCGGGACGAGGCCCAATCAGACCAGCGCCCCTTGGCGTCCAGCGACACCTTCAATACACCCTCTTTGAGAGGACCGGGTGAAAACCCGCTCTCCAATCTGGCGATCGATACCGGCCCCGCCGCCAGGTGAACCGTAAACCGATGGGAAGGCGCCAGGCCGACCTTGGCCCTCCCTTCCAGGCGCACAAACGGCAGCCGGACATCAAGCCGTGACAAGGTAAGCCCCGCCCGATCTGAGAACCGTCCCTCGAACGTGACGGTCGTCGGAACCCCTTCCGGCTTGTCGATCACGGGAGCCACCGTCAAGGCCGCCTGATCCAACACAACCATTCCCTTGAATCGCGGAGCCAACCAAAGACCCTGGATCGTCGCCGTTGCGCGGAGCGGCCCGTTCACCGCCAACCCCGGATAGGCCGACGGCTCGATGCCGACGAATGGCAGCAGTTCTTCGCCTCTCCCCTCCAAACGAACCGAGAGATCGCGCAACTTGGCCAACGGCTCGAATTCCACCGCCCCCTTGGTCTCGAAGCGGAGCGGCCCGACGACGCCGCTGAATTGCCGGACTTCGGCGGCGCGTGGCGTCACAATCACGTGGGCGTCGATCTGCTCGACCGCCTGCAGCATCTGTGCGGACCGAACCTCCAGGCCGTGCCCGGAAATTTCCGCCCTCACCAGCGCCACCTTGGGCTCCGGGGTGAGGCCTCCTGCTAGACGAACCGACAGTCGGAGCGGTCCCGCGGCATCGTCAATCCTCTCCCGCAGCACCTGTTGCATCTCCGCATCGCCCGTGTGCCGCGCGAACCGGAGCAGATCACCGGCCTGGACTTCACCGGCCACGCCGAGATCCAACGTCGGCGCCACCTGCACATGGGACAGGGTCAAGGCGCCGCCGGAGATCTGGATCGGCCCGTAGGCTCCCTTCAGGTCCATGAATTGAACCGTATGGAGATCAAACAACAGCATGCCCGACAGATCGTGGACCGGAACCCGGTCTTTCCCCAGGACGACATGGCCCTGAGACACTTTCACGATCCCCTTCCAGTCATCCGCCTGAGCTTCGCCGACCCGGCCGCTCACGCTCACCTCGACCACCTCGAACAACCCGGCCCCCTCGTGGCGGGCGAGCATCGCCCGCACCTCCTGATCGACCCAGAGGACGGGAACATGCTGGATGAAAGTTTCAAGGCGAAAGGCGGACGAGGACAGGACAGCCGTATAGCGCGGCTGTTCCGTCCCGAGACCCTGGAGGCCCCCTTCTCCCTGGAGCACCAACCAGTCCAGCCGCAATTCAAGCTGAGACAGGCCGACATCGTAGCCGGCCTGCCCCGGGGCCACGTTCACCTGCACGGTCGCATCCGTCAGGTCGTCGAGGTCCTGGCGAGCTGAACCGGGCCCCAGCCACCGGCTCCATTCCTTGGTCGCCAGACCATGTACCTCGACCTTGCCCGCGAAGGACAGCGGAGCGGTGGGAGCAGCATCGCGGGCCGGAGCGGCGGCCTTCGATTGATCGAGACTCATGATCACCCCGGTCACGCTGAGGGTTGCAGCCGTTCCGTCCGAATCAATTCGCCCGCCCAAGGACAGATCGGTGCGCTGCGTGGCGGCGGACTTCACGAACGAGAAATGAATATCCGTCATGCGAACCGAATCGGGAGCCCGTTGTTCCCGATCCACGACCAGCACGACTTCGCCGCCGCGACATTCCATGACCGGCGGCAGGTCCGCGAGACGGTCTTCCGGTTTCTGATCCGGCTCCGGAACGGCGTCGGCTTGGTTCTCGAACGGCAGGTGCCAGCGTCCGCCGGCATCCCGGCGTATCGTCAGGCGCGGGTTCACCACCAGCACCTTGGCCAACGCGAATTCTCTCCGCAGCAACGGCCGGAGCGCCAACATCACCTCTACGCGCTGCGCGCGAAAGACCGGCTCCTGGCGGACCGGGTCACGCATGACGACATCAAACAACTGCGCCCTTGGGCGCGGGACGAGGCGGATGCGCAGATCTCCGGCTTCGAGCCCGGTCTCGCTCGCCAACAGTTGCGCAATCGCCCCTCGCACCGGCGCGAGATTCAATCCTGCCTGAACCGCAGGGCCTAGAAGAATGAAGAGGGCGAGAATGAGAAACCAGCGGGGGATGGCGAAGCGAGGACGACGGTTGCGCTCCATACGACTTAGGCAGATAGGGTCTGGCTTACGCAGACGGCTGAAGAGGGCCACCGGACGACGGGCCATGGGCACCGGCTTGGCCGATCCGGTCGGCTTTTCACAGTTCGGCTATTCACCTCGGTGATTCACCGCCGACGACCCATTCCGACGTCAGCAACCCCGAGCCCAGCGCAAACCGGACCAGCTCGGCGCGAGTCCGCAATCCCAGTTTGTCCAACAATCGCGCCCGGTACGTCTCGATCGATTTGACGCTGACTCCCAACGACTCGGCGATCTGGAGATTGGTAAACCCCTGCGCGACGCGGCTCAACACCTCCCGTTCCCGTCCGCTGAGCCGCCGAACCGGACCGGCCGGCCGGGAATCCGACCCCCGATCAAACCCGTTGATCGCCTCATACCGGGCGGTTTGATCTTGAAGATCCAGATCAACGAACATCCGTCCCTGAGCGACCGCTCGAATGGCGGTCAGCAACTCCGTATCAGCCACGCTCTTCGCCACATATCCGCCGGCGCCGGCGGCCAGCGCCATGCGGACGTACGAGGCGTCGGTGTGCATGCTCAGAACCAGCACCTTTGTCCCCGCGCTTGCACTGCGGATCGCGGAGATCGCCTCGAGTCCGGAATGTCGTCCCATCGCAAGGTCCATGACGACCACGTCCGGTTCGGTCTTGATCGCACCGCGGACCGCTTCGGCGCCGTTCCCGGCTTCCCCGGTCACCTCCATATCCGATTGCGCGTTCACCAGCATGGCAAGCCCGGCGCGCAGCACGGCGTGATCATCCACCAGCAACACTCGAATGGCCATGTGGCATCACCCTTCTGGACAGGAATCCAAACGGACACCGCCCCGTTCCTATTTTATTCTTATGCTTTATGCTTATGCGGCGGTGCCAATCGAGCGTTCCGCGCAGCGGCACAGCCGCCCGGCCTGGCTGGATTCGAGAGCGTTGCCGCGTCATGGGCTGATCCGATACCCCATCGTAGAGTGGGACCAGAGGCTATGCAAGTGGATGGATCGACGGTCGTGGGCCGGGCGTTTCTCGATCTGGCAATTCATTTGGGGAATCGGACTTCCGCAGGTAAGATTGAGCCCACGAGGCAGGCGCCGCGGGAGACGAAGCCGGCGTCAGACTCCCCGCACAATTCTTTCACGAGAAAAGGACTCTCACGCTCCCATGCCGACCATGATCTCCATCGCCTCGGGCAAGGGCGGGGTCGGAAAGAGCGTCATTGCCGCCAATCTCTCCCTGTTGCTGGCGAAGAAGGGGAAACAGGTGGTGTTGGCCGATCTGGACGTCGGCGGCGCCGATGCGCACGTGTTGTTCGGGCTCTTTCACCCTCCCGTGACCCTGACGGATTTTCTGAACAAGCGCGTCGCACGATTGGACGAGGTGGCCCAACCGGTGACGATCCATCCGGGCTTGAAACTGATCGCCGGAACCGGGGACACCTTGGCGACCGCGAACATGCCCTATGCGCGCAAGAAGCGATTGATCCGCCACTTCCAGGATCTTCAGGCCGACGTGGTCGTGATCGACATCGGTGCGGGGACCGGCTTTCACGCCCTCGACTTCTTCCTGATGGCCGACCTCCATCTGGCCGTGGCCACGCCGGACCCCACCTCGGTGCTGGACCTCTACCGGTTCATCAAGCTCGCCGCGATCCGCCGGGTGCTGTCCCACTTTCTGGCCCGTGATCCGATGACCGAGGCGTTGTCCGAGCGGGACTTCAACAGCGTACAGGAGGTGCTGGACGCGGCCGGCCAGACCGACGAAGCCGGGCGGGCCGCGGCGGAAGCGGCCTTGACCACCTTTCGGCCCGGCCTGATCATCAACCGCGCCGTTCGCCACACCCACGTCAACATCCTGCATCTGCGCAAGCTGCTTCGCGACTACGTCGGCGGCGACCTGACCTTGATCGGAGAGATTCCCGAAGACCAGGCTATGGAGCGGGCCGTCCGCGGCTATCTCCCGGTCGCGGAAGCCTTTCCACAGTCCCCCGCCGCCAGGGCGCTCGAACGGATCACCGAGAACCTGCTGCCCCTCCTGGCATCCCGCCCGATCCCGCAGCCTGTTCCTCAAGTTGCGTGAGACCTTCAGGATCATCCCGACTGCCGCCGGAGTGTCTCCGTCTCCATCTCGTGAGCCTCATTTGACTTGGCCGGCGGCAATCTTTAAGAATGGCCTCCATGCCGGCACGGATTGTCATCGAGCGGTTGGAGTTCCAGGCTTCCTGCGGCGTCACCGACCAGGAGCGCCGCATCCCGCAGCCCATCGCGGTGGATGTCGAGGTGGAGGGCCGACCCGACCAGGCCGGCGAGGCCGCCGTCACCGACGATCTGCGCCACACGATTGACTATGCCCAAATCGCGGAGCGGCTGGTTCAGGTCGGCGCCGGCGCTCCGTGCCACCTCCTTGAGACCATGGCCGAGCGCATGCTCGCGACCCTGTTCGCAGAGTTTCCGGTCGAGGCGGCATATCTGTGGGTGCGCAAGGTCCACCCGCCGGTCAAGTCCGTGCAGGGTTCGGTCGGTGTCCAGATCAAACGAACGAGGCAGGCCCATATGAATCAGCGACAAGATCCGCTTCCGGCCCGGTTCCTGGTCGAACAGCTCCACCGCCTTCCGCGCGGCCGCGCCCTCGACGTGGCGAGCGGCGCCGGGCGCAACGCCATGTACCTGGCGGCCAACGGATTCCAGGTCGACTGTATCGATCGGGACGAGCAGGCGCTGATCGCGCTCAACACGATGGCGCAGGAACGGCATCTGGCAACGCTGTCAACCAAGACCATCGATCTGGAAACCGACCCGGTCCATATCCCGGACCTGGGGACCGAGCAATATGACGTCGTATTGGTATTCTTCTATCTGTATCGCCCGCTGTTCCCGCGCCTGATTCAGGCGCTCAAACCGGGCGGGATGCTCGTCTACGAGACGTTCACGGTCGCGAACCATCTCAAGCACCAGCATCCGCGGCGCCGGGAATTTTGTCTCGAACCGAACGAGTTGATCCGCCTTATCCACCCCCTGCATATCCTGTGTTACGATGAAGGCGAGCATGCGGGCAGCGACGGCGCCGCCCCCCTCTGGACGGCGCAGCTTCTCGCACAAAAGGTCTGACGAAACGATCCGCATGAGCGACCGAGCCCGCCGCATCGATCTCCATCTGCACACGACCCATTCCGACGGCAGCCTGCCGCCGGCCTCCGTGCTGGCCCTGGCCCATGAGGCCAATGTCACGGCGCTGGCGATCACCGACCACGACATTACGTCCGGTCTGCCAGAGGCCATGAAAGCGGGAGCCGAGTACGGCATCGAAGTCATCCCCGGCATCGAGATCAGCTCCCGCTATCTCGACACGGAGCTGCACATTCTGGGTTATTTCCTCGACTGGCAGGATCCGCTGTTGAACGAACGGCTGATCCGCCTGCGCGCGAGCCGCCACCAACGGAATCCTCAGATCATCCAGAAATTGCAGGAACTCGGGCTGGCCATTACCTATGACGAGGTGCAGCAACTCGCCGGGACGGAATCGGTCGGGCGCCCGCACATCGCGCGGGTATTGATGGCGAAGGGCTATGTCTCCTCGGCCAAGGAAGCGTTCGACCGCTACCTCGCGAACGGCGGACCCGCGTTCGTGCCCCGCGATCTGCCTGAACCGACAACGGCAATCCAATGGATTCGCGAAGCCCAGGGGGTTCCGGTCCTGGCCCATCCGACCTGGGTCCCCGCGACCGGCGCGGCGCTGATCACGTTATGCGAGGAACTGAAGGAAGCGGGCCTCGGCGGGATCGAAGCCCACTACAGCACGCATAAGCCCAAGCAGACCGCCGAATACCTGCAACTTGCGCAACGCTTGGATCTATTGGTGACCGGCGGGAGCGATTTTCACGGGC
>DATIBM010000422.1:0-14301 GCA_035457545.1 Nitrospiraceae bacterium
CAGATCCTGCTCCAGCTCGTGTTGAACGCCCGCGATGCCATGAGGGAGGGAGGTTCCCTCACGATCAGGGCGGGGGCGGCCTCGGCCGAAGCGGCGAGACGGATCGCCGGGGACCAAGCTGTTCCCTGCGCGATGCTGACGATTACCGATACGGGCATCGGCATGACGCCGGAGCAGCGGGCCCGCGCGTTGCATCCCTTTCATGATAGCGGTTCGCCGGGGAACGGAAAGCCGATGGGGCTCGCCCTCGCGGTGCGAGCGGTCAAGAACCTGGGTGGCGAGATCGCGTTCGAGAGTCGAAAGGGGCAGGGAACCCAAGTCACGATCCTGTTGCCCCAACCCAAGCCGGCCGCGAATCAGAACCGGCCAGGGCGGACCTTCGACCGGGCCTTGCTGGCGCAGGGATCGGAAACGGTGCTCGTCGTCCTTGAGGAGGAATGGCAGAGAAAATGCGCCGCGGCCGCGCTCCATCGAGCCCAATACCAGGTCTTGGAGGCCGGCTCGGGAGTGGAAGCCTTGATGGTCGCCCGCGAGCAGCCCGGCGGGATTCAACTCCTCGTGAGCGATCTGGTGATGGCGGAGATGTCGGGCGCCGAACTGGCTGAGCGATTGTTGGCGCAACGGAGAACGATGAAGGCGATTTTCGTCTCAGGCTATCCGGACGATGTCATGGTTCGTCATCGGATCGCTCCCCGCTGCCACGTGCAAAAACCCGTACGCACGGAGGAGCTTTTGAGGCGGGTGCGCGCGGTGCTCGATCACCCGTAGGCCGCCAAAGGGCCGACACGTTCGGCTGCCCCTCACCAGCCTGCCTGTTCCCACGGCCGGTGGTGGGCCGGGGCGAAGAGCCGGATCTCCCTCCGCTTGAACAAGGGAATGAGCAGCATCCCGGCGACAAATCCTCCGATATGGGCGAAGAAGGCCACGCCGCCCCCTCCTTCCGATCGGCCCAGGCTCGACCCTCCGCTCAACAGTTGCATGGCAAACCAGAGTCCGAGGACCATCCAAGCCGGCACGTAGAAGGTGCGCGCGATAAAGCCGAGCGGGATGAGCACCAGGACTTGCGCATGCGGAAACAGCAGGAGATAGGCCCCCAGCACGCCGGAGATCGCGCCGCTGGCGCCCACCATCGGGATTGTGGATGCCGGATCGATCAGGACGTGCGAGAGCGCTGCGAGGACGCCGGATAGCCCGTAGAACAGGATGAAGCGCAGATGGCCCATGGCATCCTCGACGTTGTTGCCGAAGATCCAGAGATAGAGCATGTTGCCGATCAGATGCATCCAGCCGCCGTGGAGAAACATGCTGGTCACGAGCGTGGCATAGGCGGGGAGTCCCGCCAGTTCAGGCGGGAGCGAGGCCTGGCCGGTGACCACGGCAGGAATTGCGCCGTACTGGAAGACAAAGGCTTCGCTCGGCCGCGCCGGCAAGGTGACTTGGTAGAGAAACACCGCGACACAGGCGGCGATCGCTGACACCGTGATGATGGGAGGCCGGTCGGTCGGGTTATCGTCCGACAGGGGGATCATGCGGACCGGGGGATTGAGGATGTGTCTGGCGGAGCGGATGAATCCTTGGATACCGGTTCGCGCCTGGCCAGACCGGCCGGCGGTCCGACAAAATTCACTTCCGGCGGCGGCATGCCGTCCGGCCCGAGGGGAACCGAAAATCCCGCCGCATGGGTGTGGCCTCCGCCGCCGAGCGAGGCGGCAAGGCTGCCGACATCCACCCCATCCTCGCGAGAGCGAAAACTACAATAGCGTCGGCCGTTCCGATCGTGCCAGATGATGCAGAAGGGGTAGCCATCCGACAAGAGTTCGCCGATCTGGCTGGTCAGCACCGCGCTTTGCACGGCGGGCACCCGGTAGCCATGGAAGGTCGCCAGGACCGCGTGCGCGGCGATCTTGCCGACCAGTTCCCGCTCGTACCGCAAGATCGCGGTGCCTTCTTGAATGAGCCGTTCCTGGTCGAAACGATCCCATACATGGAAATCGTACGGATAGGCCGCGATGGCTGCGCTGACTTCGCGGCTGAACGGCAGCGCCCACTCCCAGAGATCCTTATCCTGGATATAGCGGAGCAGCCAGGGCGCGGGGCTCGGGTGGGCCCATTCCCAGGCCAACACGGCGCCGGACTTCCGTTGATCGAAATAGGCGTAGGGGAGGCCTTCAAGCGCCTGCTGCGCCGTGATGTGGTGATCCAGGACGAGCAGGGCCTTGCTGTCTGCGGCCAGGGTTTCCAGGACCGGCCGCGGGTAGCTGAAATCCACCATCACGACTTTCAAGGCCGACAGACCGGACGGGGGCGGTTCTCCATGCTTGACCGGTAGAAATCGCGCGGAGGGATACCGTTTCCAGATCGCCCAGGCGGCGCCGAAGCCGTCGGCGCATTCGGCGTGATAGAGCACGATATCGGGCGCGAACGTCGGGACTGTGCCGGCTTGTGTCATACTCGGAAGGCCAGCTTATCATGCGGCGTGTCAAACGCCAACCCGTCGAGCGGTGAGACGCTCGGCGGGTGGCATGTCGGGCAACGCGCGCGGCTTACGGCAGCCTGTTGAGATGGTCAATGAGCTGGCGCAAGCGCCCGGCGCTCCGCCGATTGAAGGTAAAGACAAGTCGAGGGAGGTCGGACAGCGCCGGTTCGTCCAGTTCCTCCGGCAGGGCGCCTCGCTGCAGGAACAGACCTTCGGATAACAGGTCGGCAAACTGCTCCTGGATGGCCGCGACCTGGTCGTCGGAAATGGGACGTTGAAGACGCATCGCCAATTGGCGGCCGACAAAACGCAGCGAGTGGTAGGTCCGGTAAAACGTCTGGATTTCGCTCACCGCCTCATCTTCGGATTCGACGATTCGGAACAGGCTGAGATCTTCGTGATTGACCAGGCCTCGGCCGAGGAGGTCATCCTGAATGAAGTCGTGCCAGCGATGCCAATAATTGCAGCCGGGCGTCTGAAGGCAGACGATGGGCTTGGGGTCGCTCTTTCCGGTTTGCGCCAAGGTGAGGACCTCGAACCCTTCATCGTGGGTGCCGAATCCTCCGGGGAACAGGGCGATGGCGTTGGCTTCCTTTTGAAACATCAGTTTCCGGGTGAAGAAATACTTGAAGGTGATCAACTTGGGATCGTCGGCGATCGTGGAGTTGGCGCCTTGCTCGAAGGGGAGCATGATGTTGACCCCGAAACTGTGCTCGCGGCCGGCGCCTTCCTGGGCGGCCCGCATGATGCCGTCCGCGCCGCCCGTGATGACCATGTAGCCGTGGGCCACGATCCGTTGCGCGAAGCGGGAGGCCAGTTGATAGAGCGGGTCGTCGGCCGGCGTCCGCGCCGATCCGAACACGCTGACCTTCGGGCGGTTGCGATAGTCGCGAAAGACCGCGAAGGCGTGGCGGAGTTCTTTCATCGCCCGGGTGATGATCTTGAGGTCCAGCAGATCCAGTTGGGCGTCGTGCAATTTGAGGACGTTGGCGACGATCTCCCGCATGAGCGCCATGCGGAGATCGTCTTCGCGACCGTCCAACAACGCCTGAAGTTGCGAGAGCATTTCTTCTTTCGAGGGCAACACTTTTGTGCGCATTGCTACATCCTTGTCAATGGACCATGAGTCGTTGTCGGGACAACGCCGACGTCGCTTGAGGGCTTCATTCTACCAGGTGGAGAGGCGCCTTCAAGAAAAGATGTTGTGCCGGGAGCACGCCGGCTGCGCGAGCGGTCAGGAATCGGATGCCGGTTGTCGGGATACCCAGTCCCGAATGCGGGTTTGGTCGGAGGCATTCAAGTGTGTAAATTGGACCGCGAAGGACAGGCCGCGCGAGGCTTGCGGCGTGCTTTCGTCGGACAGGGTCGCGACCTTTCCATACACGGTCATGGAGTCCGAACTGTCCGGCAAGGCGAAGGCGAGCATCACCTGCGTCCCCTGGGGCAGCATCAATGGACATTCCACTGTGGCCGCGAGGTGACTGATCTGCGTCAGAGTGGCCTGGTGTTTGGAGCCGTCCGACTTATTGTCGATGAGCGTCACCACGGCCGGGATTCTCACGGCGCAGTGTTTTGCGACATAGACCAAGTCGCGGGCCCGCACGATGCCGACCGGCTGTTGATCTTTGGTGATCACGAGCAAGGCCACCCCCGTGGCGGCCATCATCGTGGAGGCCTCGTCCAGGGGCCGATCATATTCAATGGTCTGAACCGGCCGCGACATGATCGACCGCACCTGGACGTCTTGAGGCTCCAATCCTTGCGCCACGACTTTTTTCACGATGTCGGTATAAGTCATGATGCCGACCCGCGCGTCCGTGTCCTTCACCAGGAGGCAGGGCGCCTGTTCTTTTTGCATCAAAAAGGCGGCCTTCGCGACCGTGATATCGCCGGGAACCTGGATAATGCCGGGTGTCATCATGTGGGAAACCGACGTTGGAGGGGCTCCCTCGCTGGAATGCGACTTCATAGTGCCAGCCGATTTCTTCACAGGGGGTTCGTGCCCGCGAAGGCCCGTCCAGAGACGATTTGTGGCTGTGCGACGCTGTTGTAGAGACAGTATATCAGACGAGCACGGGCGACCCGTCTGGCGCGCGCGCCTTGCGAAAGGGGCTGGTTCGCCTTTAGACTTCGCCTGTTCGGAGGTCCAGTCTTGTCCATTCCGACGTTGCCCATGAGCATTGTCATAGCCGAATTTCGTCAACGAGTCGAGGGAATTGCATTCCAGGGAATCGGACTGTCTGTGGATGCCTATTCGCCGGACATCTTTGAACTGATGGATTCGCTCGCAGCCGGGTCAATGACGCCCGGTTATCTGGAGGTGTTCAGGGCCGCGACGCCCATGTTGGCGGCGATTCGGCGCCGCTATCCGTCCGTCTGCTTGCCCTACCACGCCGAAGGGCTTTGGTGGACGGAACCGGACTGGCGGGAACGGCCCGGAACGGCGATGGAACTTGACCTCGTCGTCGAGCAGGCGCGTACCTTGGGCAGCCCGTGGATCAATCATGAGTGCGCCAGCAAGCGCCTCGGCCCCTACGCCTTCGGCACCTACCTGCCGCCCTTGTTTACGACCGACAGCGCGCGCCTGGTCGCTCGACACGCCGCGATCGTGCAACAGGCGCTGGATCGCGCCTTGGGAAGCGGGCGGGAGGATGGGCCGTTGGTGCTGCTGGAGCTGCCGCCTCTGACCTACTTTCGCGCCGGAGATCTGAGCGCGGCGGCCTTCTTCGCCGAGATCGCGCAGTGTTGTCCCTGCGGGTTCGTGTTGGACATGGGACACCTCTGGACCCATTACCGCTATAGCGCCGCCACGAACCGAATCACGCTATCGGAATTTGTGGCCGGCTTTCTGGACGAATTTCCCCTTGAGCGCGTGGTCGAAATTCACGTGGCCGGTCTCTCGGCGCATCCCGTAGTTCCAGCCGGCCCGATCGCGCTTCATCCCGACCTCCCACTGTGGCTGGACGACCATGCCGCGCCCATTCCGGAGATCCTCTACGACATGTTGGAACAGGTGCTCGGCCGTCCGAATCTGAACTCGCTCAGAGCTGTGGGGTTGGAAGTGGATACGAAGCCAGTGGCGGTGATTGTTCGTGAATTTGAAGACGTTCTTCTCCGGTTTGGCAGCAGAGTGGATGTGGATCGGCGCCGGGTTTCGGAACAACACTGCCCGAGCGACTCGTTGCGGAACTTTTCGCGGTCTGTGACGACAGACACAGCAGGGTCCGATAAACGGCTGGCGGAGGCCTCTCGTTATTATAGGGATCTGATCGTCGGCATGCCGGGGCCGAATGGCGCGATGCCTGTGCTTCCGGAGTTCGATGACGCGCCGCTCCGGTGGTATCGCGAAGGCTATCTGCCCCACGAAATTCTTTTCTGGGGCGGCGACCTCCGCTCCATGTTTCCTCGAACCTGCGAGCGCCTGCGCGAAGCCGCGCTGCCATTGGAGGACTTTGTTTCGTTCTGGCTGGCCTGTCGCGAAGACCTTCCGGCACCGTTTGATTTCTTCCTGCTCAAGCTTGAGCGATTCACCCGCTTCGTGTCGGCCCGTTATCCGGCGGTTGGGGATCTCGCGCATCAGGAGGCGGCGGAACTGCGGGATGCTTATGAGGCCGCCAATCTTCCGGCGGGATGCGAGTCGCCACGGTCCCTGACGGGACGGAAGGCCGAGGCAGATCGATGAACTTCTGGCAAACCTTGCCCCGGCCGATTTTTGGACTCGCCCCGATGGACGGCGTGACCGATGCGGCCTTCCGCCGCATGGTCGCGCAACAGGGTCCGCCGGACGTGATGTTTACCGAATTCACCCATGTCACGGATGTCTGCCGCGGAGCGGACGTCACGATGACGCCGTTGATCTATGGAGAGCAGGAACGTCCCATCGTGGCCCAGCTCTATGGAAAGGACCCGGATCTGTTTTATGTGGCCGCCCAGGTCGCCTGCGAGCTGGGGTTCGACGGCATCGACCTCAACATGGGTTGTCCCTCCCGCTGTGTCGCCTCCTCCGGTTCGGGCGCGGGGCTGATCCGTACCCCGGATCTGGCTCGGGCCATCATCCGGGCCGCCAAGCAAGGCGTCCAGGATTGGGCGCAGGGGCAAAGGCTGGAGGGGCTGGGGCTCAAGCCGGCCAGGCTGTCGTTGATCGAACGGATGAATCGGGCGAGGGGCGCCGGCGCGCCGGCGGCGCGCCGGCCGCTTCCCTTGTCGATCAAGACCCGGCTGGGGTGCGATGATATCGTCATCGATCAGTGGATCGGGCTCCTGCTGGAAGAATCGCCTGCGGCCATTACCGTCCACGGACGCACGCTCGCGCAGATGTATCGCGGCGAGGCCGACTGGCAGGCCATCGCCAGGGCGGCGGAGGCGGCTCGCGGGACCGCCACGCTGATTCTCGGCAATGGAGACATCCGGTCGCTGGACGAGGCGATGCGCCGGATCGATGACAGCGGAGTCCAGGGCGTGCTGGTGGGCCGGGGCACGCTGGGAGAGCCCTGGTTGTTTCGTGAGAAGGAGTCGGCTCGACGGGGCTTGGCCGGACCGGCTTCGGCCGAATCGCGCCCAGGCCTCCATCCCGAAATTTCGCTTCGGGAACGGGTTCAGACGCTCCTGGCCCATGCCAGACTCTTTGAAGCGCTGTTCGGTCGCACGCGATTTCCGCATATGCGGAAACACCTCGGTTGGTACTGCAAGGGATTCCCGCATGCCGCCGCCATGCGGGCGCGGATGGTGCGCATGAACGGCGCCGACGAGGTGGCTGCCGCGCTGGCCGACATTGTTCCCTACGATCCCGCTTCAGCCGACGTCGCCTGCCGCGATGGATCCGAACCGGACACGAGAGCACTCGTGTCGGCCTGTCACGCGTGAGCTTTCGATGCGGGTGATCTTGGCCTCGACCTCATCCCGCCGGCGCGAGCTGCTGGCGCTGCTGGGTCTTCCGTTCGAGGTCCAGGCGCCGGCGTTCGACGAACGGCTCCTTCCGGGCCTGCCGGTGGCGGACCTCGCCGTGAAATTTGCCCGTGGCAAGGCCCGCGCAGTCGCGCGGTTGGCGCCAGACGGCGCCGTCATCGGGAGCGATACGTTGATCGAGATCGATCAGGAAGCCGTGGGGAAGCCCGAAACGATCGCGGACGCGCGGGCGATGCTCCGGAAGTTGAAGGGGCGGGTGCATCGGATCCACTCGGCGGTGGCCGTCTGCGTGTCGGAGCGTCGGTTTGAGGAAACCGCGCTTTCAACGGTACAGGTCTGGATGAAACCGTTCAATGACGCCGACCTGGAGGCCTATCTCGCCTCCGGGGAGTCGATTGGAAAAGCCGGCGCGTATGCCATCCAGGGACTGGGGAGCCGGTTGATCGAACGGATTGACGGCGATTACACCGCAGCCGTGGGGCTTCCGCTGGGCGAGACGGCGGTCTTGCTGGAGAAATGCGGGCTGTCCGTTCCGACTGACCTGCGTCACCTGTATCGATCCCGTCCCTACGCCAACTGGTCCCGCTTTGCCTGAAGGGGGCGGCGCTGGCCACGTTGCAACCATCACCCACTTCCCCTACAATGCGCCCGATTTCATCGGCTGCTCACCTGACTGGTGAGGAGTCTCCAGCCAGGGGAGGCAAGTATGTGCCCTGAGAGGTCTCGACGATCAGACTCGATGATCAGACCCGTGTCCGTGTTGTTGACCGGAATCGCGATCCTGCTTGGGGGAATTCCGCCGGCTCACGCGATCGACGTGAAGTTGTCCATGGAGGAGGCGAAGAAGGCATTGGAGGAGGGACGCCTTCCCATGGAAAAGGCGTTGGAGAAGGACGAGAAGACTTCACAGGAGGCGGTCAAGAAGATTGTCCAGCAGGCGTCGGTCAAGACGCGGGTGGGAGCCGATCCGGAAAAGGACCCTTGCGGCGCCAGCGTCGTGCTTCGAACCAAGCGCTATCGTCTCGAAGCGTTCGGCCGGCAAGAAGCCATGGAATCGAAGAAAAAGCAGCAGGACGTTCGGATGCCCGATGAATACATCAAGAAAGTCGTCGATATGCCCAATCTGGAAGTGGAAGTGCAACTGTGCGGGGACGACGAGTACTTTGCCGAGGGGGCGAAGATCGCGTTCCAGCAAGGGGGCAAGAATATCGAGCCCGTTGACGTCAGCCAGGCGGATCGGGGAAGAAAAAACGAGGGCAGCGGACCGGCCTACCGGTCGCGGTTTACCGCGCGATTCGCCTATGACACGTTTGATCCCAATGCGAAGACCAAAGTGTTCGTGATCTTCCCGGACGGCAAGATGACCGAGATCGACGCGGATTTTTCGAAAGTGAAATAGACGCGATCGGTCGTCGGTCGCCAGGGTGTTCGGCATGCTTGTGCGGCCCCATGTCCAGATGGTCGGCATCGGAACCGTCCTAGCCGTCGCTTGTTTGTGTGTCGGCATTCTCATGCAGCTTCTGGGTGTCCCCGCCACTTTGTGGGACCTCACCCTCGACTTGGATCCCGGGGAGACCGCCTCCCCGGAAGGATTCACGATCCTTCCGACGATTCCCGGCCTCTTCCCCAGCGTCAGCGGCCCTCGGGTTGAAGAGGTTCCCGTGCGCTTTGCCGATCGGATGTCCGACCTCTCCGTGTTTCGTCCCCCC
This sequence comes from Nitrospiraceae bacterium, assembly GCA_035457545.1. Classification (GTDB taxonomy): domain Bacteria; phylum Nitrospirota; class Nitrospiria; order Nitrospirales; family Nitrospiraceae; genus Nitrospira_G. The sequence continues at coordinate 9,091 of DATIBM010000422.1, forward strand.
TGCCTCATCATGTAAAGCAGCCGAGCGGACTTCCCCTGCTGATTCGTGCGGGTCATGACGGCCTACCACCGGCGGTCGCCGGAAAGGTGGCCACCTCACACCTGAGCCGCAGGCATGCGGGAGAGGTCCTCCGGCCTGCTCCCAATGCGCATTCATGCCCACAAACATGAGACAACGATTGTTGTCGGAGGCGGAGAGGACGGCGTCGGATATCCGTGGCGGGACTCTTCACGAGGAGCGCACCAGGCGATACCGCTTCTCGGCGCCTGGGGAATGACCTCGTCGGGCGGAAGGGACTCTATGCGGTTGGCTTCGATGGGGCGCTTGCAAGAAGGAGCCGAGGATCCCCAGGCCGGAATGATGCTGATGGAGGTTTGCCAGGCCTGCGGGAATTGGGCCAGCGCGCCCACGGCGATCCGACGAAGTCCGGGCCGCCGCGCCCGACAGGCAGGCGCTGGGAACCATATCCAGGTTGTCCACGGATCAGAATGGAGGAAAGGAGATCGGCATGGGGGGGCTTCACCAGGTGTTGTATTGTTCGCTCTGTCGAAAAATCAAAGACATCCAGGTGGATCACGTCGATGGCGGGGAATGGACTGTGCTGGAACGCTATCTCCAACGGTATCAGGCTCGGCCTTCGGACCTGGTCCTGTCTGAGACGTTTTGTCCGGGCTGTCTCGTGTTTTATGATCAACTGATGACCTATGGAAAACCGAGCCATCCTGGATTAGTCTGAATAATAGGGGGATCGCGAAGCCGGAACATCCCGCTTCTTCACGTTGGCCCGGGGAGATCGTCGCCTACGGCTGGAAACGAAATCGGGTCGATGCTGTCAAGCGGACGATTGGACGCTGTTGCCGCTGGTAAGACCCAGAACCTTGACAGTCGGTTCTTTTGACGCCTAGGCTTTTGTTTCCCTCGTCCGTTCCGTCTTTTCGCGAATCCTGATAGCGGGTGGTTTTTCGACCTCGGTTGGCGGTGAGGGGCCAATGAGGGATGCACATCGGCATTGGTGGGACCGGCTCAGCATCCAGAAGAAAGTCTGGCTGATCCTGCTCCTGCTCGTCGTCCCGTTGGTGGGCGCGCTGGCCGGCCATCTTCTGCTCGTCAACTACCTGCTCGCGACACAACAGATCCGACACAATACCATTCTTGCCCTCGAACAGACGCAGGGCTTGCGGCGGCTCGTCGGCGATATCGAGAACGCCTTCCATGGGTACCTCCTGACGGGTGACCAGACCTTTCTCGCGTCGCTGACCGTCGCCGAACAGAAACTCGGCGAAGGGCTGGACGAGGGCATGGCCCGCCTTCGACTGGTTCCCCCTGTGACGAGCGATCCGGCCCTGATCGGCACGCGTCTTCGGCAATTGCTGGCCTCCAAACATTCGTTGTTGTCCCGCATCGAGCGCGGCGATATGGCCGAGGTGTTGACGCAGGTCCGTTCAGGCGAGGGGTTGGCCCTGTCGGATCAACTACGGGCCGATTTGCGGCAATGGGAGGATGAGCTTCAAGCCCGTCTCGATGGCCTGGAGAGAAAGGCCCTCGCCCTATCGACCCAGACCTATTGGGGGCTCGTTGCGGTGGTCTGTCTGGGAATCGGATTGGGGATCGCCGGCGTCCGGTTGCTCACCCGATCCTTGACGGAACCGCTCGGATCGATTCGGGCCGCCCTGTCCCGATTTGGGAAGGGCGAGCACGACGCCGCGGTAGCCGCGCTCCAATCCGTGCGGGCCGGCGACGAGATCGGCCAACTCGCCCGGTCCTGTGAAGCGATGATCGGTGAAATCCGCACCCATCTTCATGAAATCGAGGTCATTCAACAGATCGGGCACGAGATCAACACGATCGGGCCGGACGGACTGGAAGGCGTGCTGAAGCGCATCACCGACCAGACCGTGCAACTGACCGGAGCCGACGTGTGCCTGATCCTGTCGAGGAACGATCGCATGGGCTGTTGGATCATCGAGGCGGCGTCAGGCGAATGGAACGACCGGTTGCGGAAAACGGTGCTGTTATGGGAGGAGCTTCCCGTCGCCGTCCGCGCGTATGAATCCGGGCGGGCCGTGATCGGAGAGAATCTCCGGAACGATACCCGTTCCGAGGTGGTCTGCCGGAACGTCATCGGAAACAGCATATTGGCGATCCCGCTGTGCGAGGCCGGGAAGCCCTTCGGCGTGCTGGCCCTGCTGCGGGACAAGCCCGGAACGGTGGACTGGAACATTCGGCTCTCGACCAGCTTGGCCGAGGAGGCCGCGGTGGCCATCTCCAACGCGCATCTCTACGACGCGGCCCACGAAAAGGAACAGCGGGTGAGCGCGCGGCTCCGAACACTGGAACACATGGCCGAAATGCTCGCCCATGACCTGAAAGGTCCCGGAGAACGGATGGGCGAGTTGGCGGCGGTCTTGCGGCGAACGCGTCGCGGCCAATTGGATGCGCAGACGGAGAAGTGGCTGCGTTTGATCGAGGACAACAGCCAGGAGCTGTCCGCGCGCATCGAGAGCCTCTTGGCGCTGGCCCATGTCGGGGGACGAGCCGAGGCGGTCGAGGCGGTCGATCCGAATCTTGTGCTCGATCACATTGTGAAGGCACGGGCCGGCGACCTGGAAGCCCATCGCATTCATCTGGAACGCCGCAATCACTTCCCGTTGGTGGCCGTTCATCGCGCCTACCTGCATCAGGTTTTGGACAATGTCCTCTCCAACGCCATCAAATTCGTCCAAGGAGTGCCCGAGCCCCGGATTGTCGTCTCAAGCCGCGAACAGGGGAACCTGGTCTGCTTCACCGTCGCGGATAACGGACCGGGGATTCCGGACAACATGAGAGAAAAGGTCTTCGAACCGTTCGTTCGCTTGCAGCCGGCGAGCGTCAAGGGCAGCGGCATCGGCCTGACGATCGTCCGCCGTATCGTAGACTTGTACGGAGGCTCGGTCTGGATCGAGGAAGCGTCCGGCGGGGGCTGCCAAGTGAAGTTGACCCTCCCGCTGCTCGGAGCGGTCAGCGCCTCGATTCCATCCGGTGAGGCCGCCGTCGCCCGATCAGCCCCCTCCCTTGGAGGCCCGCTATGAACCAGGCCACGCTTGATCGCCCCAGCGCGTCCGCCCGCGCCGCTCCGCCGTTCACGATCCTGGTGGTCGATGACAATCCCGGCGACACCGAGCTGATCCTCCAGGCCCTGGAAGAGGCGGATCTGAAAGCGGTCGGCGGCGAGCTCCAGATCGAGGTCCGCGCAACCGCCGAGGGGGCGTTGAAGGCGCTGGAGGCGCAACCGGTCGATCTGATCCTGACCGACCTCATCCTGCCGGGCATGGACGGTCTCGATTTGGTCAGCCGGGTTCAGGAGATCGACCGCAATCTCCCCGTGCTGTTGGTCACCCGCATGAATGCCGTGGGCCAGGCGGTCGAAGCCATGAAGCGCGGCGCCTATGACTATGTGATCAAACCCGTGAACGCCGACGATTTGGGCATGCGCGTGCACCGGGCCATTCGATTTTCCGAAATCTTGCGGCGCAATTCCGCGTTCGAGCGGCGGTTCTCCAGGGAAATGCAAATCGGGCAGTTGGTGGGCGTCAGCGCGGCGTTTCAAGCCATCATGACCCGGGTCCAAGAGGCCGCGCAAGTGCGCTCGACGGTATTGATCCAAGGGGAGACGGGCACCGGAAAGGGCCGGATCGCCAGGGCCATCCATGAGGCCGGGCGCGAGCGGGACAAGCCCTTTCAGGTGATCGACTGCGCGACGTTCCCGGAAGGCATGATGGAGAGCGAGCTGTTCGGGCATGTGCGCGGAGCCTTTACCGGGGCCATCGCGGACAAGCCGGGGTTGATCGAGTTGGCCCAAGGCGGCACGGTCTTTCTTGACGAGATCGGGGAATTGCCGCCGGCCTTGCAGGCCAAGCTCCTTCGTGTGCTGGAGGAGAACGAAGTGCGGCCGGTCGGCGGAACCAGGATCAAGCACGTGGATATGCGCGTGATTGCGGCGACCAATCAAGACCTGGCCGAAAAGGTTCGGGCCGGCTCGTTCCGAAAGGATCTGTATTTTCGGCTGGCGGTGATCACCATCAATGTCCCGCCGCTGCGGTCGCGCGTGGAAGACATTCCGGTCATCGCCCGGCATCTGCTGGCGCAATATGGCCGTGAAATGGGTCGGGGGCGGACCTTTTTCGATCCGTCGGCGTTCGGAGAGTTGGCTCGGTATTCCTGGCCGGGCAATGTCCGCGAGCTGCGCAATGTCATCGAGCGGGCGCTCATGCTGGCGAAGGGAGAGCAGATCATGGGGGAGATGATTCGGCCGCTGCTTCAAGGGTCGGTTCAGGATCCTGCGGCGACCAATGCGGCGGCCTATGGCAATCTTCCTTATATGGAAGCGAAGCGGCGCGCCATTGCGGACTTCACCGCGCAGTACCTGCGAACCAGGCTGGCCATGCACGAGGGCGTGATTACGAAGGCCGCGGAAAGCAGCGGCATCCCCCGGCAACACTTTGCCCTCCTGATGAAGCGGTTCCTCGGTCGCGAGGACATCTAGCCCACCGTCTCTCTGTTTCCAAACCGAAACGTCGTACCGCCAGAGTCTCGCCTCTTGCCCCCTTGTTTCCTCAGCGACGTTTCTCCACGGTAACGGCCGATACCGCTGGGGGGACCGGCGTCCCTGATCGTGAGCCAATTTGTTCCGCTGTCTCGGCCCGCATATCCGGCGATGCTCACGCGAACCCCTTGATCAGGCTTGCGGAATCGGCGAGTCCCTTACAGGCCGCATATGCCGATGTGCACTGGCAAAGAGCCCGGCTGAACGGCCTCGCTCCATCGCGTCCGTTCCACGGTTAGATTGATCTGATTTTATCGTCACTTCGGCAGTCCGCCTCTCCCGAGACTGTCGGCAAAGCGGTCATTGAGTTTCTGGCAGCTTCCTTGCTGACTATATCGGCGCGGTCCCTCGCAGGGAGACAGGTGCCTTGCGAAGTCGAAGACTGCGGGACGAAGCAGGAAGGAGGTGAACCGGTCGTTCGTCTCCTCGGAAGCGAACATACTCAGGAAGCTCAAGGTCAAGGAAGGGTATTTGGTTATTCAGCAGGGAGGTGGACTCGATGTTGTTTCTATCACGACGACAATTTCTGAAGGTCACGGCGGGGACGGTGGCGGCCGCGGCGATCGCCGATCGCGCGCTGGCGCTGACGGCCCTCCAGCCGGTCATCGAGGTGGGCAACCCCCTCGGCG
>DATIBM010000423.1:0-3033 GCA_035457545.1 Nitrospiraceae bacterium
ATCGGCAACGCATCCATGTTCAAGTCACCGGTCACGACGACTCCTTGGAGGTCGACGCCCTGCCCGTCTTTCAGCGCCCGCAAGAGATCCTGAGAGGCGACGGCCTGTTGCTCCCGCTCCTGCGTGGAACAGTCCGCCCCAAGATGCCGGACGTACACCATATTCTGGGATTCACGGCCGACCGAGAGTTCACAGGACAGGACAGGGCCGGCGCCGGACCACCCGCTCATCCAGACGATCACAACACTGCCGAGTTGCAGGACCTTCTTGAGCAGGACCCTCTTGATTCGGCCGTGAAGACTCCGACGAGTCTCCTGCCACACTCGCGGTTTCTCGACCTGCGAGATTCGCGGACGCGCCCCGTTTCTTCGAGATCGATTCACGGAATCTGCCCCACCGGCTACACTATTGCCATGATCGCCTTCAGCAGATCGCGGCTCTCCGGCATCGCACAGGCCAAGGTGACAGGTCCCCGTCCACGCGCCGTCTGGTCTCGGCTCGTCATCGTCACATCCCTGGCCCTGGCCACTGGCCCGCCATCCTCCGCTCAGGTTGAGTCGGCAATCGAAATTCCCCTGCTCGCCGCCTTTCACGGCAATGATCGGGGCGTCCTTGAAATGGTGCTCATCCATTGGGACAGGAAACTGTCCCCCGATCCGATCGCCCTCCGCTGGATCGCCCGGGAGGTGATCTATGGTCCCACTCATCTTCAGGCAATGGAAGAGGCCTTTCGGTATGCCATCCAGCGGGCCTCCGCCTCCTCGCGCGGCGCCCACACCGGAACGGTCTCGGTGCGCGGAGATACCTACCTCCCCACGACCAGCGACGGACCCAGCGCCGGAGCCGTCATGACGGTGGGGTTTCTGGCGCTGCTACGGGGAGACCCGATTCAACGGGGCATCGCGTTGACCGGCACTATCGATCCGGACGGACACATCGGTCCGGTAGGGACCATTCCGGACAAGGTTCGTGCTGCGGCTCGTGAAGGATATCGGACGATCCTGATTCCCGGAGGTCAGTATTACGATCCCCATTGGAACCTGGATCACTTGAGCGTGGAGTTGGACGTCACCATCCGGGAAGTGGACACGATCGAGGACGCCTACTACCTGATGACGGGACGGCGATTGTAGCCGCTCGATTCGCCGGAAGGAGCAGGGATTGACAACCTTCTTGCCGTCTTCGCGACGGTGGCTTTAGTCGTGCAGGGCGCTGTGTTGGACTCGCCTGACCCAGCGGACAGATGACCTTGGGGCAAAGACGGGAAGAGACGACGACCCTTCTCCTGCTAATGAGAAGAGGCGATGGTCTACTCTCCCGGGGATAATCCGTTCGTAAACGGGTGCAGAACGGCCTCCGCTCCCGCTCCTAACGTTCGTCGTAATCGTCTCCTGAATTGCCGAGCAGATCGTCCGACTTGTCGAGGTAGTCTACGTCCTCGTCTTCGTCGTCCAGGGCGAGGTCCTCGGACATTTCATCTTCCAACGGCTCTTCTCCGAGGTCGATCTCCTCCTCTCCCAACTCTTCGTCGATCTCCTCCATTTCGTCCGGTTCGATGGGCGAGAGTGGCTTCCCCACTGAAGCCGGCTTTTTCTCAACCGGAGCCGCCGCGGTCTTCCCTGCCGCAACCGATTTCTGTTCCGATTTGTGTTCTGTTTTGCCCGCGCCCTTGCTCGCAGGCTTCTTGACCGGCTTGGCCTGCTTCGGGGGACTCTGCTTCGTCTTCTTTGCTACTGAACCCGCTCGGCGAGCCGATGCCGTTTTCGCGCTCTTCTTTACCGGTTTCTTGGCAGGCTTTACGGCGGCCTTCTTCGTGGACTTTTTGCCAGCTTTCTTTCCGCCCTTTTTCGCAGGGGCCATCGTTCGCGTTCCTCCCTCGTCACAACCGATCGATGCTGATCACGAGGGCACCATCTAGCACGAATGAATAGAGGGTTTCAACCGCGGAATCGTACTCGATGATTCGGGCCTAACGGCTACGGCTCGACCCAAATATTGAGGTAGGCCGGCAGACTGTCCGCACCCTTGACCGTATCGGGGCCTTTCATGTCGGTAACCTGCAACCGGAACCGAAGCAGCCGCTTCGCGGAGACCTTGGGGGCGATGAACGTGACCTTGGCCTCATTCGGTCCGGTCAGATCAACCTTGAGGCCGCGCACCTGACTCCATTCGTATCGAAGCGGATCGCCGTCCGGGTCCACGCTTTGAACCCCGCTGAGCACGACCCGAGTCCCTCCTTTGACCGTCTGGTCTTCGCCAGGATTGGCCAAGGGCGGTCGGTTCGGTTCGTCGTCGCCGATCACCTGAACATCGAGCGTTCCGACCTTGCCGCGGTTGGCGACGTGAAGCGAGGCCCGGCCTGGGCCTTCCACTCGAATCCATCCGTCTTCGAGCACCCGGATGATCTTCGAATCGCTGGACTGAAATTGGCTGCCGGTCGAAGGGGAATCGATCGCCCGCACCAGCCCGTCCTGGAACAAGCCCACGGCCGGCACTCGCGTGAGCTTGCCGACTGGTTGGACCGTCCAGGGCTTCTCCGCCTCGAACTCGATGGTCTCAATCGGAGCCGGCGGTTCAACCTGCAACAGGACCTCATCAAAGTCGGGCCTGGTGCCCAATCGTCCCTGCGTCACCTCGGCGACAGCCAGCAGGCGCATCCGCCCTGCCGCCGCCAACGGCACGATCAGGTTGCCCCCGAACGGAGGCGTGGCCGAGCTATCGGCGACCAGCGCCGGTTCGGCCAGTTGCGGCGAAACCGGCTCCTCTTCATCCCGATACCAGTAATAGGTGATCTTGCGAATCCCTGCCTCGCGCTCGACCTCAACCGAAACGGGGATGGATTGACCCCCCGTCACGACCGTCGACGGTCGCGGGGTGACCAATTCAAAGGCGGCGGCGGTCGCCACGTTCAGGCCGAACGCGCTCAGCCAGAGGAAGCCCCAGCGGATAAGACTGGGGCGCATGCCGCAGCATGATCGAGCAGGTGGATGTGGGGGATCAACGGTCTGTTGCGGGCTGGCAGATTCGTGAATG
>DATIBM010000424.1:0-12538 GCA_035457545.1 Nitrospiraceae bacterium
GGTCATCCAGAAATCCAACGAACGGCGCGCGATCACATCCAGCGCCAACCCCGGCGCGAACGGCGGCGCCCCGGCGCGCAGCGACTCCAGGTCCTGCTTGCCCACCATCGAGATGTGACCCAGCGGATAGTCCCAGTCGGCCGCGCGGGAATAAAAATCGTTCAGGCCGATCGTCTTCTGAAACACCGTCGGATTGGGCTTCTTGGAAATCGCGAGCATCACCGAATTGTTGTGGCACATGTAGTGGCGACCGACGACATCGGAGGAATTCCCGAGGCCGTTGGGGTGCCGGTCGTTCGCAGACCGTAAGAGCAACGCGGCGGAATTGATGGCGCCACAGGAGACGACGACGATGTCGGCCTTATAGGTTTCCACCTGACCGTTCCGCTCCGCCACCACGCCGGTCACGGCTCGCCCCGATGGACTCGTCTCGATCCGGCTGACCAACGCGCCGGTCAGCAACGACACGTTTGAATAGTGCAGCGCCGGGTCCACGCAGACCACCTGCGCATCGGCCTTGGCATTGACCAGGCAAGGAAACCCGTCGCAGGTCCCGCACCGGATGCAGGCGCCCCGTTCCGGCCGCTCCTCATCGCGCATGACACCGACCGGCAGATGGAACGGGCGATGGCCCAGTTTCTGCCAACCCTCGTGCAACTCCTGAATGCGCGGCTCGTGCTGGAGGGCGGGATACTTGTACGGCGCGCCGGCCGGCGGCTCGGTGGGATCTTCTCCTCTGGTGCCGTGGACGTGGTACAGGTGCTCGGCCTGCGTGTAATACGGTTCCAGATCCTCATAGCGGATCGGCCAGGCCGGTGAGATGCCGCCGTGATGCTTGCTCTCTTCGAAATCGTGCCGGCGGAATCTCAACAGCGCGGCCCCATAGACCTTCGTGTTTCCCCCCACGTAGTAATGGATGCCGGGGTGAAAGCTGTTGCCATGCTTATCCTTCCAACTCACCTTGGCCTTGTACTTGCTCTCGACGAATACCGCCCGGGAACTCCAGTTGTCCTTCTCCCGCGGAAGATATCCGCCCCGTTCCAGCAATAGGATCTTCTTGCCGGACGAGGCCAGCTTGTAGGCCAGCGTGCCTCCGCCCGCCCCGGTGCCGATGATGATGATGTCGAAGTGGGTGGACATGGCAGATAGTCGCGGAGAGGCAGTTGATCTTACAAAGAGACGAAGGTGGCCTGCTTGAACCCCCGTGCTCGCGGAACGCGCACCCGGGATCCAATTGAAGCTTCGTTAAGGGAGGTGCCGGGGACCCGTTGCTCCGCCAATGCAACGGGTCGTGACGCGCGCAATGGCGGATCAATCCAGGCCATCCCATGGGAGGAAGCCCGCACCCATTTGGTGAGAGGCGGTAAACGAGCGAGCTTGGAATGAGCATCCCAGGTGAAGGGATAACTCGGAATAACGAATCACCTAAGCAGGCAAGGTGACAAGGTCGCAATAAGCGGCAATTCGCAGAAAGTCTTTATCAGCGGTAAGCAATGGGAACCCATGCTGGCAACAGGCGGCGGCTATCAAGAAGTCGATCGACCCGGCATTGACTCCTTTGGTTCGGCACAAGGCCCGGAGCCGCGCAGCCGCCACATAGGTCTCTCGGTCGATCTCAAGAAGCGGGAACGGATCAAGAAGGAGAAGCAGACGATCAAATTGCTTAGGAGATCGAAGGCCGTCCAACAGCTCCTGGAGAATGTTGCCGATCAAGAACAACCCGTCTCCAGATTCCACATGTCGTCGAAAAGCCCGGACATGGGGGTTATGGTCATCAACATGGGACCGCCTCAAGACAAGCGACCAAACCGAGGTGTCAACGACCAGATTCACGGTCGCGACGATCCTTTTTGTAATCCCATCCCCTTCTGAAGTCGATCGTGCCCAGAGCCTTCAGAATCTCTCGCTGCCGTCGGCGCTGGATGAACTCGGTCAAGGCCAGCGTGACCGTCTCCTTCTTCGTTCGGAGCTTCCCTACTCGACGCGCCTGCTCCAGCAACGCATCATCGATCGCCAGGTTGGTGGCCATACCTCCTCCATGTGTAACGATCACACACAGAGAGTACGGCTTCCATGTTGCTGTGTCAAATCATGCACAGTTCAGGAAGTCGCCGGTACTTGCAGACCCCATGAGATACGGAAACGTTGGAGGACACCCGTGCCGATCCCTTGCTCCCGGAACGCGCGCCCTAAGAAGGGCCTCGTTCGACGGCCGCAGTGGGACCCGCACGGGTGTCCTTCCTGGGAAACAAGACGGCAAGCGAGTATTGATTACCATGCCATTCTGGGCACGGCGCTCTCAGAGTTCCAGCTACGCTTGTCCAGCGCAAGAGCGCTGAAGCTTGCTCACACCCCCGCCCTACCGGCGGGGACTTCCGCTGGATATGGGAATCGAGCCTACTCCGTTGGGAAGAACATTTATGTCGTGAATCGACCACATGCCGGGGTGGATTGCCCCTCTTCTGATTTCACGATTTTCCTCTTTCTCTTTTGGAAATCACGGGAGGGTTAAACCCGCATAGCAAAACTAGAGCTCCTGATTCTTTACCTGGAGTGGTGTTCTGCCCCTGCGATCTGGTGGAGTTTCCCTGCCTCCGAGTTGACACCACCCTTGTCAAGACAGTAGCTTCGTCTCACCCACTAAATACCCTGAGCATGTAGTTGCATGGATACCTACGACATTCACCTATTCTCGGAACAGCTCAGAGTTATCGAGAACCTTCTGCTTGAAATGGCAGCAGCCGAAGACGAGCTTCTGACACTGGGGCTTCAGCATGTCGCTGATTGGCCCAGCTATGAAGCCGCTAAAGAACCGCTCGAAGATTTCGCCGAAAATTTTATCAGCCTAAAAAGATATGCTGGGATTCTAGATCATGCTTCGGCAAATGAACTCGATTCCCTAGATGCTTCCACCCAAGTAGTCGAGCAAGTATCGGCTATCCGCCTACACCTCCGCATAGCCGCAAAGGCACGTCGCCGAAATCCTGCAGTAAAGGCGTTCAGCCTAGTTCTGCTGCACATTCCTTATGTTTCCGGATTGGTAAAGAGCAAAGGTCTGTTTTCCGAAGAGCAAGTGCCCTTACAGAAAACAATAGTAGGTTTGTCACGACTGAGGAGTCTCACCAAGGTTATTTATGACCTTGCCTCGTATCGTGAGTACGTCGATAGTGACTTGTTTAAGCCTTCAAATGTCGAGCCTGATCGAGTACTGCATCTAATTGAAGCCGCATTGCACGATATAGAGAACTCGGTCACACTTTCGGCATCTGAGCGCGAAAGCCTTAAAGGGTATCTTGCGCAGGCCCAAATTCAACTGGCGTCGAAAAGGCCCACATGGTCAACCATCGTGGGTGCTCTAGCAATAGCGTGTGCGATTTCCAGTGGAATCGCAGATGCACCAGGGGCGGCTAAGAATCTGCGGGACGCATTTGAATATATCATGGGCACATCAGTGACTAAGCCAGTTGAACGTTTACCTCCCCCTACTCTGCCGAAACTAGATGACAATCCAATGTCGACTTTAGGATGATCAAAATCAAAGCAAACAGACAGATGGGACTGTGAATCATTTCTACTGTTGAGAGTTAGGAGTGCCCTCGCCTCCGGTGTGCAAGGCTTATTCGTCCTCAGGCCGCGCTGCGATAACACCACGAAGCTACGCATCACAGTCATTACCCTCGTCGTCGAAGATTTGGAGCGGTCGCTCAAGTTTTATCAGGATGGACTGGGATTCCCCACGCAAGACACTGTCGGGACAGAATTTGAGCATTGGGCCGTCGTGTTATTTGATTTCCAGCACGGCCTGAAGCTCCACATCTGAGCACGTCCGCCCAAGACGCGACCCCGTACCGTCGCGCACCAGTCAGATCAGTTTCCCCAAGCTCCATAATCCCCTCAAATTGGCCGCTCCCATTGGTACCTCAGGCCTCCTCGCCCGTCCTGTATCAGCATGCCAACCCTAGTCAGCTGCTGCAGGCTACTAAAGTAGCATTGCACAATAGCGGCACCGGGCGAGAGTATTGGTGGCCGGATTTGATGTGACGGTCCGGCTTGTATCCAGAGCCACTTGGCTTCTGGATCATTTTGTACACAGATGAAGGCTATTGCCGACTGTGGAGGAGCGCAGCTGACAAGTCTTTCGGGGCCGAACCACATAGCATGACATTTGCTTGGGGAGGAGCCGGTTGGACCGCTGCCGTCTCAGGACGCCACTTTCGTGTGTGACAACAAAAGGTACACGCCTGGTCTCTATACTGATGAAACTCGGGATTTAAAGCACAGGTGACACACATGAACACGAGTGAGAAGCATGCCACAGCATTTATCAGAGGGATCATGGGGTTGATCCTCACCGTTGTCATGGCCGGATGCGGCAGCGACGGTGGCGGCGGTAGTTCCCAACCAGGTGTCCTGAGCGTGTCGCTCACGGATGCACCGGCCTGCGGCTTCGACGAGGTGAATGTCACCGTCAGCAAGGTGCGGGTGCATCAAAGCGCCTCTGCAAGCGACAACAGCAGCGGCTGGGCCGATATCACGATAAGCCCGCCCCGCAAAATCAACCTGCTCGACCTCAACGATCCCACGCAGCCCAATTTTGCGCTGGAGCACCTTGGCGAGACCCCGCTGACAGCAGGCCACTATACGCAGTTGCGCCTGGTCTTGGTTCCCAACAGCCCCGGTCAGCCCCTGGCCAATTCGGTTGTGCTGTCAGGCCAACCGAATGAAATCGCCCTCGATACGCCCAGTGGAGTCCAAACCGGGATTAAATTGATCCACCAGTTCACCGTGGATCCCGGACAACGGGTCGATCTGCTGCTGGACTTCGATGCCTGCCGGTCGGTCGTGACACGCACCAACAACACCTACGCACTCAAATCGGTGATCAAAGTCATTCCCTTTGCATTAAACGGCATCGAAGGCTTTGTCAATCAGTCCCTGACCAATGTCGTCGTCTCTGCCCAGATGAACGGCACGGTCGTTCGAACAACTGTGCCGAACTCGGTGACCGGCAGATTCTTCCTGGCCCGTTTGGATCCGGCCCAATACGACGTGGTGATCGCGGCAGACGGCCATGCAACCTCAGTCATCGCCGGGGTGCCGGTCACGAGCAACACCAGCACCACTATCATCAGCACGCAAGCCGCCCCAATCCTGTTGCAGCCCTCCACGACCAGGACCATCGGCGGCACCGCAACGTTGAACCCGCCCACCGACGACCCAACCGTCTTTCTCGCAGCCAAGCAATCGCTCAACGGCGGTCCCGTCGTGACCGTGAAATCACAACCCGCCACTCTTGTAGCCGGTAATCCACCCGGCGATTCTGAGTACGCACTCCTCCTGCCCGTTGGCGCGCCATCGCTCGGCCAATACAGCCCCACCCTGCCCATTCTGTTCGATAGTGCGGCGCAATCTGGGGTGGCGGGGAAGTACACGGTTGAGGCCTCTGCCGACGGGTATGCCACCCAGTCGGCTCCCAACATGGATATTTCTGCTGCGAATGCGACGCAGAACTTTTCATTGAACCCTTAAGCCCAGTTCTCGCGCCGGGGAGAACAGATAGTTGCCTGAGGCGCGGCCTTCTGGGAAGAAGCCGAGATTGAAATGACAACTGGGGGCATTCTGAACTGGCGCGAAACTATGTGAGCCTCAGTTGCGGAGTGCACGATACTCACCTCAGGAGACCCACCTGAAAAAGTAGCCGGTGCTTTCCTCCTTCTGCCAGTGCGCCTTCTCGACAAGTTCCCGCTGTATCCGCGGCCGGCTGCCCCCTGAAGAAAAAGTGGTTCCCATTGACCTGTTTCAGGTTTCGTTCACCTGCCAGAATTGGAGCCACTGGTTCGCGCATCGTGATCGCGTACTCCCACCGAATCGCTCCGCCGGCGGCGAGTTTTCCAAATTGGCATTACGTACTTAGGTGGGTACAGTCATGGCCCAGGTCAAACAAGCCGGTGCCTAATCACCGACCCACCGCACAGCGCTTTCTGGGGTGGCTATACAGCCTCGCTTCAAGACCCCGATGGGCATCTGTGGGAAGTGGCATGGAATCCGGATTTCCAGCTCTCCGAAGAGTGGTCGGCCATTTCGGATGGCGGAGAAGAACCGACGCGGCCCTGCTCCACTGGCGGACGTTCAGTCTATTCTGGCTCTCTGTCAGGGGCTCAGTGATTTCGTGTGCGCGCCACGACCAAGGTGGGGGTCTCTTCTGGTTGGGGGGTCGGTGTCACTCTCCGCATGAGCCTTTTGGAAGGCGACCGCACCGTCCACCAACAGGTACACGGCAAACACGATCAGCACGGTTCCGGCGGCAAACCAATCGAAATCTGCCGGCCCGGCCATTTGAGCGGTTGGAGGCATCAAGAAGCCCATTATGCCGCAGACGCAGCCGGCTCCTGCCATCAGACGGGCGACAAGAGTCCGTTTTCTCCCAGGCATCACAGATCACCTCCCGTGCAAGAGATCCACTGCACCTGATTGGTTCTCCTCGCCGCTCCTTACACTTCGCCCCATTCTGATCAGTCTTCCATCCACGCCTCACAATGTGCTCATTTCCGCCGTCGGTTTGGTTGAGTCCCAGGGCCTGCAATCATACATCGACCGGAGAAGAAATGCGTCGGCCCCGTTGTGGGACGCACGGAGGAGCCGGGAGGCGTCACCCTCTTATGGCAGCCCGAACCAGATAGACTGAATGCCCACGCATCACGAAATCGTCATCTCGTCCTCCTGTGCCGTATTATTCGGCCGAACACCGCTTCGGCTGCGCCCTCCCTCACGAAGAGGGAAGGCGCGCCTCGATGACGTCCGATCGCCCTCCCTCAGAACTTGTTTGGAAACTGCTTGGCCAGGGCGCCGGTCAACGCATCGGCCACGACATAGATGTGTTGCTTCATGCCGTTCCAGGTCTCGGCTTCCCGCGCATACTCGCCGGCCTTCAACTGTTGGAATTGCGTGATGTGATGGGCCGCATGGGCCATGAGCAATCCGAGCACCGTATCCTTCGGCAGATAGGGATTGGCTCCGCTCAGGAATGTGGCGATTTCACCGGCATTGGCGGTGAGTTGCTTCATGGCCGCATCTTGCTGGGTGGGATTGCCCGCAACGGTCGCGTCCAAATGATCGCGAATCGCTCCGTAGTGACCGGCCAACAAGGCGAAGAGTTTGTCCGACGCCGGCTTGCCGTAGAACGGCTCCACCAACCGGGCGATCTGTTCGGCATTAGTCACCACGCCCTTTTCAGCGACCTCTCGGGCCGCGGAATTCTTGTCCATCGTCGCGACCGCCACGTTGCGTATGGCCAAGATGTGTCCAAGCCACAGGTCGCGGAGCGCCTCCTTGGTGTCTACCACCTTGGCCGAGGGTGCCGCCGAGGGGGTGGTCGCCTGGGGGCTGTGCGTACAGGCCACCGACGCGAGAACCACTATGAGTGCAGACAGTGAACGGATCACACGAGTCATGAGAAACCTCCTGGGTTGAAAGAACGCCTTGATGCTTGAGAATGCGCAGAGTAGTCGCCAACACACCATTTGTCAAGTAATATATGTTATAAGTGCTGTAATAGACATTTGCGCAGTCCTTTCTGTATATTTCGGATGGGGAAATTCTCGGATGCGTCCTCAAGCCACTCGCCGGGAGCAGCTCTTGCGGTTGCTCTTGGAACGGAAAGCAGGCCTCACGGTAGAGGAGCTGGCGGGCCGCCTGCACATCTCGCGGAATGCCGTGCGTCAGCACCTGACCTCCCTTGAGGCGGAAGGCCTCGTGACCAAAGGCGCGACGCAAGCCACGGGAGGAAGGCCGGAACAGTTGTATGTCCTGAGCACTGCCGGCAATGAGAGCTTTCCGCGCAAATATTCGTGGTTCTCGGAATTGCTATTGGATTCGCTCAGGACCGAGAAAGGAGAGGACGCGCTGATCGCGCGATTCGAGAGGCTGGGCAATCAAGTCGGGACACAGATGCAGGCCGCTCGCCGTCTACCGGAGAATCCTACGGAACGGGTAAAACACCTGGCGGCTGTCATGCAGGAGTTAGGGTATGAAGCCGAGTCGACGGAACCGTCGGGTCGCCAGCTTCCGATGATTGAGGCCACGAATTGTGTCTTTCACCAACTCGCCGCTCGCTTTCCCGAGATCTGCCATTTTGATCTCGCCCTGCTCTCGACCTTCGTCGGGCGCCCCGTCGTGCATGACGAATGCATTGTCCGCGGCGGCCACGTTTGCCGGTTCAAGTTCAAACCTTCCTGAGCGATTCAGCAAGCAATCGCTGCGGATGTCATCCTGCTCGCGGCACAGGGCATCCGGTCTCTCGAAATACGTGCATTTCCCCAACCTCCCGTTGACTCCTTCCTCTCCGACGAGTAGCCTGTCCGCAATTCTTGCCCGGTGAGTCTCCCGCACGGGCTGAGGCATTCAGCATGTCCTCTCCGTTTTCCTTCGTCATCTTCCTCCTGATCTGCAGCAGATACACGATCGGTTAGTGATGGCTTCTTCGGGTCCGCCTGAAGGGAACCATGGGTATACGCATCCTTGTCGCCGATGATGAGCCGGACATTGTCTTGAGCCTCTCGGACCGGCTCAGTTGGTTGGGGCATGACGTGACCTCCGCCAGCGATGGACAAGCCGCCCTGACCGCGCTGGAGTCGCAACCGGCCGACCTCGTCTTCCTCGATATGGAAATGCCGCGCATGAGCGGCATTGAAGCCCTCAAGCACATCAGGCGGCGCTGGCCGGACCTGCCGGTCATCATCCTGACTGCGCACGGCACGATTGGGCTGGCCGTGGAGGCCATGAAGGAAGGGGCCGTCGATTTCATCACCAAGCCGTTCGAATCCGGCCACCTGGACTCTATTATTGCCAAGGCACTGGAGCGGAACAAATTGACGGGCGAGATCACCAGGCTGCTGGGAGAGATCAGTCACGATGTCAAGAATCTCCTGATGCCGCTTGTCACGGGCACGGACCTGCTCGCGGGCGAACTCGACGAGCTGTTCAAGAAATTGCCCGAGATCGAAGCGATCCGGGCCCAGGCCAGTCACGAGATATGCGACGAAGTCATCCGGATGTTGCGGAACACATCCGAGCGCATTCAGGGCCGGATGAAGGGGATTGCGGATTATGTCGCGGTTATCCGCGCGCCGCAGAAGTTTGAACCCTGCCACCTTGCCAAGGTCGCTGACAGCGTCGCGAAGTCATTGCGGGTGCTGTTGGACCAGAAACAGATTGCGCTTCGGATGGAAGGGCTCGATGCCTTGCCGCCGATCATGGCCGACGAGCACCGGCTCTATTCAGCACTCTATAACCTGGTTCACAATGCCATTCCGGAAGTTCCCCCGCTCGGCTCTATCACGATCCGCGGTGGCCTCGACGCAGCAGGCAGGTCCATCGTGCTCACCGTTCAAGACACAGGCAGGGGCATGCCGCCCGCGATCCGAGACAGTCTGTTCACAACCCGTGTCCTGAGCCGGAAAGCCGGCGGCACGGGGTTGGGCACGAAGATCGTCAAGGACGCGGTCGATGCTCACGGAGGACAGATTTCCGTGGAAAGTCAGGAAGGAACGGGCACGACGTTTGTGATCCGCCTCCCCGTTCACCCGCCGCCTGTCTCAGCGAAATCCGCGGGGTCTGCATGAAAGGAAAGTGAAGAGGAGATCGGGCAGCCGATACCGTTTCACTGCGCGCGGCGGCGTACTCTCCCCTGCCCCAACACGCCGGCCATCACGTCGGGCCGCCGCTAATATCCCCGCCCGCTGCCGCTTCGTCCCATTCGGTCCATCGGCAAGGCCTCGTAACGCTGCTTGAGATCCGGGTGTTGGTCGAGATACTGCCGGACCGCCGTTTCATCGCCCAGCACCTCCCGGCTTCGGTTGCGGTATTCCTCCGCCGTCAGGCCGTAGGGCGCCAGCACCTTGGCTAGACGGGCATTGATGTCCTCCCGCATGTCGCGCATCTGCTCGGGGGACGGTCTGCCGCCCTCGCCGAATGACATCCCGCCGCGGTCTTTGAAATAGCCCGTCATCATCTCGCCGATGTCGATTCTCGCGCGGATGAACTTGTCGAGATCTGACTGGTCCGCGCCCCATGCAGGCCCGCCCAGCACCAGCACCGCCATCATTCCCAGAACCGCCGTGATCCCTCTGTCTAAGGTCATCATGACTCCCTTCCCGTTGTTCACGTCCATCACTGTACACCAACTGCAATGAGCCGTCTCATTCTCTGCCACCTTAACGGTTTGCCGCCCGGCAGAGCAAGGAGGACCGCCGAGCCCGCGATGTCCTGTTGACATCATCCTTCCCGAAACGTAGCCTTCGTCGCTGTCGCGTTCATTCGGATCATCCGAACAGGAGTCTATTCACGAGGAGGCGCCGTTCATGCAAGTGAGATTCCGGTCGGGAACCGCCGAGGATGCCCAATCCTGCGGCATAATCTGTTTCGAATCGTTCAAGGCCATCGCCGAGCAGCATAATTTTCCTCCGGACTTCCCTTCTCCGGACATCGCGGTCGGCCTTCTGCACTCCGTCATGTCGCGAGCGGACGTCTATTCGGTCATCGCGGAGATCGACGGTCGGATTGTCGGCAGCAACTTCCTCTGGGAGAATGCCGCCATTGCCGGGGTGGGCCCGATCACCGTCCATCCGTCCGCCCAGAACGGGTCGATCGGCCGCCGGTTGATGGAACATGTCCTGAGCAGGGCGCACACGCAACGGTTCGCGGGCGTGCGGTTGGTGCAGGCCGCCTATCACAACCGTTCGCTCTCGATGTACACCAAGCTGGGTTTCGATGCGCGCGAGCCGCTCTCGACCCTGCAGGGTCCTGCGCTGAAGCTGACTTTGCCGGGCTATGTCGTCCGGAAGGCGACGGAGGGGGATCTAGAGGCCTGTAATCGCCTATGCCGTCAGGTCCATGGCCACGATCGCGCCCGCGAACTGCTCGACGCGATCAAGCAAGACACGGCCATGGTCGTGGAACATGACGGTCGTCTGACGGGTTATGCGACCTCTATCGGGTTTTTCGGACACGCGGTCGGCCGGACAAATGAAGAGCTGAAGGCGCTGATCGGCGCAGCCCCGGCCTTTCTCGGACCAGGATTCCTACTTCCCACCAGGAACGCCGAGCTGTTCCGTTGGTGCCTTGAGCAAGGCCTGCGCGTGGTCCAGCCGATGACCTTGATGAGCCAAGGCCTCTACCAGAAACCGCTGGGGGCCTTTCTCCCTTCGGTCCTGTACTGACCGCCGGATAATACCAAAGCGAAATAACGACGGATTTGGCAAAGAAGAACCTCTCCGGCTGAAATACCGGCATTTCGCATGACCTGCTGTTGACAGCCGGTGCGTTGACCAGTACCCTTTCCTCGCCTCCCACCTCACGGGGAACTCCATGTCCGTCCCGCTTGTCTCCTCTTCACTGGTGTCGCTCCGACACCACCGCGTCGCACTGTTTCGAGACCATGCTCATGCATGCTGAGGCCGGCGATCTCAGCCCATTCGACGAATGGCGGCGCGCCTTCGCCAGAGACCGTCTCCGCACGTTGTACTATCTCGGCCTCGTGGCCAATCCCGTGTTCCTGTTGTCCGATCTCCTGTTCTATCGAGATCATTGGCCGGTACTCCTGACCCTCCGAGTGCTCCTTCAAACCGGGCTGCTTGGCATGTTCCTGTTGTTCGTGCGACGACGGACCGCGGTCAACCCGCGAGTCCCGCTGATCGCCTGGGTGGTCATTGCCAATGTCTGCGTGGCCCATATGACGGTGAGCTTAGGGGGCTTCACATCGCCCTATTACAGCGGGCTGAATCTCGTGTTGCTTGCAGCCGCCGTGATCGTGCCGATTTCCTGGCTCAGCCATCTGTCGGCTCAAGCCGTGACGCTCGTCTATTACTACGGCATCAATCTCCTGGGCCCTCTCCCGCCCGGAGCGGAGGCGGCGGCCGTTCAGAACTCCTTCTTCCTGATCTGGACCTGCGTGGCCTGTCTCTTTTCGGTCTCCCTCTACGAGAAGCTGCAAGCCGCCGAATTCCAGGCGCGGCTCTCGGAGCGGAGGGCCCGCGAGGAACTCGAAATCTCGCATCGCAAGCTGCTGGAACTGGATCGGCTGAAGGATCAATTCTTCGCCAATATCAGTCACGAGTTTCGCACTCCGCTCACGGTCAGCCTGGGAGCCTTCAGAACCCTGTCCAAGACGTCGCTGCCCCCGGAAGCCCTCACGGTCGTCCAATCCGGGCTGCGGAACACTTCACGCCTCTTGTTTCTGATCAATGAGCTGCTGGAGCTGGCCCGGTTCGAGAGCGGACGGGCCAACCTGAGAACCGTCTGCGTGGATCTGGTGTCGCTGGTCAAGAACGTGGCCGCCAATTTTGAATCGTCGGAGCGGCAGCGGGTCTTCTTAGAAGGAGCCTCGCAACCTCTCCCGGCCAAGATCGATGTTCGCAAGATGACCAAAGTGGTCTATAACCTCCTGGCGAACGCGTTCAAGTTCAGCGACCCGGAGGAGGGCAAGGTCTGGATCCGCCTGGCGCCGGAGGAGCGGCGCATTTCGATCGAGATCCGTGACAAC
>DATIBM010000425.1:0-2367 GCA_035457545.1 Nitrospiraceae bacterium
ACGGCGAAACCGCCGGCCATGTCACCGTAGAGTGTGGCATAGCCCACGCTCATTTCACTCTTGTTGCCGGTCGTGAGCACGAGATGGCCGAACTTATTCGACAACGCCATTAAGAGATTGCCACGGATACGGGCTTGAAGATTCTCTTCCGTCGTGTCGACGTTCGTCCCGGCGAACGCAGGCTTCAGGGTCTGGAGATAGGCCTTGAAGGGCGGCGTGATGGGCAGCGTCTTCAGTGGGATTCCCAAACGGCGGACCAACTCCTGCGTGTCTTCACGGCTTTCCGGAGACGTATACGGCGACGGCATGAAGACGCCCAGCACATTCTCCGCGCCAAGTGCGTCGACGGCGATCACAGCGGTCAATGCGGAATCGATTCCGCCGCTCAACCCAATCAGCACCTGCCTGAACCCGTTCTTGGTCACATAATCGCGCACGCCCAGTGTCAGCGCGCGATATACCTCGTCCAATGGGTCCGCCAACATTTCCATCGAGGCAATCACGCGGGTTCGCTTTCCTGCTGTTTGCCCTTCCAGGACGACCCGATCAATGAGAGGGCCCGATTTCCTGCTCAATCCCGGTTTTCGCCCCTCCGAGGCGCGGGCTCTGGTTACTGCTTCGACATTGAGATCGACGACCAGGAGATCCTCCACGAACCCTCTGGCATGGGCAATGATCTCTCCGGTGTGATCCAGGACGACGCTGTTGCCATCGAAGACCAACTCATCCTGCCCGCCCACGGTATTGGTGTAAGTCAATATCACGCGGTTGTCCCGTGCACGCGTCGCCAGCATCTGTTCGCGCGATCGGCTTTTGCCGACATGAAACGGGGAGGCATTGATGTTGACGATGACCTCCGCCCCGGCGTTCGCCTGGCCTCGAGTCGGCCCTTCCGGCAGCCAGATGTCCTCACAGATGTTGACGCCAACCACCGTACCCTTGACGGTGACAAGTGGCAGTCGGCGTCCCGGATGGAAATAACGGTTTTCATCAAAGACACCGTAATTCGGCAAGTACCACTTCGCATACGAGAGCGCCAGGCGCCGGTCGGCGATCACCGCCGCAGCGTTGTAGAGATGGTGCCGCCCGGCCGGGAGCACTGAGGCGCCTTCATGCGGATCCATGGGAGAACCCTGGCCGACGTAACCGACCACGGCCGCGACATCACGAGAAACGCGAATGATCTCATTCAATGCGCGGCGGTTGTCGGACACAAACTGCGGCTTCAACAGGAGATCTTCGGGCGGATAGCCGGTAATGGCCAATTCCGGAAACACGACGAGATCCGGCTTGGCCTTCTTCGCTTCCTTGAGCCATCCGGCAATTCGTCGCACGTTGCCGTCCAAATCGCCCACCGTGGGGTTCATCTGGACCATGGCAATGCGAAACGTGCGCATAGCTCTCTTCTACAAAGCGTTAGCAAAAAAAAACGCCCTCAAACTCGTTGAAGAGTCGAGGACGTCATTGTCCGTGAGAAGTTTCAGTATGATCTGGAGACTCCATTGTCTCCGAGCGTGCGGGAGAATAGCACCCGGATCCGTAGGGTGTCAAACACGCTGAGTCAGTATTTTCTGAGAATTGCTGCCGGCCTCCGCCATAGGATGCTACGGACTTCGGCCCACAGATCCATCAGGACTTGAGTCATGACCGGCGCCGACTTGGCGACCAGTTTGACCACGACACCGGGAACCGAGGGCTGAGAGACCCCGCCGAGCAGATCCTGAACGCGCCACTTTTCAAGCACCTCCCACATCGCAGCCTCAAGGGATGCCCAATGAGTCGACAAGACCGCATCCCCGACCACAAAGAGAGATCCGACATAATCCCAATCCGCGACCATTCCAATGCCGGCCGGTGCTTCTGCAGGGATCAGCACATAATGCTCTCGCACGACCGCCTCCGACGGTATGGCAATTCGGATGTCATTCTCGAGCGAGGCGAAGCGCCAGCGCTCGCCATGTGCGATACGTCCGGAAGCGATCGCATCCCAGAGCACCAGAGTCGCGCCGGCACCCAACTTGGCATGAATGCATTGCCGGAAACGTGAACCGGCGAAAGGGATCGTATGCTCCGGCATCCACTCGAGGATCCCTCCCTCCCCCACTTCGATCCTGACATCTTGAACGGCGTCTTGGTTCAAGGATCGATAGACGCGATTGGCGGACGGCGTGGAGATCAACACGTGTGCCTGTGGTCCGACGGACACATCGATCGAGAGATGATCTCCGCCCACGAGGCCGCCCGACGGATTCATCAGAAGGGTGTAGGCGCTGCCTGAATCATCGAGATAGATGGGCGGCAAAAGATGCCACGGCGTCTCGCAGCTCGTGCGCCCGAACACGGTCCGGTCGCCTTGACGCACATATT
>DATIBM010000426.1:0-5452 GCA_035457545.1 Nitrospiraceae bacterium
CGGGGGGCTATCGCGGTGCTGGTGGCATCTCCTGACGCCAAGCAATTGCCCCTGATGCCGATGGTGCCCTGGAAGCCGACGACACCGCAAACGGGTGTGACGCCTATGCCATGATGGACGACCGGGCCGGCCGCTGGCGGCGGCCGGCCCGCGCCTCGTTCGGTGTTCAGTCAGACTGCGGCTCCGGCCTCGCTGCTGAGAGGGTCATGATCAATGATGAAGACATTCACCGCCCTCTTAGGTATATTCCTCCTCACAACGGTCTTAAACACGACAGTGTTGGCTGCATCTCCCCTTCAACGGGTGACCTTGATGGTGACCGGTTCCGAGTGCGACTCGTTCAGCCGGGACATTGAGGCCGCGTTGCAGGAACTTCCCGGAGTCCGGTTCCTCGATGGGAGGAGCCTGCCCGGACATCTGTTGATCGACGTCGATCCTGAACAGGTGACGGCGGACGACTTGGTCCGTCGCGTGGCCGAGCTGGAGACGACGGTGCAGAGAGCCTGCCGGGCCAGTCTGATGCAATCCTGCATCACCGCCGGCATCGCTCCTGTCGCTCTGCAGTAGGTGCTCGGAAATCACGAGCACCTACCAAGGGACGGAGGGGTTCAGTGGTCTCTCGTCCCCTGTCCGGTGGCATCCATCGGTACACGGTGCCGTTCATCCTGGGTTGTCTTTCGCTGATTGTCGGTCCTGCCTCGGCTCAGGAAGCGCTCTTGGATCTCCTGCCGATCAAGCCGATCAATCTCGACGTCGCCATCCGAAAACAGACCTTTGCCCCCAAGGACCGTGAGATCGGCGTTCAGGCCGGATTCACGGCATTGCGATACGGTGATCTCGAGCTTCGAGCCACATATCAGTTTTTCAGCATCCATACCGAAGAATTCAAAACCGACCAACATTCCGTGTTCCTCAACCCCCGCTGGAATAACTTTCTCGAAGTGCTGGATTTTCCGAAGCGGATGCCGATCAATCGGGTGATCCGCCATCTGCTGTTCGGTCCGTTGGCGGACCGAGCCGTTCCGTATCTGGGCGCGATCGTCGGCATTGTGTTGCCCAGCTCCGGCAACGATCAGACCGGGCATCTCGTCGGCGGCCAGGTGGGGGTGCGGTTTCCAGTCGCGCACGGGATCGCTGTGGATTTTTCTTTTCAGTACACGCAATATGAAATCGACTTTCGCGAGGAACGGGGACTCGCTCAACAGTGGGTCTTTCTCACGGGGGTGCGGTTCTAGGATGCGATCGGCCGGCTTGCTTCTGATGGCCCGGATGGTTCTCATGGCGTGCGTCCCCGCTTTGACCGGATGCGGCCTGGTCTATGACGTTGTCCAATGGATTTATCCGATCGCCAAAGACGACCTGCAACGGGTCTGCGCCCGCAAACGCCTGCGTGTGGGCATCTCGGTCGAGCCGTTTCGGCCCTTTGTCTTTCCCGCGGTGTTCACCGACGAAGGCGTTCGGATCACGGGCATGGATGTGGACCTGGTACGGGAACTCGCCTCGGCCCTGGGACGCTGGTGCGGCGGGGGAGAACCGATCGTTCCGACCTTGCATCTGGTTCGCGTGCGGGATCAATTCGTGGAACTGAACGAAAACAAGCTGGATCTCATCGTCTCCGCGGTGACCGCCAATGTCCCGTTGGAGCAGGCCGCGGGCATCGCCTATTCCATTCCCTACTATGACGACGGCGCGATCGGGGGCATGGCCAGAAGCCGGGAGCTTGCCCAGTCGATCCGCACGCGATTCGGGACACCGACGAAAAACGGCGAGGGCCGAACGCCGGCGAGCCGCGCGTTCGAGGGACTCCGCGTGGCGGTCCCCGAATTGAGGAGCCCCTATGTGTATGCGAAGGAGCATCTGGCGATGAGCGACTTGGTCCTGTGTGATTCGCTTCCTGCGGCCTTCGAGTCGCAGAACCCGCCGGTTGACGTGATCCTCGGGAAGCTGCCGGTCCTGCGCTACATTGTGACGCGGGTCCGGCAAGATTGGCATCTGATCGAACGGGAAGACGGAACACCGCTCAGATTGACGCGCGAGCAATATGCCGTGGCGATGGCGGAGGAGAATTACCGGTTGCGGTTGTTTGTCAACGACACGTTGTTCCGCCTGAGGGAGTCCGGACGGTTGGAGGAATTGCGCCGGAAGTGGCATGATGAATTCTATGCCTATCCCCGGCGGGCCGCGGCCGAGGGCCTACCCTTTTCGGTCGAGGAGCTTCCACAACATTATGACCAGGGTACCTGTCGATGGATGACCTCACGATGAATCCCCTCCGGGTCTCCGCCGCACAAGCCCGGCGTTCCGCCCTCGCCATCCTCTGTTGTCACGCCGTTGCGGCCTGGTTCCTGCTGGCGCCGTCCGGTCTCGTTTGTGGCGCCTCCGAAACTGAAGCCCGGAGGACGGCGCAACTGCTGGCCTTGCTTCTGGATTCGGGCCGGGTGGTCATCGACCGCAATCAATCGCTGATCGACGATCCGCACAGGGGGGCGAAGGGGTTCACGGCCGAGGTCTTCGAACAACAGCTCAAGGCCGAGTTCAAGGTTCGCAGTGGCATAGACTTGAACGACGTCTCGACGGCACACCTTCCTCCCGGCGCCCAGGGTCTCCTCTTGGCGCTCGTGCGGGCCAGCAAGGATGTGGTCAACGACGCGCAGTTCGTCATCAACCAACGGGGCATCGGATACAAGAATTTCATTCCCGCGACCTTCGGCAGCCAGGCGGCCAGACGTTTCTCGGCCGGCTCGCCGGTCCGTCTCAAGCAGACGGCCCTTTCGCCCCGCAATCCCAAGAACGAGCCCGATCCTTATGAAGAGGCGGTTCTTCGGCAATTTGCCGCTGCGCCCGGGAGCCGTGAACCATCGAGCGAACTGGCGGATGGAGGCCGCACCCTGCGGCTGCTCGTCCCGATCTATTACGAGGCTGAATGCATGGGCTGTCACGGCGAACCGAAAGGAGTGGAGGATATCTCCGGTTACCCGAGAGAAGGCCGGCACGCGGGTGAATTGGCCGGAGCGATCAGCGTCACGATCCCGCTGGAGGGGGAAGATCGTTAATCGTCATACGAAAACCGTCAACCGGCGGAGGCCATTTCTCGATTAACGAATGACGATTGACGAATGACGCTGATCAGGACGGATTCGGCGCGACGAACACGAGCACCTTCAACCGTTGGGTGGTGTGGTTCAAGACTCCGTGCGGTGCTCCGGCAGGAGCCATGGTCCCCTCTCCCGGACCCAGCACCTGCCGGTCATTCCCAACTTGAAATGTCCCCTGCCCTTCCAAGACCAGATAGACCTTATCCTGCTCGCCATGCACATGGCCCTTCTGTTCCTGGCCCGGCTCGAAACAGTACACATCGCAAAAGAACCGCGGCGTCTGAAAGATATTGTTCTTCTTCATCTTCTCTGAGCTAAAGATTTGATAATCCGACAACTTAATCGTCTTCATCAACCGGCTCCTTCGGGAAGGGCGGCCGCCTGGGACCGCTCGATTTTACGCACCAGCGATTCCACCGAGATGAGATGGCGGGCTAGCCCCAGGTCCTTGGCCGGGAGTCCCATCGCCAGCCCGAGCAACTGGGGCAGGTGGAGGATCGGCAGATTCAAGGTGGCGCTTACCGCCAGGCCGGCTCGCTCCTGATAGATATCCAGGCTCATGTGGCAGAGCGGGCAGGGAGTGACCATCGCATCGGCCCCCGACTCCTTTGCCTCCTTCATATTCTGGCCGGCCATCGTCACGGCGATGGCCTCCTTTTCCAGGATGATGGGAAAGCCGCAGCATTTGGTCCGTCCGGCGTACGCGACCGGTTCGGCGCTGACCGCGCGGATGACCCGTTCCAGCGAGGTGGGGTTCTCAGGGTCGTCGAAGCCCAGATGCCAGGAGGGGCGCAGGATGTAGCAGCCGTAGAACGGCGCGATGTGCAATTGCTGGAGAGGGACTCGCACTTCCTGACGCAGGCGCTGAAGCCCCACGTCCTTGACGAGAATCCAGAGCAGATGTTTGACCTGCACCGTGCCGCGGTACGTGATTCCCTCCGGTCCGAGGATCCCATTGATGCGGTCGAGCAGTCCGGCTTCGGTCTTGAGCCGGCGATTGGCGGCGCTCATGACACCCTGGCAGGTGCCGCAAATGGTCATGATGTCGAGACCAAGCTGCTCGGCCTGGGCAAAGGTGCGCGCGTTGAGCGCCAGGGCCGCATCCGGGTCCTCCTCGGCCAGCACCCCAGCGCCGCAACAGGAAGCGGCGGCCAACTCAACCACCTTGAGATCCAGCCTCGGCAGGATCGCCATCGTGGATTGATAGAGCTCCGGAGTCGCGCCCTTGGCGGCGCACCCGGGATAGAGGGCGTAAGTCAGTCTGGTCCGCGGTTCAGCCGTCATCGTGCGATGTCTCCCCCTCGGTCATTACCATACCGGCATGGCCGGCACAAGGGACCGGCTCAGGGCCTCCGGTAAAGTTTGCGGCCGGACTCGCCGACAAGACAGAGGGTTGCTACTCCTCAATCACCTGAACCGGCACGAGGTTGTCATGAGCAGTCCCCCGACAGACGGATCCACCGCCTGCGAGCCGATCGAACAGGCGCTGCTCGAGCGCATCGGCAACGGGAAGATCGAACTGCCGCTGCTGCCCAGTGTGGCGACAGAGATCCTGTCGATGGTCAACAATCCCGATTCCGATGCAGCCAAGCTGGCGAGCCTGATCCATCGCGACCAAGCCCTGGCCGCGCACGTGTTGCGGATCGCCAATTCGCCGGCCTACATGCCGCGGATGCCCATTGTCTCGCTCCAGCATGCCGTGTCGATGCTGGGCTTGACCCTGCTGTCGGAAATCGCCTTCACCGTCTCGCTCAAGGCCGGAACCTTCGCGGCGCCGGGGCACGAACGCCGCATGCAATTCCTCTGGAAACACTCGCTGGCGAGCGGTGTCTATGCGAAGGAGGTGGCGAAGCTCAAGCGGCTGAACATGGAAAGCGCCTATGTGTGCGGCCTGCTGCATGCGGTCGGCAAGCCGGTCGTCCTGAACGCCTGCGTCGGCCTGAGCGCGGAACTGAAGGTCCCCTTGGAGCCGGATCTGCTGGATCTGTTGATCGACGCGCATCATGTGCCGCTGGGAATGCAGTTGGCCGACAAGTGGCAACTGCCCAAGCAGGCGCGGGTATCGATTGCGCACTACCGGCAATACGACCAGGCGGAATCGTTTAAACAGGAAGTCATGATGGCCTGCGTGTCGGACCGGCTGGCGACCTTCCTGCTCGATCCTGCCTCGCTGGATGAAGCTTCGCTCAGGGAGCACCAGGCCTTTGCGGACCTGAACCTCTATCCAAAGGACCTCGATGCCCTGGTCGCCGCGAAGGACCAAGTGGCGAAGGTCGTGGACAGTCTGGCGCTATGAGCAGCGTCGCCACATACGACGTCCTGGTGATCGGGAGCGGACCCGCCGGCCAAAAGGCCGC
>DATIBM010000427.1:0-2716 GCA_035457545.1 Nitrospiraceae bacterium
CTGACTGCAGCCTTCGAATGTGGCGTTGCTTGCCTCCGGCTGCCATTCCCCGCGTCCCGCCGCGCGCCAATGCCCCGGCTCCATCGACGCACCTGAGTTTCAGGCCACCAAATCGAGTTCTTGATCCTTCCTTCGACGTCAGGTCCGCCTGCTACGTGTGGATGCCCCACTCCTGCTTTTCTTGGTGACCCGAATTTGCACGCGATCGACAGGACCCATGAGGACAACGCGGTCGCTCACTCCGTAGTTCTCCCACTTGGAACCCGCGCTCAAACGGCGAGTAGGATGATCTATATCGCTTCACCAGGGGAGGTGGGTTATGAAACAGCTATCCCGGAGTGCTCTCCTGCAATTGGGAACCGGCATTATGGTGTCGTGGCTGGCGGCAGGCTGCGCCACGTCCTCGGATCTGGAGATGCTGAATCTGGACCTGAGCAAGAAGTTGGACGCCCAGACCAGGACCATGCGAGCGGAGACCGGCAGCCTGCGCGACCAGGTCAAATCCTTCAAGACCGAATTGGAAAATCTCCGTGCTCAGGTCGGCACCTTCCAACTCGATACGAGGGCGTCGCTGGAATCGCTGAAGGAGCAGGAGGTGATGAGCAGCCAGATTTTGAATGAACTCAGCACCGTGACGACCAGCCTGAAGAAGGCGGTGGAGGGGTACGATGCCAGGGCCTCAGGTTTCAGGAGCAGGATGGAGCAACTCCCTCCGCTGGTCACGGCGCTGGGGACGGAGATGCGGTCGCTCACGGAGACATTGCTTGGAAATTATGAACTGGAGGAGACGGCGCTCAAGGACCGACTTCGGGTCGTCGAAGAAATGAAGCGGAGGTTCAGGCCGCTTCAAGCCCACGAGGCGAGTGGGACGAGTCCGGTGAAGTGAAGCCGGCGATAGTCTGAAATCAGTAAGGAGTGTGGTAGGGCCATCGGCAGGCAATGAGAAGAGCGAGTGGCTCGTGAGGTGACGGTCATCGAGGCGATGAACCCATCGCTTCCCATTCTTCTTGGCTGATCGGCCTTCGTGGCTTCAACGCGCCACTCGCATAGGCCAGATGAAGCGCCTCTTCCAGCCACGCCAGACGTTGAGCCGGCGTTGCCGCCAGTGTGGCCGCAAGCAGGCTTTGATCGCTAGCTTGCCAATCCGCCTGCGCTTCTCCTGAAGAACCCCCGGGCTTGTCAGCCATGTCAGCGACTGCCTTTCTGTCTGCGGATCGCCTCCAACTGCTCAAGGTCGGTCAAATCCTGTGGCCGACCAGCGTGCCGCTTCAAGAGAATCAGATCGTCCAGCGAGGCAATTCTGACTTTTGTCGTGCCCACGAAGGCTTCCTGTGAGCGGGCCAGGAGTTCATCAAAGGGCACCTCCGGCTTCAGCAAGAGGTCCACGACCCTCATGGGATTGATCGGATCGACGAGTGAAAAAGCGCGCATGTGCTTCTCAGCGAACCATTCTTCACGCACGGCCGGATCGGCAAATCCTTCCGCCGACACCGGAACCTGCGGTCGAAACCCCTTCTTACCCAACGCCCGAATCGTTTTTCTGGCTTCTTCCGGAGCGAGATCGACGGCCAAATCGACATCCGCCGTCAGCCTGGCATATCCATGCAACAGCGTGGCAAGGCCACCCACCACGACGTACCGTACGCCCGCCGCGTTCAAGGTTTGAAATATCGGTTCGAAGACGGACACGAGGCTATTCTAGCTAATAGGCGGGAAAATACCAGCCGTTCGAATGCCGGTGGGGAATAGACCAGCCGGTGTGTCTGTTCGAGCTATCGCCGCTGCATGATGACCGATGTTCTTCGTCGGATCCAACAGGAGACAGGCTACCTGATGCTCTTGCGTCGCGTAGACGGCCGATCCGCCCTTCGGCCTCCGGGTTGAATCGAAAACCAGCCTTGTCCCCTTTGGGCCGCTCCACCCGATCGGCCATTCCTACTTGCGGAGATGCTCCCAACAGCCACGCGGATCGACAATGGCGAGTGGAGATTGAGGTGCGACGGCCAACAAGTCTTGGTCTCCAGTGACCAGGAGAGCTGCTCGGCCCGCGATTGCCGATGCAAGCACCCACTGGTCATCCTGATCGCGAATGGGAAGCAAGGATGGCGTTGCGGGCTTGGGGACGATCGTCGCATCGCGCAACTCCGCCTCGATGGTGGCCGTCAGTTCCGGCGATGCGTGGAACCGATCCCTCAACACTTGACGAAGCTCGACCAGATTCACCTCACCGGTGAGTAACTCACGCTCAGCCAGGATGTAGCGGAGCAGGTCGGCGCAGATACCGCGTGTCGTGTATGCGCTCACCAACACAGTGGTATCGAGGAAGACTTTCACGACACGATGCGGAACACGTCCTCATCGGTGAGAATGCCCTGCGCCTCGGCAAGAGGAAGGAGAGTCCGGCGCGACCCTTCGAACCGCAGGAGGGCGATTTGACGCCGTACCGCATCGCGAACGATGTCGCTGCGACTGCGGCCCAGTTGGCGGCTCAGGCGATCCAGTTCGCGCTGGATCTTGGCGTCGAGACGGATCGTAACCGTAGCGGCCTTCATGTGCAACCATGTAACACACCTAGCCCACATTATTCATGACCGCTTCTACTGCAACCGCCGATACGCCGCTGCGACAAGCCAGCATGCGGCTTGGCGGCATGCTGGCGGGCAGGCTCGCCGCTCGCGGCCTCAACGTACTGTTTCAAGTACGCCTCAGCCGCAGG